>JAIOPE010000055.1 GCA_021414065.1 Planctomycetota bacterium
CACGGCGATTTCAACGGGGCTCCGGCCGACGGCAGTGCCTGGGAGTCGCCGAACGCGAACGCCCACGTAGTTCGCGATGGCGGGTACGCCTCCCGCGCCGACGGGCTCCGCTCGGCGTCCCGCGGATTCGGCGCGGCGCCCACCGCGACGATGAACGTCGTCGCCGGCTTCCGCCTCGCACGGTTCGCCGAGGCGTCCCCAGCCGACGAGATCGCGCCCCAAGGTGGCGCGGCGACGGATGTGTCGGTCTCGACGCCGGAGGTCGAAGCCGAGGCCATGAAGATCCTCGAGACCTACCGCGATGCGACGTCCGCTCACTACCCCGATCCGCGCGAGAAGGACCTCGTCGCGATCGGCCGCCCGGCGCTCGGCGTGTTTCTGAAGGTGCTGTCCGATCCCGCGTTCAAGGACCAGTGGGCGATGCGCCAAGCAGTCAAGAGGGTGCTCGCGACGCTCGTCCTCGACGAGGACGTGCCGATGCTTGCGCGGCTCATGCGCGACGGACACCGCGAGGTCGAAGTCGCATTCGCGAACCTCAACGCGCCCGCGAGCATTGCGACCTATGCGGCCCTGCTCCGCGAAGGCTGCTTCGACACCGGACTCCACGAGGCCGCTCGGCCCCATTTGCGAGAAGCGGCCGTCGTCCAGGCGTGCTGCGAGTGGCTGGCCGAGCCGAGGTACGACGGCGACCTGAACTTCGCGATCGCGACCATGGCGGAGCTCATGGGCGGGACCGGTCCCCATCGTCTAAGGGACGATCCGCCGTCTCAGGTGGCAAAGAGCCTGGAAGGGCATCAGCAACCGTTGCCCGCAATCGTGCCCGAGGCCGGGCCGGCGCTGAACGCGTTGCTCAAGACGCCACTGCGCGTCGATGCGCGTCGGCACGTCGCCGCGGCCCTTGTGCGGGTAGGCGACATGGCCGGGATACCCGCGCTGATTGAGATCCTCGGCACTCCGTTGCCCAACGACGGGCCGCCCGACGCGTACCAGCGTCACGCCGCGGGGCTCCAGTTGAACGGCGTCTCGCGCACCGCGATGTACGGCAAGTCGGCGTTCGACGAACGCACAATGCAGGTGGTGAGTGAGGACTTGTTCGCAGCCGCAGCAGCGAGTTGCGCGCACTGGTGGGAGCGGGCCCAGTACGACCTTCGCTTCGATCCAGCGACTCAGACTTGGTCGGTCAGATAGGTCAGCGGGAACAGGGCTGACATCGCCCGGAGCGGCCCGGAAGTGACGTCGGAACGCGCGAGTTTTTGAGCTTGTGGGGACCCTCCCCGAGTTCGCAAGTGATGCGCTGCGCCTTGCTCCGCCGACTTCGCAGCGGGACTGCCCCGTCGTAGCGTTGCGGGTTAGGCGCCTGCGGTGCGACCTGGGTCTCGTTGGGGGCCGTGAAGTGCGACCGGTTGGGGATCGGGGCTTGAACGCACCCGGGGCCTGTCCACAATGACGCTCGATGCGTGAGCGAACGTGCGGCAGAGTCCGGGACTGGATGCGGTGGTGCGTCGCGGTGGTCGGCGTGCTGCTCGCTGTGGCGACGGCGCGCGCGGGCGAAGGCGTGCCGCGATGGGCCGAGGTGGACGTGGACCTCGGGCGCGACGGGCGCAGCAGCGTGACGTACGCGGTCTGCTACGAAGTGACTTCGGGCGAGTTCCACGGGTTCTGGTTCTCGGGGCCGCAGATCGACGCGCTCCGCCCCGTGTGGGACGACCGGTTCGGACTCGCGACGGCCGACGGCGGGCGGACCTTCCCGCTCGTCCGTGGGAACCGGAACGGGAAGCAGACGATCGAACTCGCGAATGGCGCGGGCCTCTCGAGCGGCCGCGTGATCTTCAAGTTCCGCTTCGCGACGAACTTCGCGACCACCGGGATGCTCGCCCGCACGACCCCGGCGGAAGGCGACGCGCTCGTCGTCTTCCACTGGAGCCCGAGCACGTGGGACCACGCACTCGAGCACGAGACGGTGCGCGTGCGTTATCCCGTGACGGTTCCCGAGGGGACGGACCCGAAGTCGAAGGAGTTCCTCGAGTCGGTGCTGTTCCGGACGGAGGCCGCGATGAACGCGGCGTTCAAGATCGACTACCGGCGCACCGCCGACGACGCTCGCTTCGAGGTGCTGCTCCACAAGGACGGCGTCGCGAAGGACGCCACCTTCGACATCCAGCAGTACGTGCGAGCGACGATCTTCGACGCAACGCTCGGTGCGGCACCTGCGCCCACGCCGTCCCGGCACGATCCCCCGCGTCCTGAACCGCAACCGATCCCCGCGACACCCAACCGGCCCCCGCAGCGAGCGCCCGAGAGCGGTTCCGGCGGCGGGCGACTCGTCCTCACCGCCATTCTGCTCGCGCTCGGAGGTGGCTTCGTCTGGCTCCTCCTGCGCAAGCACAGAGAGACACGGACCGCGCGGGCTTCGCTTGACCGCGTGGGCTGGTCGTCGGTCGAGTGGGTGCCGCCGAAGATCGAGATGTCGTCGTTCCGCAAGGCGGGGAAGGTGTGCGAAGACCTCACGCCCGTCGAGGTCGGCGTCTTCCTCGGCCTCCCGTACAAGCGGCTCCTCAGCATCGTGCTGCAGCGCCTGCTCCAGGCCGGGTTCTTCGAGATCGTCACGGAGGACCCGCTGGAGGTGCGCATCCTGCCGCGGCACCCGTCGGAGCTCGCGAAGCTCGAGCCGTGCGAGGCCGAGATGATCGTGGCCGCGGGCGACGACGGGCGTTTCTCGGAGGCCGAGCTGAAGGCCGTGCTGCAGCGCGTCGTGGACTCCGTGCGGAAGAAGACGTGGGATTGCGACATCGACGCGACGACGAAGCACTGGCGCGCGAAGATCGACACCGTGTGGGCCGAGCGCGAGAAGCTGGGCCACACGCCGCGCCCGGTGGACGCCGCTCGCACGCCCGCCTTGCAGAACATGGGCTGGTACCACTGGTACTACTGGAACCAGGGCTACCACGACTACGACCGGACCTACCGCCCCGGTCGGTTCGAGCGGTCGATCCCCGTGACCGCCGGAACCGTGGACTACACGACGTACCTCGGCGACGCGACGCAGGCGGCACCGGATCTCGGCGCGACGGGAGCCGCCGACGCCTGCCACTCGGCGTGTCACTCGGCCTGCCACGACGCGTGCCACGACGCCTGTCACTCGGCGTGTCATTCCGCCTGTCACTCGGCCTGCCACTCCGCGTGTCACTCGGCCTGTCACAGCGGGGGATCGTTCTGATGCGCGGCGGATCGACGTGCCCGGCCGCGGTGCCCGCGGCGCCCTCGGTGGCGACCGAGCCGGATCTCGCGTGGGCCGACACGTGGGCGCGGAACGTCCGCGACTTCGTGTTCGTCCGCGAGGAGGACTCGGTCTTCATCCAGCGGCCGAACAAGGCGTTCAAGCTGAACCCGTCGGCGATCCGCATCCTGAAGCGGCTCTTCGCCGGGGAGCCGATCGCGACCATTCTCGCGCCGTTCGGGAAGGACCCGCGCGTCCGGCGGGACACCGAGCGGTTCCTGCTCGACCTGCGCCATCTGCTCGCGCACGGGCTGCCCGACACGTACGCGTCGCCGGCCGTCGATCGGAAGCCCTTCGGCATGAACTTCTCGCCGCTCCCCGTGATCTCGGAGATCGCGGTGACGTACCGCTGCAACGCCGCGTGCTCGTTCTGCTACGCGGGCTGCAACGAGACGGTCAACCCCGTCGGGAGCGCTTCGGAGATGACTCTCGACGAGGTCCGCCGCGTCCTCGACCGGATCGCGCACGAGGCGCAGGTGCCGAGTGTGAGCTTCACGGGCGGTGAGGCGACGTTGCGCGACGACCTGCCCGACATGATCCGCCACGCCCGGTCGCTCGGGATGCGCGTCAACCTGGTGACGAACGGCATCCGGTCGGCTTCGCCGGAGGTCGTCGCGTCGCTCGTCGCCGCAGGACTCCACTCCGCGCAAGTGAGCGTCGAAGGTACGACCGCCGGAGTTCACGAAGGGATCACGCGGATTCCGGGCTCGTTCGACGCCACGATGCAGGGCATTCGGAACTTCACTGCCGCGGGCATCCGCGTCCACACGAACACGACGATCTGCAGGGACAACATCGACGACGTGCTCGCGTTCCCGGTCTTCGTGCGCGACGTGCTCCGCGGCGAACGGTTCAGCATGAACCTGTGCATCCCCACGGGCAGCGCTTCGCTCCGCGCGGCGCCGCCGGTCCTCTACCGCGACGTCGCGCAGGTCCTGCCGCGCATCCTCGCGGCGAGTCGCGCCGCGGGAATCGAGTTCCTGTGGTACTCGCCCACGCCGGTCTGCATCTTCAACCCGGTCGCCGAGGGCCTCGGGAACAAGGGCTGCTCCGCGTGCGACGGACTCCTCTCCGTCGGCGCCGACGGCAGCCTGCTCCCATGCGCGAGTTGGGACCGCCCGCTCGGCTCCATCGTGGATCGCCCGTTCCGCGAGCTGTGGACGTCGCCCGAGGCAACGGCGCTCCGCGCGAAGTCCGCTGCGCCGGAGCACTGCCGCGCCTGCGAGCACCTGGCCGTCTGCAACGGGGCGTGCCCGCTCTACTGGCGACAGGTCGGATGCGGCGAACTCGACGAAGCACGCGCGGCGGTGGACGCCCGTGCGGCGGCGCGCCGGTCGGGAGGTGCCTCATGACTGCGCCCGTCGAGACGGCCCGCGCGAAGCCGTCGGCGTCGGCCCCCGGAGGCGTGCTCGGGATCGTCCGCGCTGAATCAGCCGAGCCGGTGCTGACGTTCGCGGTCGCGAGGCGCATGGCGTACCGCACGCGCCTCGGGTGGGTCATCGGTCTCGTGCTGGTCGGGATCATCGTGCAGGTCGTGACGATGTCCGTGCTGCTCGGCGTCCCGTTCCTCGTCGCCGCCGTGGTGATGTCGTGGGTCGTCGGGTTCGACAGCCGCCTCGACCGCCGGGGGCTGCCGCGGGACCCCGCGTGGGAGAACGCGCCGATCGAGAGTGTGGCGGAGATCGTCGAGCGCGACGACGCCATGACACGCTGGGACCGGAGCGCCACCGACATCAGCAACGGCACCGGGTTCGGCGTGTGGTTCGGCACGGCGTTCGGCGTGCTCGTCGTCTCCGCGCTGACTGCCGTGAACGTCGGCGCCACCCCGGGGGCGATCGTCGCCGTGGACGGCGCGGCGCTCTTGCTCCTCCAGTGGTTCAGCGGGATGCGCAGCGTGCAGCGGCGCCCGGGCCTCGTGCTGAAGGCCGGGCACCTGCGCGACGTGCTGCCGCCGCTGCGCGCCCTCGTTGACGGGGTGGGCGGACGTCTGCAGGCGCAGTTGCAGATGACCGGGACCGCCGGTAATCGCGCGCCGGACGACGTGCGCGTCGCCGTCACGTTCCCGGCGCCGAAGGGGTCCGTGTTGACGGTGCAGGGTCAGGTGGTCCTGAACCGGGTCCAGGGAGTGCCGAACCCGTACCTCTACGCGGTCGTCGTCGGGACGCCGGGCCAGGGGCTCCTCGACCGCGGCCGGGCGATGAAACTCCCGCCGGACGTCATCCGCGAGGTGAAGCACGAGAAGGGCATGGACCTCGTCATCGTTCGGCAGCACACGACGAAGACATCGGGCTACCGAACGAGCGTGACCGTCAGCCGCCAGATCCTGGAAGCGGCCATCCGTCTCGCGGCGGCGAAGGGCTGACTTACTGAACCCTGTCCCCGTGGGAACGTCGGAACACGGGAGTCTGTGAGTTTGCGGGGACCGTCCCCGCTACTTCCCGCGCAGCCGCGCCAGCAGCGAGCGCTTCGCTCGCATCGCGACGGGCGGGACCCAGCCGTCGGGGGCGGTGACGGACTCCATCGCGCGGCGGGCGATGTCGTCGGTCGTGACGCCCTCGGCGACGGCGAGGTAGCTCGGGATCACGCGGTGGCCGAGGACGGCCGGGAGGACGGCGCGTATGTCGCCCGCCTCGACGGCGATGCGGCCCTGGATGCGCGCGCGCGCCTTCCCGGCGAGGACGAGCGCCTGGCCGGCGCGGGGGCCGGCGCCCCACTGGACGAGGCCCTCGAGCGACTTCGGCAGGTCGGCGCCGGGGCGGGTCGCGCGCGCGATCTTCGTCGCGTACGAAACGATGTCGCGGCTGGCCGGCGTGCGGACGACGGACTCCTGCAGGGCCAGGATGTCCGTGCGGGTCAGGATCACGGGCAGGTCCGCCGGTTTCCCGGCGGTCGTCCGACGGACGATCGTCTTCTCGTCGGCCTCCGGCGGGTAGCCCACGTGGATGCGGACGAGGAAGCGGTCGAGCTGGGCCGCGGGCAGTTCGTACGTGCCCTCCTGCTCGATCGGGTTCTGCGTCGCGAGCACGAGGAACGGCGGGTCCAGCGGGCGCAGACGACCGCCGCACGTGACCTGACGCTCCTCCATCGCCTCCATCAGTGCGGCCTGCGTCTTCGGGGGCGTGCGGTTGATCTCGTCGGCGAGCAGGAGGTGGGTGAAGATCGGCCCGGGCACGAAGCGGAGCCCGCGGCCGCCCTCGGGGAGGTCGCCGAGAGTCTCGGTGCCGGTGACGTCTCCGGGCATGAGGTCGGGCGTGAACTGGATGCGCTTGAACTGCAAGTCGAGCATCTGCGCGAGCGAGGCGCAGAGCATCGTCTTCGCGAGTCCGGGCACGCCCACGAGCAGTCCGTGCCCGTTCGACAGGAGGCAGTAGAGGACGTGTTCGACCACGCCGTCCATGCCGACGATGCGACGCGAGAGCCCCTCGCGCAGCGCGGTCATCGTTTCGGGGAGTCGCTTCGCTGGGTCGGCGGCCATCCGCGAAGGCTAACCGGGCGCGGCCGATCGTGAGCAGCACCGTCGGCGCGCCGCGGGTGCTCCACGTCATCACGACGCTCGACCGAGGCGGCGCGGAGAAGGCACTGCTCGAGTTGTGCCGCGCACGCGCCGCGGCGTCCGGTCCCCAACGAATCGGCGTCGCCTACCTGAAGGGCGACGGAGAACTCACGCCCGAGTTCGAGAGTCTCGGCATCGAAGTGCGCGACCTCGAGGTCCGCGGCGTGCGGGCGGCGCGGGCGCAGAGCGCGTTCCAGAGCTTCCGCCGCGCGTTCGCGCCGGACGTGGTCCATTCCCACCTGTTCAAGGCGGACGTGCTCGCCGCGTCCTGCCTGGGCCGCAGCCGACCGGACCGGGATGCGCTCGTCTCGTCGAAGCACAACGTGGACGTCTATCTGGAACGCGCGCCGTGGCGGATGCTCGGCCGCGCCGCGCTCGCCCGGGCCGACGCCTGCATCGCCGTGAGCGAGGGCGTGGCAGCGTTCCTGCGCAGCGCTCTCGGCGAACCGCAGTGCGGGATCGACGTCGTTCGCTACGGCGTCGAAGCGCCGGCCGCGCCGATCGTCGCCGCGCCGGGCACGGGCCGCGTGCTGTGCGTCGGCCGTCTGGAGCCGCAGAAGGACCCGCTCGGGCTGATCGAGGCGTTCCGCCGCGTGCGCGAGGAACGGCCGGCGACGCTCACGTTCCTAGGCCGCGGGTCGATGGATGCGCAGGTCCGCCGAGCCGCGGCCGCGCTGCCCGCGGGCAGCGTGGAGTTCGCGGGGTTCGCGGCCGATCCGGTCCCCCACTTCGATGCGGCGGACATGGTCGTGCTCGCGTCGCGCTGGGAGGGCCTCGGACTCGCGCTCGTCGAGGCGGCGCAGCGCGGGCGTCCGGTCGTCGCCACGTGCGTCGGCGGCGTCCCAGAGGTCGTCGAAGACGGCGTGACGGGCCTGCTCGTCCCGCCCGGCGACGCGAAGGCGCTCGCGGAGGCGATCCTGCGCGTACTCGACGATCCGGAGTTCGCCCGGCGGATGGGCGCCGCCGCGCGCGCCCGCGCACTCGGTCGATTCTCCGTGGAACGCTGCCTCGCGCAGCACGAAGCGGTCTACGCGCGCGCCCTCGGGATGCGCGCGTGAGGGTCCTGCTGATTGCGAGACCGGGCACGGGCGGCGCCGCTCGGGTGCTCGAGGCGCTGCTGCGGCGCCTACCGGAGCGCGGCATCCGCGGCACGGCCGCCCTGTCGTCGCTGGAAGGCACGGAGGTGCTCGACGCGGCCCGCGCGCACGGCTGGGACACCGTCCGCCTCGACATGGAGAGGTCGCCGTCGTGGTCCGATCTCGCGGCACGCCGCGAGATCGCGCGCCTGGCGCCGGGTCACGACGTCATCCACGCCCACGCCGCTAAAGCCGGTGCGCTCGCGCGATTGGCGGCGGGCGGCGTGCCCGTGGTCTATGCGCCGCACGGGCTCTACTTCACGTACCACGCGCCGGGTTCGATCCGCCATCGCGTGTGGCGTGCGATCGAGCGCCGCCTTGCATCGCGCACTGCGATTTTCCACTGCGTGAGCCCCACCGAGGCCGACACGTGCGTCGAAGCCGGACTGTGCGACAGGAGCCGCGCGGTCGTCGTGCCGAACCCGGTCCCGCACCTGCCCGCCGTCCGCGCGCCGGAGGTGATGGCGGGCGACGACGGCCCGATCGTGCTCATGGCGGCGCGCTTCGCCGACCCGAAGGACCCGATCACGTTCCTGCGTGCCGCGGCCCGCGTGGACCCGTCGCTCCGCGCGCGATTCGTGCTCGTCGGGACGGGCCCCGACGAGAAGATCGTCCGCCAGTGGGCCGAGCGGCCGAGCGGCGGCCGCTGCTGGGTGCTGACGCCTCTCCCCGAGGTGCGAACGCTCCTCGCCCGGACGCGCGTCGCCGTGCTCTCGTCGCGCAGCGAAGCGATGCCGCTCTTCCTACTCGAAGCCCTCGCCGAGGGCGTGCCGGCCGTCGCGTCGGACCTGCCCGGGTGCCGCGACGCCTCGGGCGACGCCGCGCTCTACGTGCCGCCCGGCGATCCCGAGGCGATGGCCGCGTCGATCGAACGTCTCCTGCGCGATGCGGCGCTGCACGCGGACCTGTCGGCGAAGGCGCGGGCCCGCGCGCCGCAGTTCGACGAGGAACGCTGGCTCGACGGGATCGTCGCGATGTATGAGAAGGCTAAGGTTCCAGCAGCACCTTGAGCACGCCGGGGCACGACGCGAGTTCGAACGCTTCGTCGCCGCGTTCCAGCGGGTAGCGCCCCGCGACGAGCGAGGCGACGTCCACCGCGTCGGTCGCGAGCAACTCGATCGCGCGCTCGAAGGGGCCGCACCGCGAGCCGACGATCGAGATCTCGTCCACCACCACGCGGTTCCAGTCCACAGCGTGGACGACGTCGGTCGCGCACGTGGACTTCAGCACCACCGTGCCCTGCGGGCGGACGAGTTCCATCGCCGCGGCCAGGCCGCGCGGGGTGCCCGTCGCGTCCACGACGACGTCCGCGCCCGGCGTCACGTCGCGGGCGTGCATCGCCGTCGCGATCCCCCGCGCGGCGACGATCTTGAGATTCGCAGCGTGGTGCCCGAGCAGCGTCACCGACGCGCCGCCGATCGCGAGCACCTGCGCGACGAGCAGGCCGAGGCGACCATCACCGACGACGATGGCCCGGACGCCGGGACCGCACTCGACCTGCTCCGCCACGCGAGCCGCGGCCGCGAGCGGTTCGATGAAGACCGCGGCGTCGTCCGACACGTTCGCGGGCAACACGTGGAGATTCCCGACGGGCACCGCGACGCGCTCTGCGAACGCGCCGTCGCGCCCGATGATCCCGATCACCGTGCGCCGCTCGCAGTGCGTGCGGCGCCCCGCCCGGCACGTCGCGCAGGTGCCGCAAACGACGTTGATCTCGCCGGCGACGCGCCGTCCGACGAGGCCCGACGCGCCCGCGACGCTCTCGACCACGCCGACGAACTCGTGCCCGATCACGCCGGCGAGGCCGCCCTTGTAGCCGCGGACCATCTCGAGGTCCGTCCCGCAGATCCCGGCGCGCACGACGCGCACCACGGCCTCGCCGGGAACGGGCTCCGGATCGCGGCGCGACGCGTCGAAACGAAGGCCGCGGTCGAGGACCAGCGCCCTCACGGTTTCGCCAGCGTCTGAGGGCCCGCGCGCTTCGTCGGCGGCAGGGCGAGTACGCGATCGCACGCGGCGAGGACGGGCTGCGACCCAAGGTCTTCAAGGCACTTGTGGTGCTTCAGAGGGCACACCTTCTCGTGACACGGCATGCAATCAAGGATCGGCGCGAGCCGGACGACCTCGCTGCGCGTGCGCGGCTGGTCGGTCATTCGCGGGTCCGTCGAACCCATGACGCAGACACACGGGACGTCGTAGGCCAGCGCGAAGTGCCGCGGGCCGGTGTCGGTCGTGACGAGCAGCGTGAGACGCTTCACGAGCGACTTCAGCCCCGCGATCGACAGCTTCACGTCGCTCGTGCGAACGACGCCCGCGCAGCCCGCGTCGCGAACTGCGTCCTCGATCTCGCGACCGAGCGCTTCCTCGCCCGGCCCGCAGAGGACGATCGGGCGCATCCCGCGTGTCGCACGAAGCCGCGTCGCGACGTCGGCGAAGCCCTTCGCATGCCACAGTTTGCTCGGCCCGAACGACGCTCCGACGTTCAGCCCGACGAGCGGCGTGCCCGGCACGACGCCGCGCTCCGTGAGGAACCGCGCGGCTTCTTCGTCGCCCGACGCAGTCACGCCGAGCTCGGTCGCGTCGTCGAGGATCTCGCAGCCGAGGTGCCGCGCGAGGTCGAGATAGTACTCGGGCATCGGCCGCGCGATACGGCGGTGCCCTTTCATCGCGGGGACGAGTCGATCCGTGAGCAGGAAGCCGCGCCCGCCGTACGACCAACCGACGCGCCGCGGGATGGCCGCCCAACGCAGCGCCAGCGCGGAGCTGAACGAGTTCGGGCAGCAGATCGCGAGGTCGAACCGGCCCTTCCGCAGCTCGCGCGCGAGACGCGCCATGCCGCGGACGCCGCGGTGCAGGTCGTTCTTCCGGAACGGGATCACCTCGTCGAAGAACGGCAGGCCGTCGAGCACCGCCGCGCCCCCCGGCGAGCACACGACACCGATGTGCGCGCGGGGCCACGTCTCGCGGACGACCCGCAGGAGCGGCGTCGCCATGACGACGTCGCCGAGCCAGTTCGGCGCGCGGACGAGGATGCGGTCGAAGGATTCCACGCGCGTGAAGTTAGTGGCCGTCCGGGAATAACTGACACACTTGATCACGCGGCTTGCGGTCGTGATCTCGCGCACGCGCGCTGCATGAGTGTGCAAGCCGCGCGCCGGCTTCGCCGCCGCTACTCCGACGGCCTGCTGCTGCGTTGGGCTCGGCGTGCAACTCGCTCCGTGGAGTTTGCCCGCCTCGCCCGCCTTGCAGCCGGCTCGCCGGAGCGCAGCCAAGTGTGCCACTTATTCCCGGACGGCCACTGATCACGCCAACAGGAACGTCCAGAACCCGCGAAGCGCGAAGCGGGCGGTGAGGCGCAGTTCGTCTCGCTTCTGCTCGCGGCCCCGGACGAGCAGCACCGCGGCGTCGCGGGCGGCGTCCGTCACGAGGCGCACCACGAACAGCGGCTTGAACAGAGCGCGATAGACGAGGCCCGCGCCGCGCCCGTACCAGCGATCCACGTACAGGAACAGACTGCACAGGTACCAGGTGAGCGCTCGTTCCGGATCGCGGCGACTGCTCGCGCCGCCGGTGTGGCGGACGACCGCCGTCGGCACATAGCGCACGCGACGTCCCGACTCAGCGAGTCGCCGTTCCAGGTCGGCCTCTTCGAAGTAGAGGAAGTACCGCTCGTCGAACCCCTTCGCCGCGCGGAAGTCGTCGCCACGGACGAGCACGCACGCGCCGAGCACCACCTCGGCGTCCGACGAGGCATCGCCCAGAGGGATCGACGGGGATCGATATCTTGCGAACGCCGCAGCGCCGACGCGCAGGAACCGCAGCGCCGTGTGCTGATGGAGCAACGCGAGCCGCGTCGGATGCCCCCGCACCGACGGACGCGGCGAGCCGTCATCGCCGACGACGCGCGGGCCGCACGCCCCGACGCCGGGGTTCGACTCCAACTCCGCGACGAGCGCCTCGAGCGCCCCCGGCGTGAGTTCGGCGTCGGCGTTGAGGACGAGTACGTGGCGCGCATCCGGAACCACGGCCGCGCCCTGGTTGCAGGCGGCTCCGAAGCCCCGGTTGTCGGCATTCGCGATGACGTCGATGCGACCGCCGAACGCACCGCGCAACGCGTCGGCCGTGCCGTCGCTCGATGCGTTGTCCACCACCACGAGGCGCGTGGTCGCGTCGTTCACTGTGCCCCGATCCAGCACGCTCCGGGCACATCGCACCGCCGCGTCCTTCGTGTCGCGACTCACGATGACGACGAGCACGACCGGCGCAGTCACGCGACTTCGACTCCACGAGCCCAAGCCGCGAGCGCCGCGGCGAACTTCGGACCGAGCACCGCCGTGGACCAGCGCGCTTCGACGGCGGCGCGGCCCCGTGCGCCGAGCACAGCCGCAGCGGCCGGGTCGTCCGCGAGTCCGAGCAACGCCGCGACCCAGTCGTCGCTTGTGGCTGCGAGGAGCGCTGCGCCCCCGGCTGCGATGACGGTGTTCACGCCCACCGGGCTCGCGACCGACGGCACGCCGCAGGCCATCGTCTGGAGCAGCTTGAAGCCGCACTTGCCGCGACTCCACGGGTCGTCGGTGAGCGGCATGAGCCCCGCGTGCAGCGATTGGAGGAACGGGACTTCCGCGGCCTCGCTCCACGGCGTGAACTCGACGGGAAGCCCTGCCAGTTCGCGGGGTGTCGCGTCGGCCATCACGGCGACGACCAGGTCCGGCCGCTGCAGCGCAACCTCGCGCAGCGCTGGGGCGACGACCGCCAGGTACGGACGCGTCGATCGCGAACCGATCCACCCGACGCGGAACCCGCGACGCTCGTCGGTGTGTGCGTCGTCAACGAACGCCCCCGCCCGGGGCCGGTAGCGATCGGCATCGACGGGCGTGGGCGCGACGACGATCTGCGCGTCGCCCTTTGCCGCGCGCGCCAGGCCTGCGAGATACTCGTTTCCGGCGGTGACGAGATCCGCCCCGCGGACCGCACGGAGGAACCGGCGTTCGCGGACGTACGACGTGGATCTCCCCTGGAACGGATCGCGGAACTGCACCGCGTCGTCGAAGTCGAACGCGAGTCGATGCGCCGCGCCGCGGAGTGCCGCGAAGTCGAAGCGCTGGAAGAGACGCCGCATCAGGAGCACGTTCCCGCAGTCCGCCGCGGCAGCGAACGCGGCGCGGCGCGCGCGGTGACCCTTCGTCACCGCAACGAAACGCACGTCGTCAAGCCCTGCGTCGCGCAGCCACGGCAGCAGCGCGCGGACGCGGTGCCGGACGACCGGGCCGTCGAGGTCCTCGGCGAGGACTGCGAGTCGCGTCACGGCCGCTCCGCGATCACGTGGAAGCCGGTGGTGTGCTTGCGCTTCCGGTCGAGGGGGTCGAGCCACAGGCACAGAGCCGGGGCGAACACGGTGAAGAAGAGCATCGAGAACGGGTGGAGCGGCAGGAAGACGATCTTCCAGACGAGCGCGCGGTCCTTCGCAAAGAGGAACCGGTGCGTCGGCTGGATCTTGTCCCCGAGCATCCTGAAGTAGCCGCCCTCGGGCTCGATCGAAACCGGCCGGAGGCCCGCCCGCTCGCAGAGCATCCGCAGCGCGTGGCGCGTGAAGCGAAAGTAGTCGTGCGGCTCCTGGTGCTCGCGGAACGTCAGCGGCGCCGTCATGTGAAGGCGGCCGCCGCGCTTCAGCACGCGCGCAGCCTCGGAGATGAACGCCTGGGGCTCGGTCAGGTGCTCGAGCGTCTCCGTACACAGGATCGCGTCGAACGCGCCGTCCTTGAACGGCATCCGGAGGAGGTCCCCGACCACGTCGAGGCCACCGTAGTCCCAGGAACGGTCGCCGCGGCGGTCGTCGAGTGCGACGTAGCGCACGTGGCGGAAAGCGGAGCGGTAGGGCCCCTCGCCCGCACCGGCGTCGAGCACGAGTGCGCCCTGCGGAAGGGACACCGCGGTGTCCTCCACGAAGTGCAGCACCGCCCGCCGATGCAGGTCGAGGCGGGCGCGGAGGCCCGACGGCAGGAGGTTGCGCAGGCGCACGGGTTCGGGGGATGTTCGCCCCAAGGAGCCCAGGCGCAAGCCTTCCCCCGCACCGGCCATGCATCGGATGCACGAGCGACGAACGATACGCCTGAGGCGCTCGGCGTTGGTATCCTAGTTGCGCTTCCATCCCCGCAAGGAGGCTCAAGGCCATGAGCAAGTTCGCCCGCCGTCCCGCCGTGCTCGCCCTTCTCGCTCTCGCTGCCCTCGGGGGCACGTCCGCCGCGTACGTCGCGCTTCCTGCGGCCGCTGTCCAGGCCGAAGACATGGCGGCGGCGATCGCCGCGCTGAAGGAGGTCGTCAAGGCCGGCGACGAGAACAAGATCATCGCGAAGATCACCGAGCTCGAGTCGAAGAACGACCCCGCGCTGACCGAGGAGTTCGCCGACATCGGACGCACCGCGAAGAGCGACCGCGTCGCGAAGTCCGCGATGAAGGCCGCCGCGAAGAACAAGAGCGAGTCGCTCTTCAAGTGGCTCAAGTCGAAGACAGACGACAAGGACATGGCGAAGGACCACCCCGAGCGCTACCTCGGCGTCCTCGACAGCCTCGCGTTCTACATGCCCACGAACCCCGACAAGGTCGCGCTCGAGAACCTCGCCGACGTGGTGAAGAAGTACCTCGCCTCGAACCCCGAGATCAGCAAGCGCGCCATCACCGCGTACGGGTCGGCCCGGGAGAAGCCGGTCGTCGAGCAACTGATCAAGTGGGTCGTGGAGACCGACAACACGCGCGGCGGCGGGTCCGGCAGCGGCAAGAGCGCCAGCGCACAGACGCGCGAGAACTACGGCATCGCGAAGGCCGCGGCGCTGAAGGCGCTCGTCGCGCTCACGGGCGAGGAGATCGAGGATCCCGCCGCGTGGGAGAAGTGGTGGAAGGAGAACGGCAAGACGTTCACGTTCCCCGACGCGAATGCAGCCGAGCCCGACTTCGCCACGCTCACCGCATACACCGACGGCGCGTACGGCTACACCATCAAGAAGCCGGCGGACAAGTTCTGGACCTTCCAGAAGTGCGAGGTCGCAGGCGGCCGCGTGACGCTCGTCTACAAGGACGACAAGAGCGTGCTCTGGGCGCGCTGCAACGCGATCACGCTGAAGACCTGGGGCGAGGCGTCGAACGCGGCCCAGTTCATGGCGTGGTTCGACAAGTCGTTCCGCAACGACGACTTCGAACAGTTCGCGAAGGGCGGCGAGCCGAAGATCGAAGAGAAGAAGATCGGCGGCCGGGAGTTCTCCGTGATCACCGCACGCGGCCTCGGCAAGGGCTCTTGGAAGGCGTGGGAGTCCTGCGAGCGTCGCATCTACGTCACGATGGTCAGCACGAACCGTTTCCTCTACTTCGAGTGCGCGGCCCGCGCCGGCGCCGAGGACGTGAACAAGCAGCAGTTCTGGGCCGCGATGGACGGGATCGCGTTCAAGGCCGCGAAGTAGCGGCCCGCTCGAGCGACGCGACGAGTCCCGCGAGCCAGACATCCACCGGGCGGTCCGCGCCTGCGTCGCGGGCCGCCCGGCTCCGTTCCGGGCCACGCCGGGCGATCACGTCCGACAGGGCCGCGGCGAGCGCCGACGCATCCCCCGCGGGGACGACCGTGCCGAGCTTCGCCGCGACGTCGGCCGCTCCGTTCGCTGCCGTCGTCACGACCGGAACGCCGGACGCGAGTGCTTCGAGCGTCGCGAGCGAGCACGGATCGCGCCACGTCGGCTGCACGCAGACGTCGGCGGCCCCCCAGAGATCTCGCGGGTCCTGACGCGGCAGGAGGACGACGCGCTCGCGCACCGACGCCGGCACCGACGCGTTCTCACCGTCGTCCCCCGCCGCGACGAGCGTCCACGGTCCGCGCGTCGCAGGCAGCGCGTGGCAGAGGACATCCCACCCCTTCAGGCTCCAGTTGCCGCCGGGGAACACGACCACAGCGGAGTCCGGATCGATGCGATGACGCCGCAGGAACGCGGCGCGGCGGGCCTCGCGGAGGCCGGGGTGGAACGTCGCGAGATCCACGCCGTTCGGGTGGACCTCAAGCCGCGGAGTGGCCGACGGGTGCGCCTTCGCGACTTCGTCGCGGATCATCGGCGAGACGCACCACACGACGCGCGCGCCGCCGCCGGAGAGGAGCCCCGTCTCGAGGTTCACGAACGTCCGGTGCTTCAGCGACACGCGGTGCAGCGTGCGCGCCACGCCCTCGCGGAAACCGATGTGCGACCGCTCGACGGCCTCGAGCGTCGCACCGTGCAGACCACCGTGGGGCCAGTAGACGTCAACATGTTCCAGGTGGCGCAGCCCGACGGAGACGTCGCAGCCGGCGGCGCGCGCGGCGTCGTTCGCGCGCCGAGCGAACTCCGCCTCCATTGCGCCGCGGAATCGAAGCGGACGCTCGATCTCGTGGACCACGCCCGGCGCGCCCGCAACGGCACGCAGCGCGAACACGTGCGCCTCGTGACCCGTCGCCACGAGGTGCTCGACGAGTTGCGCCGTCGCACGTTCTGCGCCGCCGCGCGCAGGGTCCCACCGGTCGATGATGAACGCTGCCTTCACGGCTGCGCCGCCTGCGTCCCGTCTGCGCAAGCCTTGCGGGCCTTGCGTTCCTGACGCGCCGCGATCGACGCCTCTTTTGCCGAGACGGCCCGCGCGAACCGCTTCGCCTCTGCCGTCAGCTTCGGCACACGGAAGTACTCGCGGAGCCACCGCACGGCGTCGGTGCGAGTCACCGGCGGCTTCGGACATCCGTGCCACAGAGCGGCTGCGTCCTTGACGAACCAGCGCCGCTTCGGCCACGTCGCGAGGCCCGCGCGAGTCAGGTCGATCAACCGCAGTTCGAACCGGTTCGACGTGTCCGTGCGCGCTGCGAAAAGATGGCACGGGTACGCATCGCGGTGGCGCAGCCCGCAGTCGCGCATCCGCCGCCAGATGCGGGCCGACTGCACCGCGAGCGCGCGGCGCTCCTCTGGTGTGACGCCGCGCCGGAGGAGGTCGTCGAGCGGTTCGCCGTCGCACGCGACGACGGCGACGAACGAGCCGCGGTCCACGTCCTCAGCGTATGCCGCCACGCGATTCACGGGGATGCCCGCACGCTGGAACCGGTCGATCGCCGCGATCTCGGCCATCGCGGGCGACTCCCCGCGCCGGGTCGGCGGGAACGCCTTCACGAAGAAGAGCGGACGCCCGTCGGGCCCGGTGCCGAGTGTGCGGTTCTCGCGATCGGACAGCGTGCGAACGACGCGCATCGTGCCGCGCTCGAACACGTCGTCCGGCATCGACACCGACCCGGCCCCGGCGGCGAATCGCGCGAGCGTGAACGCCTCCTGGAACCGCACCGTCGCGTCGAGGTGCGCGTGCCGCCACCGCGTGCGGGAGGCGAGGACGCTGATCCGCTCCGCGACGAGAGTGCACAGGCGGCAGAGACCGTCGCCCGTCTCCCCCGTCGCGTCGCGCAGGAGACGGACGCGCTCCGGGCGGGGGATCGCGGGCCAGTTCAGCGACGCGAGCAGCGCCGCCAGGTCGCGCGCGCGGAGCGCAACGGGCGCCGGCCCGCGGAGGCGCTCGAGCCGCGCCGGGTCGATGAACCACGCGCCGTCCGCGCGCAGGAACGTGTGCCGCGCCGTGAGGTCGGGGAACGCGAGCCCCGCGTCGTGCAGGCGGCGTGCGGCCGCGGCGACGACCGCGAGCACCCGGCGGCGCGCTTTCGTGTCCGTGATGCCGCCCCGCGAGACGGCGAGGCACTCCGTGCCCGCGTCCTCGGTGACGATCCACTCGGAGTCGCCGTGCGCGCCGGCCGCGACGACCGGCGGGCCGAGCCCCATCTCCGCCAGGACCCGCGCGTTCGCGGCCTCGCACCGGATCTCCCGCCGCTTCGAGCCCCACCCGCGCTTCGCCCAGTGCGTCTCTGGGCCCTGCGCCGGGATTCCGAAGACCTCGCGCTCGCGCTTGCGCTGGGCGAGCCAGCCGGTCCGCCCCGCGGCGAGACCATCGACCCAGCGCGCGAGGCCGTCGTTCACACGCCGCGCGCCTTCGCCGCGATGTCCGTGGAACTGTGCGACTTCGGATCGCCGACGATCGCCACGCGTGCCCCGATCTCGCGCACGGTCGCCAACTCCGGCACGTTGTCCGCGCGCCATTCCGTGCCCTTCGCGTGAACGTCGGGGCGGAGCGCGCGGATCAGCGCGTCGGCCGTCGGCTCGTCGAACACCGTCACGTAGTCCACGCAGCCGATCGCGGCGATGAGTTCCGCCCGCTCGGACTCCGGTTGCAGCGGGCGCGACGGCCCCTTGTTCCGGCGCACGCTCGCGTCGGAGTTGATCGCGACGACGAGCACGTCGCCCTCGGCGCGCGCGCCCTGGAGGTATCGGGCGTGGCCCACGTGGAGCAGGTCGAAGCAGCCGTTCGCGAGAACGACCGTGCGTCCTGCCGCGCGCGCGGCGGCCAGGATCTGCGCGAGTTCCGCACGGTCGAGGACGACGCGGGCCACCTCAGTTCCCCTGCTTGCGGATCTTCTCGACGATCGACGTCGTGGACCGCCCCGGGACGAGCGGCGCGAGCACGACACGCCCGCCGCGCGCCTCGACGACCTCGCGACCGACGACGCCCTTGTCGCGCCAGTCCTCGCCCTTCACGAGCACGTCCGGCTGCACGGAGCGGATCGTCTCGAGCGGCGTGTCGTCGTCGAACACGACCACGTAGTTCACCGAGGCGAGCGCCGCGAGCACTTCCGCGCGGTCGTCCTGCCCGTTCACCGGGCGCCCCTCGCCCTTCAGGCGCCGCACCGACGCGTCGGAGTTGAGTCCGACGACGAGCACGTCGCCCTCGCGACGCGCCGCGGCGAGATAGCGAACGTGCCCGGCGTGGAGCACGTCGAAGCACCCGTTCGTGAACACGACGGAACGCCCGGAGCGGCGGACCTCGGCCAGATCCTCGACGAGCGTCGCGAGCGGCACGACGCGGTTCGACGCCGGCTGGGTCTCGCCGAGCGCTTCGAGAATCTCGTCCCGTGTGACGGGCACCGCGCCGACCTTGCTCACCTCGACGCCCGCGGCAACGTTCGCGAGGTGCACCGCGCAACTCAGCGGCAGCTTGTCGCCGAGCGCGACGCCGAGCGTCGCGATGACCACGTCGCCCGCGCCGGTCACGTCGTAGACCTCGCGCGGAGTCGTCGGGACGATCTCCTCCTGGCCCGCGCGCGTGACGATCGCAATGCCGTCCTTGTCGAGCGTCACGACCGCCGCTTCGACTCCCGTCAGCTCAAGGAGTCGCCGCCCCGCAGCGAACGTGGATTCGCGATCGCGCGGTTCGATGCCCGTCGCCTGCGCCGTCTCGGGGCGGTTCGGAGTGACGATCGTCGCGCCGCGGTACCGCGCGTAGTCCGAGCCCTTCGGATCGACGAGCACGGGCACGCCGACGTCGCGGGCACGGTCGATGACGAACCGCGTCACGCGCGGCGAGAGCACGCCCTTCGCGTAGTCGGAGACGATCACGGCGTCGGCGCCCGCGAGGACCTTCTCGTACGCTGCCATCAGGTGCGCCTCGGCGTCGGCCGGGTAGTCCGTCGTATCCTCGTGATCGACGCGAACGACCTGCTGGCGGTTCCGGTGCGAGCGGCCTTCCGCGACGACGCGCGTCTTCTGCGTCGTCGGCCGGCCCGGCACCGCGACGATGGCGCTCGTGTCGATCCCGGCGACCTCGAGCAGGCGGCGGAGCGAGGAACCGGCGGCGTCGGTGCCCTGGTAGCCGACCATGCGGACCCGGGCGCCGAGGGCGCGGGCGTTCATCGCGACCGACGCGGCACCGCCTGCGCGCTCCTCGTCGCGCAGCACGCGCACGACGGGGATCGGCGCTTCCGGCGAGATGCGCGAGGTCTCGCCGAACAGGTAGCGGTCGAGCATCGCGTCGCCGACGACGACGACGACGGGCGAGCCGAGTTCGCGGACCGTGCGGGCGAGGTCGGTCACGGTTCCATCTCCGCGAGAACGGCCATCCGGAAGAGCGGGAGCATCAGCTCGTGGTGGCCGGTCAGGTTGTAGCCGCGTGCAGGCGGGCGTTTGACGACGTTCGTCGTCGGCCGGTAGTGCGGGAGCATGTCGAAGTTCGCGGTCGTGAGGTCCTCGACCGGGTGCCCCGTGTTCCGCGCGACCGTGACGGCCTTGAGGAACACCTCGGGCAGGATCACGGCCGAACCCGCGTTGATCCACACACCGTGCGCGAGCTTCGACACCACCGTACACGCCAGCCGAAAGTCCACGAGCGTCGCCTCGCCCAGGTCGCGGCCGTCGCCCGTCGGGTGCATGTGGACGGTGTCGGTGCCCACCGCCACGTGAACCGTGCACGGGATACCGAGCCGCGCGGACTCTGCGAGGAGCGACACCCCGCAGTTCGGTGCAGACGACGCGAGGAGCCCCACGCCGAGCGCCCGGCCGAGGCCCGTCTGGTCCGCCGCGCCGCGCTGGGCCGCGGCAGCGAACGCGCGGCCGGTCTCGTCCGACATGCCGTAGATGCCTTCGCCGAGGCCCTTCGCCACGTCTTCCGACGTGCCGCCGATCGCGGCGATCTCGAAGTCGTGGATTGCCGTGCTGCCCGCCATGTGGAACGACGTCACGATCCCGCGGCGGGCGAGGTCGATCAGGAAGGGCGCGCAGCCCGTCTTCACGACGTGCCCGCCCATCGCGACCGCCACGCCGTGGCCGCCGCGGTGCGCGCGGACTACGTGCCCTGCGAGCGCGCGCAAGTCCTTCGTGGCGAGCACGGGCGGCAGCCCCGCGAGGAAGTCGCGTACGGGCGCGTCCGGCCCGGTCGGCGTGCCGAGCATCGAGAGATCCACGAGGTTCGGGCGCCCGGCGAGCGGGCGCGTGCCGACCTTCGTCAGGTCGTACGGCGTCTCGCGCGGCGTGCGCGGCGTGCGATCGGTCATTCGGGCCGCGACTCCCCGTGTCTCTGGACGGTCTTCCAGCGCCGGTGCATCCAGAGCCACTGCTCGGGTGCCCGGCGGAGCGCCGCTTCCAGCCTCTGGTTCACGTCGGTCATGATGCGCGTCACGTCCGCGTCGCGATCGCCGGAAGACGAAGTGTCCACCGGAGGATCGAACCGCACGTGGTGCCGAAAGCCCGGACCCGTGCGCGCCGCGAACGCCGTGATCATCACCGCGCCGGTCCGAAGCGCCAAGTCCGCAGGCGTGCGGATCGTGCTCGCGGGGCGGCCGAGGAACGGCGCGAACACGCCCCGGCGGCGGGCGTCCTGATCCACCATGAGCACCGCGATGTCGCCCTTGCGGATCGCCCCGAGCATCGCCTTCAGCGCGCCGCGCTTGAGTTGCAGCACCTGGTCGTGCGCGCTCCGGAACGACCGGATCCAGTCGTCGATGAGTGGGTTGTCGAGGGGGCGGTAGACCGTGGTCACCTTCCAGTTCCTCGCGGAGACGATCCGCGCGATGACCTCCCAGTTGCCGAGGTGCCCCGTGCAGATGATCACGCCCTTGCCGGCCGCCAGGCCGCGTTCGACGTGCTCCGCACCCTCGGTGGTGATGATCTCCTCGAATCCGTGCTTCTCGACGTTGCGGTCGAGCAGCAGGATCTCCACGGCGCACTTGAAGAAGTGGCGGTAGCTGTCGAGCGCGAGGCGCCGGGCGGCCGCCTCGTCGAGCCCGAATCCGAGGCGGATGTTGTCGGTCGCGACCTGCACGTGGCCCTTGTCGAAGAACGTGTAGAAGCGCGAGATCGCCGGGGCGAGCACGTACCCGGCGCGGAGCCCGGCAACGTTGATGAACGCCGCGAACGTGCGGAGCCCCGCGTACTCGATGCGGTGCCTGAGCGTGATCCGACGCCTGGCACGACCGGTCTCATCGGCCGCGTCGGTGGTCTTCACTTCCGGGCGAGTGCCTCGTCGATCAGCCGGGTCCAGACGTCCGCGTCGCCCGTGATCACAGCCTTCACGTCGAGGATGCGAAGCGGCGGCGCCGACTGCGGCCACGCGAGAGCGGCAAGTTTCACGGCGTCCTTCGACGTGGTCACCACGACCTCCGCCGCGACCTCGCTCGCGCGAGCCGCGACGCTCTTCACGTCGGCCGCCGTCCACGCGTGGTGATCGTCCATCTCCACGTGTGCACCGACGCGCGCGCCGGTCGTACGGACGTTCGCCTCGAACGCGTCGGGGTTGCCGATGCCGCTCACACAGAGCACGCGCTTGCCCGCCAGTTCAGTGGCGTCGGTGGTCGATCCGCCGTTCACGTCGGACGTCGTGGCGCACTTCATCTCGGACACGACGATCCGCGCGTGCTCGTTCCATCGCAGGATCTCCGCGCGGATCTCGGCGATGCGTTCCGGCGTGGAGAGCTCGGCGCGGGTGATGAGCACCGGACGCGCCCGGTAGAGCGACGACAGCGGCTCGCGAAGGAGGCCGCGCGGCAGGACCGACCCGTAGCCGAACGGGTTCGTGGCGTCGATGCAGCAGACGTTCAGGTCGCGGTGAAGCGAGAGCACCTGGAAGCCGTCGTCGAGCACGATCACGTCGCCGAGCATGGACTTCGCCGCGCGCTGTGCCAGGGCGAGGCGATCCTTGCCCTGCAGGTGGAGCACTCCCGGGTGCTCGCGCTCGAGGAGGCGGGCCTCGTCGTTCATGCCCGTGTCGTCGGCGGCGTGGCCACGGGAGAGGATCACGGGGCGGAGCCCGCGCTTCTTCATCTCGGAGACCACGAGCGAGACCACGGGCGTCTTGCCGGTGCCCCCCGCTGTGATGTTGCCGACCGAGATCACGGGGAGGCCGACTGCGACCGCCCCTCCCGAGTTGTACATGTCACGGAACGACGTGGCCCAACCGTACGGGACGGAGAGCACCCCGAGCGCGCCACGCGCAAGCGAAGCACCGAGGCCGTGGGAGTCGCCGCTGATCACACGGCGGTAGGAAGTGCAGCAGGTGGTCATCGTGCGGGGAGTCTAGCCCAGCGCCGCGGCGAGGCACGAATCGCCGCGACGGAGTGTGGCGCCCGCTCGCCCGGACGATTCACGGGCGCTCGCGTGGGAACGGCACGCACCGCAGGGAACACAAGCCCCGCACGCCGATTCTGGGGACGCTCGCGGCACGACACACCGTCCCGGTCGAGATCCGCGGAGTCGGCTGCAAGAGGGGGTCGCGACATCGGCCGGGTTCCCGCTTGATCTCGCGAACCCTCGTGAACCGCCCGGGCGAGGCTACTTTCTCGCGCCCGGCTGCGGAGCGGGGACGCTCCCCGCGTCGGGCTTCGGCGCGGTCGGCGCCGGCGACGCAAGCGACTTCACCGCGGCCTGGGCGGCGGTCCACGCCTCCCACGCCTTCTTCCACTCACCGAAGACGGCGAGGAACGCGCGCTCCTCGGCCGTGGGGTTCACGCCGACCACCACGCGCCGCTGCTCGATCGCCGCCGGCGTCGAGGGCGTCCACTTCTCCGGCGGGAACCGCCCGAGCAGTTCGGCGAACCGCTTCGCGTCGGCCGGGCTCACGGCGGATGACTTCGCCGCTTCCGCCGCGGCGGCCTCCGCCTTCGCAACTTCCACCGCCTCGATGAGCGACTTCGCCTTCGCGGCAGCCTCGTCGAGCGTCGCCTTCTCTGCATCGGCCCTGCGGCGCTCGGCATCCGTGCTCTCGGTTGCGGCTCGCCGGCGCTTCTCCGCCTCGCGCGACTGTTCGAGCGACACGGAACCGGACTCCGCCACGTCGAGCAGGTCCCTTGCGGCGACGAACTGGAAACCGTCGAGGTCGTGGACCCACCAGAGCCGAATGCCGGCGCCCCGCTCCTCGCGGCGGGCGGCGACCCACCCCCGATCCGCGTCGCGACGCTCCCACGTCCCCGCCGTCAACACGACCCCCTCGACGGTCCGGCCGGTTCGGAACTTCACCCGGACCCGGCGGGACGAATTGCCGGAAGCGGCGGGCGACGCAGCGGGCACGGGCGCGTCGGCGGGCTTGTCGTCGGCGAAGAGTGGCGCGCTGGCCGCCACGGTGAGGGTGAGCGCGAGCGTGACGGCGAGCGTGAGGGACGCGAATCGTGCGGTCATCGGAGGGTCCTCCGCCATCCCCCATCGGAAGAAGGGCCAAAGAAACGAAGCCGGGCGCCTCGCTGTTCGCGTGGCGCCCGGCAGGACGAAGCGGGATCTCGGCGTTCAGCGAGCGTCGGTGCCGCTCGGGATCGTCAGGTCCATGCCGACGCTGATCTTGTCGGACCCATGGAGGATGGGCTCGTTCGCCGACACGATCTCACGCCAGCGCCCGCTCGAACCGAGCATGCGGGACGCGATCGACGACAGGGTGTCGCCGCGCTGCACCTTGTACGACTTGCCGCCGACCGAAGGCGCCGCTGTTTCCTTGGCGGTGGGGACCTTTGCAGCGGGGACCTTGGCGGCCACGGCCGACTTGGACGGGATGCGCAGCTTCATGCCGGTCCGGATGACCTCCGACCCGCCCATCTCGGGGTTCGCGTCCACGATCATGTGCCACTTCGAGGCGCTGCCGAGCTCGCGGCGGGCGATGTCGGAGAGCGTGTCGCCGGGCTGCACGACGTAGGTCTTGTCCGCCGTCGGCGCCGGGACGTCAACGATCGGCGGAACCATCGGCTCATGCATCGGCGGAACGACGCCGAGGCCCCCGCCGGTGTTGCCGTTGTTGCCGTTGTTGAACGGGGAAGGCATCTGGTTGTCCGGTGCCTTGGGTGCCGCAGCGGTCGGAACCTTGATCTTCTGGTTGATCTTCAGCTTCCGAGCGTCGAGACCCGGGTTCGCGGCGACGATGTCGCTCCACGCGGTCGCCTTGCCGAGGAGCTTCTTGGCGATCGACGCGCCGGTGTCGCCCTTCTGCACCGTGTACTCCGCGGTCTTCGGCTCGACCGGAGCAGGGACCGGGTTCACGATCGCGTTACCGCCGCCTACAGTACCGCCGCCCGCAGTGCCGCCGCCGGGCCCGCCGATCGACAGACCGTTGTTCGCGCCGCCACCCGCCGAGTTGTTCCCCGGAAGATCGCCCAGCTCTCGCCTGCTGTCGCCAAGGGGCCACTTCGCGGGGTCACCGACCTTCGACTCCCCGATCTTGCTGTCCTCTCCAGGAGTCACGGGGTCGATGGAAGGGTCCTTCGCCGGGTCCAGCGGTTCGATCGGCCCCTCGATCTTCGGTTCATCGGGGAAGAGCGCCGTGTCCACGTTCGCCTTCGGGGTGATCGCAACCACTCCAACGACGACCACCAGGATCACGATCACGAGGATCCCAAGCTTCTCCAAGTTGCCCAACTGGTTCACGACGCACCTCCCGCTCGCGCCGCCTCCGCTGCGACCCCCCTGCACCCATCGGTTCCGTCCCCGGGCACGTGCCGGGGGCGCTGGGTTCAGGACGTCCGTGAGCACGGCATGTCCAAGGTCCCCCTGCCGGATGGGGGCCATCGTTCCCAGGCTAGCGATCAGCCGGCCGGGCGCAAGAGGGAAACCACCAGATGTCGTGGGATTACCGTCGATGGTTCGCAGGATATAGGAGGGGACCGACAGCGTCGCGCGGCCCGCGCGCGGGACCACGGCCGAGCCGCGGCGGCGCCGCGCAGGCGAACAGAAGCGACGGCTTCGGTGAGTCGGACCCGAGTTGGACTCGTTTCGCCTC
Source organism: Planctomycetota bacterium (assembly GCA_021414065.1). Taxonomy (GTDB): domain Bacteria; phylum Planctomycetota; class JAJSAM01; order JAJSAM01; family JAJVHW01; genus JAIOPE01. The sequence continues at coordinate 25,580 of JAIOPE010000055.1, forward strand.
GCCCCGGTACGCTGCGTGCTACTCTTCCGCCGTTCCAGCCTGTTCAGTCTCGCCCAGCCCGGACGCAGCCTGGCCGGGTGGCCCCTTCGAAACCTTCCGTCACCGAAAGGCCCCGATGCGCCCTCGCACCGCCCTCGTCCTGAGCTCACTCGCCGCGCTGGCCGCCGTGCCCGCCCTGGGCACCCGGTGCCTCGGCGCCCCCGACGAGGACGCGCCGAAGGCCGCCCCCCCGGCGTCGGCCACGCCCTGGATCGTCGAGTTCCCGGCCACGGACAACCAGCCGGTCGGGATGAACGAGAAAGAGATCTTCTCGATCTACGAGAAGCAGATGAAGAGCGAGTGGTACGCCGACCGGAAGAAGAACGAGTTCACGGCGAACTGGGAGGGCGCCCTGTCGCTCGCGACTCCCGCCTGGACCGTGGACGTGCCGGCGTTCGGACTCTCGAAGTTCGAGCTGACGAATGCCCAGTGGGATCGTTTCCTGCAGGATCGAATGGCGACGTACACGACGGAGGGCGACGAAACGCTCGAGTCTCTCGCCATTCGGCTCTGGAAGCTCGAGGACGTCGAGAAGATGCAGTCGGATCTCCAGCGCGGATGGAAGACGCTTCTCGCCGCGAATCACGACGCACTCATGGAAGCGCTTAATCCGGCGAAGGACCCCGCATTCGACATCCAGAAGCGCCAGGGGGCGGACAAGAAGACCGGACTCGAGACGAAGCTCCCGAAGGGCTTGAAGATCACGTATCCGCGATACATGCCGCCCGTGCACTGGAAGGACGGAAACGAAGCCGGCAAACTCGGAGCGGCGCAGCGCAAGCAGCCGATGGACTTCCTGTCGTGGGAGCAGGCGTCGGACTTCTGCCTCTGGGCCGGGTTCCACCTGCCGACCGAGTTCGAGTGGGAGCGCGCCGCGCGCGGGACCACCGGTCGTCCATTCCCGTGGGAGGGGCCGTGGGACCAATTGAAGGCCGTCGGCGTCGGATACAACGACGCCGCGCTGAAGGCGAAGAAGCCTGAATACAAACCGCTGTGCCTGCCCGGAATGGAGTCCGACCCGCCGAGCGTGACGCCCGGACCTGCGGACGTCGATTCATTCCCGCAGGGCGCGACCCCGGAGGGCGTCCTCCACATGGAAGGGAACGTCTCTGAATTCACGTCGTCGAGGGCCTCCATCTACCCCGGCTCGAAGACGAAGTTCCTCTTCTCCGACGGCAGCGCAGTGGTGGCTCGCGGCGCGAACTACCTCGACCGCCCGGAGGTCTTCCTGCCGGCGGATCGCCGCGCGCTCGGACACAACGGCGCGATGCTCCCGAGTCACAGCGAGGGCGGCTACGGAATGCGCCTCGCGTCCTACCCCGTCGGCGGCGCCGATCTGACGCTGCCCCTGGCGCAGCGCTACAACGAGACCCGGGGCGTGGACACGCCGTACCTGTGGATGCCCCTTCCCGCCGGCTTCACCGACAAGAAGGGCGCTGCGCCGCTGATGGGTTTCGACCCCCAGCTCACCGCCGGCTTCATCGAGCGCCAGCTCGACATCGACTCGGCGGACCAAGTGTTCGTGAAAGGCCCGGCCACGGGCCTGGCGTTCCTGCCGGTGAAGGGTTTCTCCATCGAGCACATCAAGACGCCGGGCGATCTCCACCGGATGGCGACGCCCGACCGGGCCGTCGTGCTGGGCGTGCTCACCGGGACCGAGCTCTCGGCGATCGAGTTCGCCGTGTTCACCACGGACGTGCTCGGCGACGTCATCACGAAGAAGGGCAAGGTCGCCCTCCACGATCCGCGCTTCGAGTATCAGTCGAACGAACGCGTGCTGACCAAGGAGACCGTCGGCGCACTCCTCGTGCTCGAGGGCGAGAAGCTCCAGGTCTACGCCCCGAACGAGACCCTGAAGGGCGCGATGAAGTACCGCAAGGGTCTGATCGGCCAACTCGAGATCAACCCCACGATCGAAGTCCAGAGGCAGATCGAGCCCCCCTCAGGCAAGCTCGAGGGTGACCTGGCCGTCCTCTCGACCACGATCCCCTTCCTCGACAAGAACGGCCAGCCCGTGAAGAGCGCGGGCGGAATGCGCGTCACACTGAAGATCCCGTTCACGCGGGTGATGCCAAACGAGAAGAAGTAGGCGACCCGCGTACCCGTTTCGCGGGGGCATCCGGCCGGCGGGATTGTGAACGATCCCGCCGACCTCGGCGAGCCCTCGTGGCTAGAACTTCACGTCGATCGCCAGCACGAGGTTCCGGCCGAGTTCATTCGTGCCTGAGCCGTGGATGCGGTAGTCGCGATCGAATACGTTCTCGAGCGCGAGCGACAGCACCGCGTAGTCGTCGATGCTCCAGCTCCCGCCGACCGACCACACGCCGTAGCCGGGCGTGCCGCCGGCGGGAATGCGCTCAGAGTCCGTGTCGTCCTTGAGCGAGAGGTCGTCCTGCTTGTCGGCGAAACGGCCGGCGACCCACATCCGCCACGGTGACTTGCCCTCGTGGTAGGTCGCGTGAATCGTGCCCGTCACGGGCATCATCCGAGAGAGCGGGCGACGCACGGTCGCGCCCGACGGACGGAGCTGATCGACCTCGCCCTCCTGCCACGTGCCGGTCACTCCCGCGGTCCATTCGTCGGTCAAGCGATACGACAACTCGGCTTCGATGCCTGTCGCCCATCCGTCGCCGACGTTGTCCTTCCGAACCTCAGGCGTGGAACCGACGAGCCCGCCCGTCGGTGACGGCACGATCAGATCCTTGATCCACGTGTGCCAGAACCCGACCTGACCGGACCACCGATCCGCGCGCGCCTTCAGGCCAAGTTCAGCCTGCACGAACTTCTCCTCGTCCAGGTCGGGCGACGGCGTCTCGACGCCGCTCGTGTCGTCGAGGCGCGTGAGGTCCGACAGGTTCGGTGCGCGGAAGCCCTGCGAGACGCCGCCGAACACGCGGAACGAGTCGCTCAGCTTGTGCGATGCGCGCAGACTGCCGACGACCGTGCTCCAGTCTCCGTCGATCGAGATGATGTTTCCCGGCGTGGCGGGATCTCCGCCGCCGACGAGCGGATTGTCCACCTCGTCGGCCTCGGCGGTCGCCTTCGTCCAGCGGGCGCCCGCGGTGATCGTCGTCGCGCCAACGGTGAATTCGTCCTGGAGGTACACGCCGAGCAGGCGGTAGCTCGCATCGTCGGCGACCGGCCCCTGGATGCGGTCCAGCACCTTCACGCCGTCTTCGAAGTCGCGACGATACGAGTCCACCGTGTCGTTCCACGACTCGACGCCGTACGTGAGCATGCCGATGTCGGTCGCCTTCTCCGCCTGGACCTGGAACCCCCACGTCGAGACGTCGTACCCCTGAACGTCGGACTTGCGCGGCGCCGTCGTGTCGCGATCGCGCTCCTGGTCCTCGTTCTGCTGCTGGAACGACACGGTCCACTCGATGTCGTCCGCGATCGCGGAACCCACGTGTCGCCGATTGCGCAGCCACGTGAGGTCGCGGGTCTGCGTCAGGTCGCGGCGGAGTTCGTCGCCGATCGTCGTGCCGTGGTACGGCACCGCGTCGAGCGTCCGGTGTGTGCGCGGCACGTCGTCCTGGTTGACGTGCTGGTGGCCGAACGTCCACACCGAGCAGGACGATTCGTTGAAGTCGAGGCGCAGGTCGCCGTCCTGTTCGCGGTATCCGGTCTGGGGTTGGCGGTCGCCGTCGTCGCCCGCTCGGAAGTCGCCGTAGGCCTTGTAGTTGAAGCCCGCGATCACGCCGAGTTGGTCCAGGTTCCCCTCGAACTCGGCGCGCGTGGTCCAGGAGTCCTCGGCCGTCGCGTAGCGCAGATACGTCCGGCCGCCGGAGTGGAGCCCGGGCTCGAAGCTGGTGCGCCGACGCAGCACGGCATTCACCACGCCGCCGACTGCGTCGGAACCGTAGAGCACGGACGCCGGGCCGCGCACTGTCTCAAGCCGATCCACCGTGAACGCGTCCACCGTGGACCAGTACTGGTTCGGCCCGGAGCGGAACGTCGAGTTGTTCACCCGGATGCCGTCCACCAGAAGAACCGTGTGATAGCCGGTGAAGCCGCGGATGAACGGAGACGCCTGGCCGTAGCCGGTCTTCTGCACCATCACGCCGGGGACGTCGAGCAACGCGTCGGGCAGCGTGCGACGGAGTCGTTCGTGGAGGATCTCGTCGGATCCCGTCACCGTGGCCGACCACGGAACGTCGAACGACGGGTCGGTTCGGCGGGTCGCAGTGACGAGCACTTCGGTCGCCTCAGCGAGCGCGCCCGGCGCAGGCTCGGGGGCGGGGTCGGCGGCGAACGCGGGACACGCGACTGCGAGCGAAGCGAGGACTGCGAGCGATGCGCGCGACGGACGGGGCATGCGAGTCGTCTCCTGGATCGGCGGGGCCTGGTGGAGCCTGCGATCAACGGCGGAGACGGGAAAAGGTTCGAAGGGGCGGAGGGGGGCGGGTTGCGAACACACCGAGGACTCGGCTCTGCGCTCATGCTGGGCGCAGCGCGCTCACAGCAGCGACATCGCCACGAGATGCCACCTCCGGCTGAAGCCGGGACTCCGAACGAGGGCACGACCTCAGCGAGGTCGGCGCGTCGAGTTCGTTCTGCGGTTCGTTCGGAGTCCGACTTCAGTCGGACGTCGCTCGGGTCACGGCGCGTGCCCCGGCCGATGCGTCGCTCGAGTCGCGACGTCTACGGCGCCCGACGAGCGCCGGGTCGCCACGAGATGCCACCTCCGGCTGAAGCCGGGACTCCAAACGAACCGCACGCGCCCTATAAAAACGAACCGAGGGCGCGTTGCGGGCGCGCCCTCGGCCAAGCTTCGGCAGGAACCGGTGCGACTAGTCGGGGTTGGATGGGGCATCGAGATCAGGCTGTTTCGGCCGGGAGTGCAGTCCCGACCATGCTCGTCTCTTTGCTTCTGTGGCTCCTGCCTGCCGTCCACGGCTACACACCGCGAACCGGCGTGTCTCGTATCGCAAGGGGTGGGCCGTTTCGGGACGTGACGCCGTGCACCGTCCTAAGCTATTTCAAGTGAATATCTTACGGCCCGTTCTCCACATCACCCTCGGGACCCTGGCTGGGCGGACGTGCGGTTCCGCACGCCCCGGACCGGGCGCACCGCACGGGCGGCCATTCCTTCCGCCGTCCGCAGTGGCCGCCGAGTCTCATGAACGTCCGTGCGAACCTCCCGGTGACACCCCCACTCCCCCCTTCCCCGCCGCCGGACGCCGGACTCCGACCGTTCCGGCTCCTGCTCCCGATCCTGCGGCCGTACCGCCAGGCGCTGGCGATCGGCGCGCTGGCGATTCTCGCCACGCAGGCTGCGCAGGGGTGGCTCCCGATCCCGTTCCGACACGCGATCGAGGCCCTCGAAGGCGGCCGCCCGAACACCGAACTCGCCATGGGGTGGGCGGCGGTGTTCCTCGCGGTGACGGCGATCCGCGGGATGAGCCAGTGGGTCATGCGGCGCCTCATCGTGGCCGTCTCGCGCGACATGGAGCGGGACCTCCGCGACACGCTCTACGCGAAAGTGGTCCGGCAGAGCCCCGCCTGGATCGGCCGCCAGTCCACCGGCGACTTGATGAGCCGCTTCACGTCCGACGTCGAGGCCGTGCGGATGAGCGCCGGGCCGGGGCTCATGTACGTCGTCAACACGATCGCGCTCCTGCCGTGGGCGCTCTGGTTCATGTTCTCCATGAGCCCCGTGCTGGCGTGGCTCAACCTCATTCCCTTGGCCGTTCTCGCCATCGGGACGCGGATCGTCTCGCCGCGGATGCACGCAGCGTCCACCGCCATGCAAGAGGCGCAGGGCGCGCTCTCGACGCAGGCCCAGGAGAGCTTCGCCGGGGTGCGCGTCGTGAAGTCGTTCGCCCGCGAAGAGGCGGAGGTCGCCGGGTTCCGCCGCGCCGCCGAGACGACGCTCACCGCGAGCCTCCGCACAGCCGACGTCCAGTCGCTCTTCTACCCGATGATCGGCCTCCTGAAGTGGCTCGGCTTCGTGCTGACCATCTTCTTCGGCGGCCGGATGATGGCGCGCGGCGAGCTCACACTCGGCACCTTCCTGGCGTTCCACCTCTACGCTGGCATGCTCCTCTGGCCCATGATCTCGCTGGGCTGGGTGCTCGCGCTCTGGCAGCGCGGCAAGGTCGCGATGGCTCGGCTCGCCACGATCCTCGAAGCGCCGCGCGGGATTGACGACGCGGCGACGAGCACGGGGCCGCCGTCGCCCGCAGACCTGCACGCCATCGAAGTGCGAGGGCTCACGTTCACGTACCCCGGCGCGTCGCATCCGGCACTCGTCGACGTGTCGTTCCGCGTGGCGCCAGGCCACACGGTCGCGATCGTCGGCGGCACGGGCTCCGGCAAGAGCACGCTCCTCGCGACGATCCCCCGCCTGCTCGACCCGCCCGCCGGAACCGTCCTCGTGGACGGTTTCCCCGTGGAGTCGCGTCGCCTCGCGGACCTGCGTGCGCCGATCGGGTACGTCCCGCAGGACACGTTCCTCTTCAGCGACACCGTCGGCGCGAACATCGCCATGGGACTGCCGTCGGCCGAAGACGTCCCGGCGCGGGCCGGCGACGATCCGCGCGTGCGGCGCGCCGCCGAGGAGGCGCGCATCCTCCCGGAGATCGAAGCGCTGCCGCAAGGCTTCGAAACGTTGCTCGGAGAGCGCGGCGTGAACCTCTCCGGCGGCCAGCGCCAGCGGACCGCGATCGCGCGCGCGCTCGTCCGCGATCCGAAGATCCTGCTCCTCGACGACTGCCTCTCCGCCGTGGACGCGAAGACCGAGTCCGAGATCCTCGCAAACCTGCGCGAGGTGCTCCGCGGGCGCACGACGTTGCTCGTCACCCACCGCGTCTCGGCCGCGAAACTGGCCGACGAGGTACTCGTGCTCGAAGAGGGCCGCGTCGTCGAGCGCGGCACTCCGGCCACGCTGCTCGCCTCCGACGGACCGTTCGCGCACCTCGCGCGCCGCCAGAGTCTCGAAGACGCGTTGGAGGCGGCATGAGCCGCGACTCCGACAAGGTGACCGGCCAGTCGTTCGACCTGCGGGTCGTGCGGCGACTGCTCGGTTACGTGCGACCGTACCGCGCCATGTTCATCGGCTCGGTGATCGTGGTGACCACGCTCGTCTGGATCGAGCTGTACTCGGTGCAGCGCCTGCGCGAGTTGATCGACGGTCCGCTCTCCCACGCGATCGGCTCCGGTCGGGGGATGGAGGCGCTCGAGTCGGCCAACGCACAGATCGCCACGGGCGCGGCCATCATCGGTGGCCTGCTGCTCGTCTCAGCCGTGATGCGCGTGGCGCAGACGCGCTGGTCGAATCGCGTGGCGCAGCGGGCGATGCGCGACCTGCGCGTGCAGGTCTTCACCCACGTCCACTCCCAGCCGCTCCGCTGGTTCGACCGCAACCCCGTCGGTCGTCTCGTCACGCGCGTCGTGCAGGACGTCGAAGCGCTCGCCGAGGTGCTGACGGGCGGACTCGACGCCATCTTCCACCAGAGCTTCCAGCTCGTGCTCATCGTGGCGTGGCTGCTGTTCGTCAACTGGCAATTGACGTTGGTCGTGATGCTGGTGCTGCCGCCCCTCTGGTACGCCACGCGGCTCTTCCGGAACATGTCGAGGACCGCGTTCCGGCTCGTGCGCGAGCGGGTGGCGATCGTCAATTCCAACCTGCAGGAGTCCATTCAAGGCGTGCGCGTGCTCCAGGCCTTCGGCCGTGAGGACCGTGCAGAGACTCGCTTCCGCGGCGAGGACCGCGATCTGCAGCAGGCGCATCTCCAGACCGTGAAGATGTTCGCGGCGTTCTTCCCGTCGATGGACTTCATCTCCGCGCTCGGACGCGTGCTGCTGCTCTGGTACGGCGGCCGCGCGCTCTCGTCGCGCGAACTCACCTACGGCGAGCTGACGCAGTTCGTCGTGATGATGGAGCTCTTCTTCCAGCCGATCCGCGACCTCTCCGAGACGTTCACGAACATGCAGAGCTCGCTCGCCGCGGCCGAGCGTCTCTTCCAACTCCTCGACCTGAAGCCGGGCCTCGTTTCGCCGCCCGACGCGATCCGCCCCGCGCGCCTCCGCGGCGCAGTCGAGTTCCGCGACGTGACGTTCTCGTACGAGGAAGGACGCCCCGCCCTGAAGCACGTCACCTTCAGCGTCCGCGAGGGCGAGACCGTCGCGCTCGTCGGCGCCACCGGCGCGGGCAAGACGACCGTCGCGGGCCTCCTCACGCGGCTCTACGACGTGGACTCGGGCTCCGTGACCGTGGACGGCGAGGACGTGCGCCGCTTCGACCTCCGCGCGCTCCGCGGCGGCATCACCGTCGTCCCGCAGGACGTGTTCCTCTTCGCCGGGACGATCGAGGACAACCTGCGGATGGGCGACACGCGGCTCACCCGCGAGATGCTCGTCGCGGCGTGCGAAGCCGTCGGCGCCGACCGCATGATCCGCCGTCTCCCGCAGGGACTCGACACGCCCGTCGCGGAGCGCGGGTCATCGCTCTCGGTCGGCGAACGTCAGCTCCTCGCGCTCGCCCGCGCCCTCGCGCAGGACCCGGCCGTGCTCGTCCTCGACGAGGCGACGAGCAGCGTGGACAGCGAGACCGAGGCGCTCATCCAGGCCGCGCTCGTGAAGCTCCAGAAGGGCCGCACGACAATCGTGATCGCCCACCGCCTCTCGACGATCCGCCGCGCCGACCGCATCTTCGTCTTCCACCACGGCGAACTCCGCGAACAGGGCACCCACGCGGAACTCGTCCGCACCGAAGGCGGCATCTACCAGACGTTGCACTCGCTGCAGTTCGCGTAGCGCTGACGGCGGTCGGGGAAGGGGACGTTCTTCAGAAACCACGTTCGCGGGGAGTCCGGCCTGGACACCTCACCGATGCAGATCCCCGCGAAAGTCGATTCTGAAGAGCGTCCCGGGCGGTTCAGCGCCCGACGGCCTGCCGTAGCCGCGCCTGCAGGGCCGAGTCGGCATCGCGGAGCCGGTCCACCGCTTCGTCGAGTTCCCGCATCGCCCCGCGGGGGACGAAGCGGACGCGACCGCGCACGACGACCACTGCGGAGAAGTCGTTCGGATCCGCCGGATCCACTCTCCCGCCGCGGATCTCGGCCAGGCAGTCCGCCACGGCCCGCGAGATCTCCAAGTCCGTGGCGACGGCCGCGTCGCGGAACGCCGCCTCGACGGCCTGCCACTGCTCCGTCGTCATCGCCGTCAGTCCTGATTCCGGTCCCGGCTGCATGAATGGGGGCGCGAGTCCGGACGGAAGGCCCGCCTCCAAGATCCGCTCGTCCGAGACGGTCGGCCGCACCGAGGGCGAGGTTCCGGCGACGCTGCACCACCGACCCCCACGCGGGAACGCGAGGACGTCGAATCGTCCGCCCACGCGCTCGTCGGCGTGGTCCCAGGATCGGGCCGCCGCCCGGCGCACGGCTCCGGCCACGCTCGCCTCGATCGGCTCCCGCCGGACAACTCCGCTCGCGGCGGCGTAGCCGATGGGATCCAGGCGAACTCGGCGGAAGACGGAGTCGAAGTACTCTTCCAATCCGTATCGCCGACAGAGATCGAGCGCATCGCCGCAATCCGGGTCGACGCGCTCGCCGCGCGACTCCGATCCGCGCGGAATGACCGGCGCCGCCGAGGGGTCCGCGGAGGTCAGAGTACCCGCGCCCATCGGCACGTCGGCAGAGGACGCCGCCCGCATCCGTGGCTGCGGTCCACCCGTGGTGCGTGACGGCGTAGGACCACCGGCATCATCCATCGCAGGCGCCGCGAGAGCCCGCCAGACCCCCACTCCGATCACGAGTCCGAGCACGAACCACGCCGCAGTCGAGAAGCCGTTCGATGCCTGCTTCATCGGAGCGCCTCGGCGACTTCCGCGCGTCGCCGCGCCTCGATGACTGCAACGGACTCCACGACGCGCCCGACGGAAGGAACCTGCGACGCCGGGACGCGATACAGAGCACCATCGACTACGAGTACCAACACCGTCGGGCCATCGGCGTCCTCGACGGGGACCGCGGCTCCTCCCGCTGAGAGAGACCGGTCGATGCAACGGGCGATGGAGGCCATCGCGCCCGACGCAGTCCTGTCGTACTCGGAGAGAATGCTGAGAATCGTCTCCCGGTCCGCGGACGGGGCACTCCCTTCGGACGCGCCCACCCACCACTCGACGGACTCGTCGAGATCCGCCGGGAACTCGTAGTCGCGGCCGAAAATGCACCACGGCAGCCCCTCGACCTGCAGGAACTGGAACTGAATCCGGTTCCACGCCGCGTCGCGCACGGCAGCGGCGCGGGCCACGTCGCGCTCGAGCATGCGGTACGGCGGTGTCCCACTACGAAGAACGGCCACGACCGACGGAAACCGTGAGGCGAAGCTGACCGATCGCCCTCGCGCGGCGAACGCGGTGGGAGACTCGCCGATGCGCAGGGAGTCGGCATGTTCGTCTCCGTCGCCCTGCGCACCCGGTCCGGCTGTGCCGGACGGCACTCCGGCCGCCGGTGCCGACGCTCTCGCCTCCGGACTCGCGTCGGCACGACGCGGAACGGGCGCCGTGCCGGCGGCGTCCGCAGCATCTTGGCCCCGGAGTGGCACCGATCGAAACGACACAGTATCCGGACGCGACGCCCCGACCTCAGGACCGACGATCGGCGCCGTCCCCAACCCGGGTGCCGACGACGCGAAGACACGGCTCGCGAGCGCCGCGACGACGGCGCCCATCCCAATTCCGGCGGCCAGTGCAACGATGCGGGTCATGGGGCTCACCCGCCGCCCCGACTCGGTACGACTCATTGTCGGCAGGCTACGCCTTCCGGACACCACTCCCGCGGCGAAACTCGGTTCTATGCAGGGGACGATCCTGAGCGAGAGGCGACGACGCGCTCACGGGACGACGATCGCCACGCCCCGGTCGCCGAACCGGACGAAGTCGTCCGGATTGAGCGTGAGCAGGCGTGTCGCGCCGGCGACCGCCGCGCAGTCGAGGATCTCGAAGTCGTAGATGCCGCCGCCGTGAACGCCGGACGCGACGGCCTCGTCGAGAACGCGCCACGCCGCCGCGGATCCGGCCGCGGCGAGCGTCGCGCGCATTCGGAACGCGGCGCGGAGATGGTCGCGCGCATCGGCGGCCGACACGCGATGGCCGGGCGGCAGCCGAGTCATCACGGAGAACGCCTGCACCAATGCCGGGACCGGCACGAGCAGTTCGCCGCGCCCGGAGCGCGCATGCGCAACTGCGGTGATCGCGCGCGCGTGCGACTCGTGCCACCCGAGAATCGCGGCGACGATCACCGACGTGTCGAGCGCCGTGAGGTGCGGGTCGCCGCGCGCCGTGCCGGGCATCACCTCCCTCGCAGCGCGCGTCACTTCGACCGCCCCTCCCGCAGCGCACGGGTCGTCCGACGGACCTGGTCCGCCGTCAGCGCCTCACCGGGCTCGGTCCGTTCCATCACCTGCATCCCGTGGCGTTCCACGGACTGGATCGGCTCGTACTGCGGCTCGATCTCGATGTGACCGTCCCGCACGCGGATTCGGAGCGGGGCGCCGGGCCGAATCCCAGCCTCGTCGCGGATCGCCTTCGGAAGGACGAGCCGCCCCGAGCGGTCCATGGTAACGATCGTGGCAGGATCAATGGCATCGGTCATGCCATAGACTCTACCACGGCGCGCGGACGGAGTTGGCGGCCGTGCACAGGGGACGTTCTGAAGGGTGTCCACGAAGCGTCAGACGGGCGGTCCCCCGCCCCTCGTCACTTCCGCGGCTTCGACTCCGCCGCGCCGCGCTTCGCGATCCCGCGCGCGATCACCGCGACCCACCGCTCGCTGTCCTTCGAGGCCGCTGCGAGCGCCTGCAACCGCGGGAACATCGCCAAGTCGCAGAACTGCACGACGACCCAGGCGGCACACATCTGGACGTCGTCGGCGGGTGCGGCTGGATGCTCTGCGTCGCCCGCGGGCGGGAGCAGGCCGACGAGGATCTCGCGCGCCTCCGGTAGATCGACGATCCGCTCCAGTAGGTCCACGCCGTCCTTGCGGTCGTTCTCGGACGTCATCGCGAGGAGCACGCGCGCCGCCGCGAGCCGGAGTCTCGGCAGGGCTTCGGCCGGGAATCGATCGCCGCGGTCGCTGTCGAGATCGTCGAACCTCTGCGCCGCGAGTTCGGCGTGGGGCTTCGACGCAAGCAGACGCTCGAACGCCGCCGCGAGCGCGGTCGGCTCCGCCGACTCCCGGAGCCACCACTTGACGCGGTCGTCCGCGAACGCGCCCGGGTCGTCGCCGTCGCGCGACGGCCGGTCGATTCCGGCGAAGCGGATCGCGAGCGCAGCCCGCTCCGCCGGGTCGGTGGACCACGTGGCGATGTGGGCCACGGCGGCGGCGGAGTCGGCGCAAGCGCGGAACGCTGTCGCGCGTTCGATCCCGAGGAGCGCGTCCTGCGCGGCGTCGCGCGCCTTCATCTCCGCGAGGACCCGCGCATCGGCTGCCCGCGGGCTCTCGACCTGCGCGCCGTGCTTCGTGAGCCACGCGCAGAACGCATCGGCCGAATCGAGCGTCAGCCGGCCGTCGCCGGGCCAGCCGTACCAGCGAATCGCTTGCCCGTGGTGGATCGTCAGTGACGCCGCGATCGTCCCGCCGCGGAGGAGTTCGACCGTGGGGCCGCCGCAGCACATGCAGTGACCCCGGCTCGCCGCGTCGTCGATGACGACGGATGCGAGCACCTCCCGGATCGAGTCGATCTCATTCGTCTCGAACAGCACCTGCTCCTCGGCTTCGTTCCGGTGGCACTGACCGCCGGTGCGCAGACGCAGGCCGTCCACCCCGGCGATTCTTGCGTCGAGCAGCGCGCGCCACGAGTGCTGCGTCGCGCACTGGGGGTTGGCGTCGAGGAAGGCGCGCAACTCGGCGTCGGGGACGCGATGGCGCAGGATGCGGAGCTTCCGGAGCGATGGGACCTTCCCCGCCGGGAGCTTCGCGACCTGGGTCATCGTCGCGTCCACCTCGCGGATGTCGCGGAGCCGCTCGATCGGTATCAGGTCCGTCACGCCGGTGCTGTGGACGTCGAGGACTTGGAGCGCAGGGAATCGCGCGACGAACGAGATGTCGGTCACCTCGTCGCCGTAGTGGGCGGAGTACGTCCGGAGCAGCGGAAGTTCCGGGACGGTCGCGACCGTCACCGCGCAGATCTCGGCCTCGAGGTGCAGCAGTTCCCGCATCCCCGCGAGCGGCGACCAGTCGCGGACGGCCTCACCTTCGACGACGAGGCGGCGGAGTTTCGTCTGGTTCGCGAGAGGGCGCAGATCGGCCGGGTCGTCGGAAAAGCGTCCGATGCGGAGCGCGCGGAGCCCGTCCGGGAGCGCCGCCATCGTTCGGCGTCGCCCCACCGCGATGTTCACGGAGCACCGCGACGCGTCGATCCGCCGCAGGATCGGTCCGGTCTCTTCGCCCCACCCCTGGACCGCGACGCCGCGCAACGCGGCGAACTGCGCTTCGGGGATGGCGAGGGCGTCCTCGGGCGGCAGGAGTCCGTCCGAGATCGTCCCGCCGTCCGACACGGCCAGCCCGACGAGCGTCTCCTTCCCGTCGTCCGCGATCTCGAACCACCGACCATGATCGGTCCGCAGGCGCAGCGTGGTCCCCGCGCCGCGCATCATCGAGAATCCCGGCCAGTTGCCGATCGTGAGAAGGTCGTCCGCGCGCGGCGCGGAGCCGTCGCCCTCCAGCGCGGTCACCTCGGCCTGCTCCTCCGTGCCGTTCAGGACGACCGTCGCCGCAGGGGGGTCGGCGGCGCACGCGGGGGGTGGTGGGGCGAGGAGCGCGCCCAGGACGAGTGCGGCGGCTGGGACGAGGCGCGGCGCCATGGCCGAAGTGTACCGGCGGGCGACGGAGAGGATGCGTCGCGATTGCGACCGACGTTCGTCCGGTTCACTCACCGCATCATCGCAGCCGCTTGATCGAACCGCGACAGGGCCTGTACGCGGTCGGCCTCATCACCCGGCGCGGCGGCGGCGATGGCTCGCAGACGCGACAGCAGCGCCGCATCGCACCAGCGCGCGAGGAGCGTCGCGGCGTCCACCTGGAGATGCGTCGGCGGCGTCGCGGGCTCGCCGTCCTCGCGGGCCGCGGGGAGCACGCGCATCAGGTCCGGCGCGGACGCCGGGTCGCCGAGCTCGCGCAGGACGATCATCGCCAGGTCGCGGCCGCGCGGGTTCTCGCCGGCGAGGAGCAGGCGCGCGGCGGCGAGGCGCGACTTCGCGTACCAGGCGGGCGGGAAGCGGTCGCGGGAGTTGCGCAGGTTGACGACGAACCAGGCGGCGTACGGCGCTACGGCGGGCGCGGCGAACATGCGGTCCACGACGGCCGCGACGGCGACCGGGTCCTCGAGGTCGCGCAGGTACCGGCGCAGGCGCGACTCGACGTCGGTGCGAACTTCCGTCACCGACACCACGGCGTAGTACAAGCGGATGCAGATCGCGGCGCGCTCCTCGGCGCTGGGCGCGAGGTCCCGCAGAGTGCGCGCGATCGCGACGTCGGACGACGCGTCGCGGAGGTCCGCGACACGCGCCTCGCCGAGGAACGACGCTGCGAGCTTGTCGAGCGTACGGCGCGCCGAACGACCCCGCAGCACGCTCTCCGCCTGCGCCGCGTACTCGGGCCATCCCCGCGTCGCGAACCAGGGACCGAGCCGGCGCAGGGTGTCGTCGGTCATCACCGAGTCCCCGGGGGCGCCGGCCCTGGTCGCCACGTCGGCGCTGCGGAACCGGAGGCTCCCGAGCACGCGCTCGCCGGCGAGCAGATCGACTTCCCACGCGTCCTCGTCGTCGCACATGCAGAACGCGCCGCTCGCCGGGTCGTCGATCGCGAGGCGGTCCAGGAAGCCGCGCAACTCGTCCTTCCCGCGGCCGGTCCAGAGCGTGCGAGGCTCCCCCGCCTTCGCGTGCGCGCTCGGGACGAACCGGACGCGGATGCCGTCGGCGAACTCGGCCCCCGCCGCGAACCACGCCCGCCGGTCGTGCCGGATCTTCGCGGCGGGGTGCGCGGCGACGAAGCGGTCGAGGTCCGCGCGGGAGAGCCGGTGGCCGAACAGTTCCGCGAGGCGCAGCGCGGGGAGACCTTCCACCGGGAGCTTCGCGACGCGGGTGTTGGACGCGTCGAGCTCGCGCAGTTCCGTCAGGCCGCCGATCGCCGAGAGGTCCTGCACGAGCGACGGCACGACGTGGCCAGCGACGTCCAGGACGTGGAGCGCCGGAAACCGCGCCACGAACGACGCGTCGCGCACCTCCGAGACGCTCGCCAGCCGGAACGCGCGGAGCACTGCGAGCCGCGGCATCGACGACGCGTTCTCCGGATGAACCGGCGCCTCTAGGCGGAGGAGTCCCTTGGCGCCCGCGAGCGGGGCGAAGTCCACGACACGCCCCATGAGGATCTCCAACGACCGCAGATCCGTCTGCGCCGCGAGCGGGGCGAGGTCGAGCGGCGCCTCGTCGTGCTGGGCGTTCAACCGCAGCACGCGCAGCCCGGGGGGCAGCGGAGGGAGCTTCCCTCCCTCGTTCGCGTTGCACTCGACGAAACACCGCGGGCCGTCGAGCTTCGCGTAGAGCGCGTCGAGTTTCCCGTCCCAGTCGAACTCGACGACGACGCCGCGGAGTCGCGCGAGGATCTCCGGCGCGAGCGTCAGCGAGTTGATCTCGGGCGGGTCGCCGGCGCTCCGAGTGCTGCCGAGCTTCAACCCGACGAGCATCTCCTTCCCGTCGGCCGCGATCTCGAACAACTGCTCGCGGACGCGGCGGAAGCGGAGGGACGTCCCCGCGCCGCGCAGGATCTCGATGCCGCTCGTGCCCCCGATTTGCAGCAGGTCGTCAGGACGCGGCGTCGTGCCATCGCCCTCGATGACCTCGACGGACTCGAACAGGCGCTCGTCGGACGCCTGACTCGGCGTCGGCTTCGGCCCGTCGTCGGGGGCAACGTCCTGGGCGCGAACGACGGCCGCGGGGCCGAAGACAAGCACGGCGAGCGTGACGAATGTCCCGAGGGCCGGCCACCGGAGGCTCCGCATCCCCTGAGTGTACGCCCGGGGAGCGTTCGCGAGAGCGCGCGCTGTCGGCGAGAATGGCCCCTCTTCCCCAGGAGCACCCTCCCATGCCCTACGAAGCGCCCGATTTCATGGATGTCGATGGTCTCCTCACCGACGACGAGCGGGTCGTCCGCGACACCGTCCGGTCGTTCGTCGAAGAGCGCGTCATGCCGGACATCGGCAAGCACTTCGAGGAGGGCACGTTCCCGCACAACCTCATCCCCGAGATGGGCGAGATGGGCCTGCTCGGCGCGAGCCTCGAGGGCTACGGCTGCGCCGGCATGAACGAAACGACGTACGGCGTCATCTGCCGCGAACTTGAGCGGGGCGACAGCGGCGTCCGCTCGTTCGTCTCGGTGCAGGGCTCGCTCGTCATGTACCCGATCCACACGTTCGGGTCGGAGGAGCAGAAGCAGCGCTGGCTGCCCAAGCTCGCGGCCGGGAAGGCCGTCGGGTGCTTCGGGCTCACGGAGCCCGACTTCGGCAGCGATCCGGGCGGCATGATCACGAACGCCAAGCCCACGGCCGACGGCTGGGTGCTGAACGGCGCGAAGATGTGG
Source organism: Planctomycetota bacterium (assembly GCA_021414065.1). Classification (GTDB taxonomy): domain Bacteria; phylum Planctomycetota; class JAJSAM01; order JAJSAM01; family JAJVHW01; genus JAIOPE01. The sequence goes on from JAIOPE010000055.1 coordinate 42,202, forward strand.
ATCACGAACGGGACGATCGCCGACGTCGCGGTCGTCTGGGCGAAGACGCCCGAGGGCATCCGCGGGTTCCTCGTCGAGAAGGGCACGAAGGGCTACACGACGCGCGACACCGAGCGCAAGTGGAGCCTCCGCGCGAGCCACACGAGCGAGCTCTACTTCGACGACTGCCATGTGTCGAAAGACGCGATCCTGCCGGGCTCGACCGGGCTCGTCTCGGCGCTCATGTGCCTGAACAGCGCCCGCTACGGCATCGCCTGGGGCGCGATCGGTGCCGCGCAGGCCTGCTACGACGAGGCGCTCCGCTACGCGAAGACGCGCATCATCTACAAGAAGCCGATGGGCCGGTTCCAGCTCGTCCAGCAGAAGCTCGTCGAGATGCTCACCGGGATCACGAACGGGCAACTCCTCGCCTGGCGGCTCGGGAACCTGAAGGACACGGGCAAGTCGCACTTCACGCACGTCTCCATGGCGAAGCGGAACAACGTGAAGATGGCCCTCGAGTGCGCGCGGACCACCCGCGACATGCTCGGAGCCTCGGGGATCACGCACGAGTACGTCTCCGGCCGCCACATGGCGAATCTGGAGTCCGTGATCACGTACGAGGGCACCCACGACATCCACGCGCTCATCGTGGGGATGCACGTGACGGGCCTGAACGCGCTCGGCAACGACTGAACGCTTCCCTCCGCGACTCGGGCCTACCTCGTCGGGGACGTCCCCACGAGCGCCGGGCCCCCGTCTCCTCGGTCCGGGTGGTTCCTCGCTCCTCGGGCCTACCTCGTCGGGGACGTCTCCACGAGCGCCAAGCCCCCGACTCCTCTGTCCGGCCCGGCCGCGTGTCGTTTTCCCCGCCGCAGCCCCGCCTCGTCCGGGAGCCCGCCGCGAGCCCCCGGGTCCAGTTGCGCGCGTCCCCGTGCCGATGAGTCCACGACATCCCTGGAGTCTGGACACCGAATCGATGGACTCGCGCACCGACCGGAGCAACGCGCAGCGCCCCCTCTTGCTGGGTGCGCTGACGTTGGCGATCCTCTTCGCCGCCGCCGGCGGAGCGGTCTGGTGCGTGGGCGGCGCTCGCGCCGCAGAAGCCTGCCGCAGGGATGCGGTCGCGCGCGCTCAGGACGCCCGCGAAGGCGCGGCGCGGGTGAACGCAGCGGATCGCGCGGCCGCGATGCAAGCCAAGTTCGACCAAGCTCGCGTCTGGGGCGAAGCCATCGCTCGGGAGGCAGCCCGACCGCCCGCTCGCACTGGGCCGCCGGCGGGCGGGCCGTCGGCCACGGACGTTGCGAGCGATCCGGATGCTGCGAAGGCTGCGGCGACCACGACAGGTTCCGAGTTTCTCCCGTCGTTCCTGCCCCTGCCCGGTCGCGCCGAATCGTGGAACGAGTTCGCCGCCCCAGGGACGTTCGCACTCACCCGAGAAACCGGCGACGCCGAACGCCGCGCGCTGACTGCGTGGGCGCAGCGTCTCGGCCCCATTCTCGGCATGATCGTCGGAGACACGTCCGCGATCGGTGAGGCGTCCGTCGTGTTCGGCGGGCTGGGCGCGATCGGTGCGCCGGCGGCGTGGCCCGCGGACGCCGGGTCGAACCCCCAGGTCGCGTCGTTGCTCACGCACGACCTCGATGACTGGTCATCGACCGCTGTCGCCGGCTGGGACTTCTCCGCACTCGATCCGACGTACGAGACTCCGATCGTGGGCGCCGACGGCAGCCGCACCGGCGTCGTCCGAGTGCGACTGTCGCACGCCGCGGTAACGGCACTGCTCACGGTCAAGGACGGGAACGCGTCCGCGCGCGCGGCCCTCGTGACGGAGACCGGCGCGATCGCTGCATCGCTGGGGATCGACGACGCCTCGGACGACAAGAGCGTCCGGGCTGCGCTGCGGGCGGCGGTGCCGATTGCGGCGCCAATCGCGGTACCGACGTCGGTGCCGAGCGTCGGCGGCTCCGCCCCCACCGCCACGTACGTGCAGTCGGGCAGACATCGGTTCGGTGTTGCCCGGGTACCCGGCGCGCCGTGCGCCGTCGCCGTGGTCGTGCCGGACGCCCCGTTGGCGATCGTGGATCCGCCGTCGGCAGTCGTGGCCCGGGAACTCGGTTTCGCCACGTTCGCCCTCGCGGTGACGCTCGGACTCACGACCATCCTCGGTGCCGTGCTCGCGGCGTCGCGCCACGCGAAACGCATTCGCCCCGTGCTGCGCGCCATCTACGCCCACGAAGCGGGCGACTACTCCGTGCCCGTCGATGTCGCCGGCGACGACGACACGGCCGACGTCGCGCGGTGGATGAACACCGCCGCGCTGCGGCTCCGGATCGCCGGCACGCGCGCGGAGGAAAGCGATCGCCGCATCGCGAACCTGATCGGCGCCACCGCCGACGGCTTCGTGACGACCGACGCAAACGACCGGATCACGCAGGTGAATGCGCGGTTCGCCGAACTCCTTCACGTGCCGGAGAAGTCGCTCGTCGGTCGCGTGATCGAGGAACTGCTGCTGCCCGAGTCGGTCGAGCGGTGGCGCAACCACCGCCGACGCCAGCCCGAGGGGCGGCCTGCCAGATTCGAGTTGGCGTGGCAGGGCGGACGCCGCGCCCACCCGCGCACGCTGGTCTCGTGCGTCCCGCTCCTCAACGACGACGGGAGCACCGCGGGGCGGTACGTCGTCGTCACGGACATGACCGACCGCGTGCGCGTACACGAGGAGATCGCCCGGGCCGAGAAGGTCCGCGCCCTCGGCGAGATGGCCGGCGGCGTCGCGCACGACTTCAACAACGTGCTCACCGTGATCCTCGGCAACACGCAGTTCCTGCTCCTCGAGGATCACCCGTCCGACGTGCAGCAGACTCTCAAGGTGGTCGAGCGCGCGGCGATCGACGGCACGGAGACGGTCCGCCGCATTCGCGAGTTCGCCAAGCCGCGCGCACTGCCCGTGAACGCGGCGCTCGTCAGTCCGAACGACGTGGTCGGGGCCGTGATGGACCGCGCCCGCGAGCGATTCAAGGCGGAGGGCATCGCGCGCGGAGTCGAGTTCAACGTGCGCGTCGAGTGCCGCTCGTGCCGCAAGCTGCGGGGAAACGCTGCGGAGCTCCGCGAGGCGCTCTCCAACGTGGTCGACAACGCGCTGGATGCGATGCCGCGCGGCGGATCGCTCGCCGTCGAAGCGTTCGATCGCGGCGAGGACGCCATCGCGATCCGGATCGAAGACACCGGCGTCGGCATGACCGCCGAGCAGGCGACCAAGGTGTTCGACCCCTTCTATACGACGAAGCAGGGCGGGCGCTGCCCGGGGCTCGGGCTTTCGATCGCGTTCGGGATTGTGCGTGCGCACCGCGGTCAGATCGACCTGCGGTCGAGCCCCGGACAGGGCGCCACGTTCACCATCGTGCTGCCGGCCGCCGCCGTGGCGCCCGCTGCCGACGAGGCGGAGCCGATCACCGGCGGCGTGCCGGCCCGCGTGGACCCGCGCGTGCTGCTGGTCGGCGGCGAGGTCGGAGGGATGCAGCCGTTCCTCGACGAAATGAGGTCGCTCGGCGTCTACGTGACGAGCGTGCACCCGGCGGCGGCGCAACCGCTCATCGCAGAGTCCGGGATCTTCAACACGCTGGTCGTTGACTTCGAACTCGGCGCGACCTCCGGCTGGGAGATGGCCCGTCAGGCCCGCGCGCGGCGCGAGGACCTCCGGATCGTGCTGCTCACCACACCCGCGAACCCGGTGAGCGAGACGCAAGCGAAGAACGCCGGCATCGACCGCGTTCTCGTGCGGCCGTTCGACGCGCGCGACCTGCACGCCGAGGTGTTCGGCCTCCTCGCATCGCCCCGCGAGCGCACGGAAGCCCCCGCCCCGGCGTCGGTCCGCAACCGCGCTGCGCCGTCGATCCGTCTGCGCGACACCTCGGCGGACTCGTCGCAGACCTCGGAGGTCTGGAGCCCCGGCGCAGTCCGGCCCGCACCGATCCCCGCGCGCACGCGGACCACATCCGAGACCGGCGACGACGCGCCCGCCTCGGAGTCGGCATCAGCATCCGCCTCGACGACGGCGACGATTGCCGTGGACGCCGCCGTTGCCGCCGCCGTTGCCGCCGCCGTTGACGCCGCGGTTGCCGCCGCCGTGGCGGTGGCGGACCACGCCGTCGAAGAAGCTCCATCGGAAGCCGCGCCCGAGACGTCCGCCGACCCCACGAGCCGCAGGGAGACATCATGAAATCCACCACCAGCGTCGTGCCGGACAGCGTTGCGAGCGCCCTCGGCGAGTCGCTGATCAGCCTGCCCACGGAGCAGTTCGGTCAGCTCCAGGCGTTCGTGCCTGACACGCCGTGGACCTCGACCGTGATGCACGTGATCCAGCGCAAGCAGGGCAAGGTGTTCGTGGACTCCGCGGTCGCACCGCGGAATCTCGTGGTGATCGCGGCGGGCGATCCGGCGAGCCGCACGATGGACCAGGCGTTCCTGTTCGGTTCGGCCGCCTCCGACGCGCTCCGCACGTTCGTCGAGTCCGTGAAGGGGCCGATGGAGATCGTCTGCGACGACGAGGTCGCGGCGCTGGTCGAGAAGCACCACCCCGACGCCAAGAAGCGCGACTCCGTGATCCACTGGTTCGCGCGCCTCGAAGACACGGATCACGTGCGCGCCGAGCCCGGGTCGCGGCGCCTTCGCATCACCGAGTCGGACCAGGTCGCGCCGCTGCTCCCGGGTTGGGCGCTCCGCACGTTCCGCACCCCGAAGGACCTGGTCACCGGCGGCACGGTGTACGTGGTTGACGCCGACTCGCGAATCGCGGCTGCGGCGTTCACCGTGGACCAGTCAGCGAAGTACGAGCGCGTCGCCGTCTCGACGCTCGAAGCCATGCGAGGCAAGGGATACGGCGCGAAGGCCGCCGTGAAGGTGGTTCGGGCCGTGGCCGACCAGGGGCGGATTCCGTGCGCCGTGATCGACCGCCGCGACGCGGCCGGCCTGCGGATCGCCGAGAAGATCGGTTTCAACCAGCGCGCTCTCTCGACGACCTACGTGACGGCCTTCAGGAAGTAGCGACGGCGGTGACGTCGAGCTCGGTGCAGGCGCAGCACACGCCGAGCACGCCCGCCACAGACGGTGTGGTGCGCCCTTCGTCGCCGGAGACGAGTTCCTTCACGTAGGTGCCCGGGTCCGTGGCGACGTCGATCTCGATGCGCCGCGGTGCGAACGAGACGACCGCGATCTCGAGCACGCGCCGACTGCGGACGAGGTCCGCGCGGCGGGCGTCCACCCGGTGCGGCGTACGCTGCGCCAACTCCACGCCGACGAGCGAGCGCAACCGTTCCGCCGTGTCGGCTGGGAACTCGCCGTCGCCCCGGATCTCCGCCACCGCGCGGTAGCACTTGGAGCCGTGCGATGTCGTCACGCGCCGCACGGCGTCGCGGTCCGTCGTCTCGACTTCGCGCACCGCGATGCGCCCGCCGGACGACGCGTGGACGTCGGCGGTGAGCGCCGCTACCGCCGCGGCGTCGAGTGTCCGCCGCACCGGCCGCTCGAGCGACACCACGAACGGCCGCCCCGGGCCGAGCATCCGTACGTCCACGTCCTCGCGGCCCGCGCCGTGGAAGAGCGCCAGATCGCCGCCGAGCGCGCGCAGGATCGGCCACGACACGAAGTCCTCGACGGACTCCGCGACGGAGCGCCCCGTGGTGCCGCAGTCGTCGCACCCCCACCCGCGCCCTTTGCACCGGCGGCAGAAGAAGATCGTCTGCGAAAGCCCGCGCGCGAGTTTCAGGTAGCGCCCGGCAACGAACACCGGCGAGATCGTGACGAGCGCATCCTGCGTGTCGGGCCGCGCATCGACGACCACGTCGGAGTCGTTCCCCTCGCAGGTGCGTCCGGGCCACGCCGCTTCCAGGATCGGCCGCATCGCGGCGCGCACCGCGAGCCGGAAGTCCTGTTGTTCGCGCGGCCGCGCCGGCACCAGGTCCGCCGGGAGTTCCGTCCCGCAACGGAAGCTCGAGAACTCGCGACCTCGCATCTCGTCGATGGCGTGGGCGGCGGCAGCCCGCGCGATCGCCGCGACGCGCGCCTGCAGCGCCGGTCGCAGGGCCGGGGGCACCGGCGGCGCCGACGTCGTCGGCGCGCGCGAATCGGGCATTTCCGGAGAATCCATGCCCGAATGATACGATTTCCGTGCTGGAGCGGCGCGGACGGCCGCGGCGGCCACGGCGCAAGCCGGCGGCCGACGAGGAAAGTCCGGGCACCGCAGGGCAGGACGGTGGGTAACGCCCACCGGGCGCGAGCCCAGGGACAGTGCAACAGAGAACAGACCGCCGAACGGCGGCCGCAAGGCCGCGCGTGGCAAGGGTGAAACGGTGGGGTAAGAGCCCACCGCTCCCGTGGTGACACGGGGGGCAAGGCAAACCCCGTCCGGTGAAAGTCCAAATAGGGGAGCATCCGGGGAGCGATCTCCGGACGAGGCCGGCCCGCCTCGGCAGACTTCCGGGTTGGGCGTTCGAGGCGGCGGGCAACCGCCGTCCTAGTTAAATGGTCGTCATGGGTCCGCAAGGGCCCTTCCAGGACCCGGCTTAGAGCGCCGCTCCAGCACACGCTCCGCCGCATGTTCCGGCCCTCGTCCGGCCCCTCGTTCCGAGTCGCCCGAATCGGAGCGACGACCGCGTGCGCAGACGTTCCGACGACGACTCGGGAGTTTTCCGTCGCGCCCTGTCCCCGCCGTCCGGTAGATACTCACATGACCGCACGAGGGAACGCTCCCTCGGAGCCCGCGCGCAGATCGCGCAGCGCCGTCCGACGTCTGCCGCTCCCTGGCGACAACGTCCAAGCGCAGCCATCGCGCCCGAGCCGTCCTGCCCCCACTGCAACTCCGCACGGGAGCTGACTGCGGTTGCGTTTCGCTCCACCTCGCTCGCGCGCTCCTCGCGCCGTTTTCGTACCGCCCTTGTGGTCTCTCCGGGCTTCGCACGCCTCGCCGTGGTCACGGCATCGCGGCGGCCTCCCGGGTCGTGCCGTTCTCTCCTCGTCCTCCGTGCGTCCGGCGCTCCGGATGCCTGTTACCGGCTCACTCCGGACCTCATTTCACGTTTCGGGAATCCCTTCCGATGGATAGCGACTTCTCCTCTGGTCCCCCTTCTTCCGGCGGCGGCCCTCCTGGCGGCGGTGGCGGTGGCGGCAACTTTGACGGAGGAGGAGGACGCAGGCGTCGGCGCGGTCGCCGCGGTCGCGGGAACTTCGGCGGCGGAGGTGGCGGCGGCGGTGGCGGCGGGCCGAACGCTGGCGGAGGTGGCGGCGCGCCCCAGGGCGGCGGATACGTCGGTGGCGGCGGCCCGGCGCCGAACTTCGGCAACCAGGGCGGCGGCGGTGGCGGCTTTGCTGGCGGCGGTGGTGGTGGCGGCGGCGGCAACTTCGGCGGCGGCCGCGGGCCCGGACGCCGTGGTCGCCGCGGCGGACAGCGCGGCGGCGGTGGTGGTCCCCGCGGCCCCGGCGGCGGCGGTCCCGGTGGTGGCGGCGGCGGCGGTGGCGGCAACTTCGGTCCCCCGCGCGGTCAGCGCCCCTTCGGAGGCGGTCGCGGCGGACGTGGCGGTCCGCGCGGCGGTGGCCCCCGTGGCGGCGAGGGCATGGGCAACTTCCAGCCCTGGTACCAGCGTCAACCGGAGTTCATCCCCGGCGGCGAGATCCCGACGGAGTGCGACGGCATCGTCGAACTCATGGGCGAGGGCTACGCCTTCCTCCGGCGCGTCGAGAAGAACATGCTCGCGCAGCACGACGACCTCTACCTGCCGGCGAACCTCGTCCGCCAGTGGAACATCGCGTCGGGCTCGCGCGTGATCGGCACGGTCATCCCACCGCAGCGCCCGGGCCAGCGCCCGACCGTCGGCGAGATCCAGACGATCGACGGCGTCTCGCCCGAGGACTACCGCGTCCGCGTGCCGTTCAAGCACCTCACGACGATCGACCCCGATCTCTGGATGCGCCTCGAAGGCGACGGCAAGGAACTGACGACGCGCGTGATGGACCTGCTCGCGCCGATCGGCTTCGGCCAGCGCTACCTGATCGTGGCCCCGCCGCGCACCGGCAAGACCGTGATCCTCCAGAAGATCGGCGCCTCGCTGAACTCCTTCTATCCCGAGGTGGACGTCTGGGTCCTGCTCATCAACGAGCGCCCGGAGGAAGTCACCGACATCCGCCGCAGCATCCAGGGCACGGTGATCGCGTCGTCCCTCGACGACGCCGCGCCGTCGCACGTGGCCGTGGCCGAGATGACGTTCGCCCGCGCGCAACGCCTCGTCGAGCAGGGGCGCCACGTCGTCCTCCTCGTGGACAGCCTCACTCGCATGGCACGCGCCTACAACATGGAGATCGGCTCCTCGTCGAAGACGCTCTCCGGCGGTCTCGACAGCCGCGCGATGGAGCACCCGAAGCGCCACTTCGGCTCGGCGCGCAACGTCGAGGGCGGCGGCTCCCTCACCGTCATCGCCACGTCGCTCATCGACACCGGCTCGCGCATGGACCAGGTCATCTTCGAGGAGTTCAAGGGCACCGGCAACGCCGAGCTCGTCCTTTCCCGCGGCCTCGCCGACCTGCGCATCTTCCCCGCGATGGACATCGGCAAGTCCGGCACCCGCAAGGAGGAGAAGATCCTCCCGCCCGACATCCTCCAGAAGACGTGGACCCTCCGTCGCGTCCTCAACAAGCTGAAGCCCATCGAGGCCATGGAACTCCTGGTGGACAAGCTCGAGGCCACGAAGAACAACGACGCGTTCCTCAAGTACTTCGAAGTGAAGTAAGGGCGCCGCCGCTTCACGCCGACCGGTCGCTGCACGGCCGTACACTGGCGCCGATGTCCGCCTCCGACCCCCTCGACGACACGAGCCCTGCAGCCCACGCGGCGCAGATCGAGGTGCTCCGTCGGATGGGCCCGTCGGGGCGGCTCCAGGCCGGGCTCCGGTTCAGTGCAGCCATGATCGCGATGTCCCGCGCCGCGCTTCGCGCCCGCCATCCGGAGGCGGACGAGACCCTGCTCAAGATCCTGTGGATCGAGGAGCAGTACGGCGTGGACCTGGCCGCAGCCGTCGCCCATCGACTCGGAGTGACCACGTGGACGCCCGCGACGAAGTGAGCGGCTCGTTGGGAGTAGCGGACCTGCTGGACGACGCACTCGCCGGGCGGCCGCAGCCGAGAGCCGAGTGAGTTCCAAGAAGGCGACGAGCCGGTCCCCCACCGCGCGGCGGCTGACGCGGGCCGAGTTCGCGCGGGCGCTTCGACTCGGACTCGGCCGGGCGCGGCTCGACGTGCGGAAGTACGGGATCGCGGGACGTGAGGACCTGCTCGCGGCGGCGTGTCGGAAGGACCCGCGCGTCATCCGTGAGCTCGAGGACTCGCCCGCGAGCTGGCTCGTCGCACTTGCCCGGGACGGCGGAACACTCGACGTCGTGCGCGAGGCGGCCATCGCTGCGGCGACGCAGCGGACCCTCGCGGACCAGCACCGCAGTCACGCTGCGGGGATACTCGCCCAGCTCGCGATGGACGGTGACACGTCCGCGCGGCAGGCGCTGCTCAGGGTGTGGGATTCGGCGGATCACGCGAACTCGCGAGTGGCCCAGCAACTCATCTGGCTGCTCGGAGCTCAAGGGTGGCGGCGCGTCGTGGATCAGCTCGCGCGGCGGTGGCCCTTGTCGCGCGATTTCGATCTTGGCTGGATCGCGTACGTCGGTCGTAAGCACGTTGGAACGCGACGGGCGCTCGCCGCCCTCCCGACCCGCGGGACGCCGAATGCGCTCGCGTTCGCCGCCGTCATGCGAACGGCTATCGTCGAAGAGGGGCGGCGGCGCACACGATCAGAGGAGCGGGCCGCAGCACCGCGCGACTCCAGTCTCGATCGTCTGGAAGGTCTCGTGCGGAGTCGCCGCCGGTACCCGACGGGAATCAGGAACTGGGCTGAGCATGCCACACCCGACGACCGCGAGGTCGCGTGGCGCCGCCTGTTCTCCGAGCGCGACACGTCACGTCTGCGGAAGCGACTGTGGGCGATGAGCTACGACCGCAACGTCGCCCTGAGCCCGGCGCTGATGCGCCTCACTCGGCATCGAGATCCGCTCGTGCGGATCAACGCGTTCCGGTACTTGGCCGAGATCACCGACCCGCAAGTTCGTGACTTCGCTCTCCGCGCGCTCCGCCGGAACCCGGCGCAGGCCGTGCGGGACGGCGCGATCCGACTCCTCGAACGGAACGGGCGCGACGAAGACGCCGATGCGATCGCGGTCGCGTTCCCGCGGCACGGCGGCCCGGACGTGCTCCACGATTGGGTCCGCGGCGTGTTCTGGGCCGCCGCTCCGCTGGACGATCGCGTTCCGAGGCGAACCGGTGCCGCGTGGACCGCCCTCCTGCTCCGCGCCTACGAAGCGGCGCCCTGCCGCGAGTGCCGCAACTCGATCCTCGGAGTGCTCGTCGAACGCGGCGAGGCGCCGGTCGCCCTCCTCCGCGAAGCGCTCTGGGACGCGCAGCATCAGACGCGGTCCGACGCCCGGAGGGCCCTCGCCGCCCTGCGGGCAGCGCGCCCCGCGAAGCGCTGACGGCCGAGGCGCATTCGGGTGTTCGTGACCAGAGCCCCACGCGGGCTCCGGCGAGCCGTGGAAGATCCCCACACCCGCCGTGGCGTTCTTCGACAGGCCGTGGAATCCTTTGTTTCATTGGGTTCCAGACCCGTTCGACGCCGGTTCGGCCGGGTGTCGTGGAATCCATCAACGGTCGGCCGCGCGGCGTCGAGTTCCTCGACGATCGTCACAAATCGATCATCGTCAATGGGTTAGGAGCGGCGGCGCGCGCGGCTGCGAACATGGCCCGGCGGTTGCGTTAGGAGAGGCAGAAAGGAGGGCTCCATGACAGTCCTCTTGGTGCTAGCGCTCTTCGTGGTCTTCATGAGCATCGACTGGGTGCTCGAACGTCGGCGGGCGGGTCGCCCGGCCGTGGTCGCGATCCCTGCGGAGATGAGGATGCCTGCGATGGTCGCGGCAACCGCGGGCGCGGAACCGGTCTTCGTTGCGGGGTACGAGCTGCCCGACGGGCTGCACTACCACCGCGGTCACACCTGGGCGCGCGTGGTCGCGCCGGACGTCGTTGCGATCGGTGTCGATGACTTCGCGCGCCGCCTCACGGGTCGCGCGGACGCCGTGAAGGTGCCGGAGGTCGGCACGGTTCTGCGGCAGGGTGCGCGGAGCTTCAGCTTCGCCCACGACGGCCGGACGGCCGAGCTGGTCTCCCCGGTCGCGGGCGAGATCGTCGAGGTGAACGCGGCGCTCGAGAAGCAGCCGTCTCTCGCCACCGACGACCCCTACGGCCGCGGATGGATCTGCAAGGTCCGGTCCTCCGAGCTCGCGACGAACCTCCGGAACCTGCTCTCGGGCAACCTCGCCCGCCGCTGGACGGAAGACGCCCGCGAACAGCTCGAACTGCGCCTGATGGCGCTCTCCGGTTCGGTCCTCCAGGACGGCGGCGAGCCGGCCCCGGACTTCGCGGACCACCTGAAGCCCGAAGAGTGGAAGTCACTCAGCGTGAACTTCCTCCTGGGCGAAGAGTAAGGACGAACGGGAGGCCACCATGGACACGATCCCCACTGCCAAGTCTCGGGCGATCCTCTTCGACATGGTGCGGTGCACCGGCTGCCGGGGCTGCATCAACGCCTGCTTGAAGACGCACGACTTCAAGGGCGAAGCGAAGGACACGACCGAGCTCTCCGCGACCGCGTACACCGCGATGCGCACCGAGGGCGAGTTCAACGTGCGGCAGATGTGCCGGCACTGCGTGACGCCTTCCTGCGCCAGCGTGTGCCCGGTCGGCGCTCTCCACAAGACGGACCTCGGGCCCGTCGTGTACGACGAGAGCAAGTGCATCGGCTGCCGGTACTGCATGGTGGCCTGCCCGTTCAACGTCCCCCGCTACGAGTGGAACAGCCCGGTCCCCGCCGTTCGCAAGTGCGACATGTGCATCGACCGCCTGAAGGAAGGCAAGCCGACGGCGTGCGCCGAGGCGTGCCGCTTCGGCGCGACGGTGTGCGGAACGCGCGAGGAGCTCGTCGCGGAAGCGCGCAAGCGGATCGCCGAAGACCCGGACATGTACTACGACCACATCTACGGCGAGAAGGAGCTCGGCGGGACGAACGTCATGTTCATCACGCCGCAGCCGATCGAGTCGCTCGGATACAAGGCCAAGCTCGGCGAGACGCCGCTGCCGAACCTGACCTGGAACGTCCTCGAGAAGCTGCCGGGCGTGGTGGTCGTCGGAGGCGCGGCGCTCTCCGCGTTCTGGTGGATCACGAACCGGCGCGACGAAGTGTCTGCGGCGCACGCGGCCGCGAAGCACGACGCGACGAACGGCGGGACGCACAAGGCGTCCGGGGAGAACGACCATGACCGCGCTTGAACGACCGCGCATGTCCTTCTGGAAAGCAGTGTTCCTGGCCATCGTGGCCGTGGGCCTCGTGCTCTGCTACGTGCGGTTCACGAAGGGCCTCGGCGCGGTGACGAACCTCTCCGACAAGTTCCCGTGGGGCCTCTGGGTCGGCTTCGACCTGCTCTGCGGCGTCGGCCTCGCGGCCGGCGGGTTCGTCATCACCGCCACCGTCTACATCTTCCACATCGAACGCCTGCGGCCGGTCGTCCGGGCCACGATCCTGACGGCCTTCCTCGGGTACATCCTGGTGGTGAGTGCGCTGATGTTCGACATCGGCCGCCCCTGGGCGATGTGGCACCCGCTGGTCATGTGGAACCCGCACTCCGTGATGTTCGAGGTCTCCTGGTGCGTGACGCTCTACACGACGGTCCTCTTCCTCGAGTTCTCCGGGATGATCTTCGAGAAGCTGAAGTGGCCCCGGGCGATGAAGGTGCAGCACGCGATCACGCTGCCGTGCGTCGTGGCGGGCGTGCTGCTCTCCACGCTTCACCAGTCTTCCCTCGGCACGGTCTACCTGATCGTCCCGGGCAAGCTCCACGCGCTCTGGTACACGCAGACGCTTCCGATCCTCTTCTGGATCTCCTCCGTCGCGGCCGGCCTCGCGATGCTGATCTTCGAGTCCCGTCTCTCCTCCAAGGCGTTCGGCCGCCAACTCGAGATGCCGATCCTCTCCGAGGCCGGGCGCGTGCTCGCCGCGGTGCTCGGCGTCTACGGCGCGCTCCGGGTCTACGACCTCGGCACGCGCGGGATGTTCGGCCAGGCCCTCGACTTCTCTTACGAGTCCCGCATGTTCCTCCTGGAGTTCGTCGGCGGACTGCTCGTTCCCTTCGTGATGCTGCTCTTCCCGAAGGTCCGCGCGAACGCGAAGTGGCTCTACGGCGCAGCGGTCCTCACGATCCTCGGGTTCGTCACGAACCGCCTGAACGTGAGCATCACCGGCTTCGAGGGAGCCCAGGGCGGAACGTATCTTCCGTCGGTCAGCGAGACACTGATCACGGTCTTCTTCGTAGCTCTCGGCTTCGGCGCCTTCGCCCTCGGGGTGCGCCACCTGAACATCTACCCTGAGAACGAAGAGAAGCACGGCGCCGGAACGAAGACCGCGAAGCCAGAGGTTGGCTCTGCGATCGAAGCAACGGCGGCCGCTCCTGTCGTCCGCGAGATGGCCACGGCGGTGCGCATCCCGACCGCCTGAGCAACCTCGTCCATCGTCCGATCGAACGTGTGATGTGAACCAACCCGTCGTACCAGCGGAACGCGACCGCCCCTCCCTCCGGGACCGGCTCGCGTTCCGCTTCGCGTTGGCGCTCTGCCTCGGCGCCACGGTGATCCTGGCGGCGGCCGGACTCTGGAACGTGTCGCTCCAGCGACGGCACATGACCGACCTCGTCCGGTCGAGCGCGGACCGCACCGGCGACATCATCCTTCGGTCGCTCCGCACCGCCATGCTCGACAACGCGCCCGACGAGGTGAACCGCATCCTCGAGACCGTCGGCGCCCAGCGCGGCATCGACCGCATCCGCATCTTCGACAAGCAGGGCCGCATCCAGAAGTCCACGCGAGAGAACGAGGTCGGTCACCTCGTGGACAAGCAGGCGGAGCAGTGCTTCGTCTGCCACCAAGCCGGACAGCCCATCGAGCGCCTCGAAGGCATGGACCGCGTGCGCATCTTCCGCGACGCCGACCAGCACCGGATCCTCAGCGTGATCGTGCCGGTCAGGAACGAAGCCGACTGTTCGTCGGCGATCTGCCACGCGCACCCGAAGGGACAGTCGGTCCTCGGCGTGCTCGACGTGCAACTCTCGCTCGATGCCGTGGACGAGCGGATCTCCTCGTCGGAGCGGCAACTCGCGCTCGGACACATCACGTCGGTCGCCGCGGTGGTGCTGCTCGCCGGCTTCCTCGTGTGGCGGATGGTGATCCGCCCCGTGCGGCTCCTCGCAACGGCGAGCACGCTCGTGGCGAAGGGCGACATGACGACCCGCGTGGCGGTCACGTCGAAGGACGAGATCGGCCGAGCCACCAGCGCGTGGAACGACATGGTCTTGGAGCTGTCGAAGGCACGCACCGAGCTGGAGACGTGGAGCAAGACGCTGGAAGCCCGCGTCGAGCAGGCCAAGGGCGAGTTGGAGACGGCGCACAAGAGCGTGCTCCTCAGCGAGAAGATGGCGTCGCTCGGCAAGCTCTCGGCCGTCGTCGCCCACGAGCTGAACAACCCGCTCGCGGGGATCGCCACGTACGCGAAGCTCTTGAAGAAGCAGGCCGAGAAGCGCGCCGGCGACCCGCCGTCCGAGACCGATGCGGCCACGATCCGCGCGCTCGACCTCGTGGAGACCGAGGCGCTTCGATGCGGCGGGATCGTCCGCAATCTGCTCGTCTTCAGCCGCACGCCCGGCAGTCGCTTCGCCGACGAAGACGTCGCCCCGTTGCTCGAGCGCTGCGCGCTCCTCGTCCATCACCAGGCGCAGTTGCTGGACGTCGATGTCGCGGTCGAGATCGAACCAGGCCTGCCGCGCGCGTCCTGCGACGCCTCGCAGGTGCAGCAGATGGTCCTCGCGCTCACGATGAACGCGCTCGAAGCGATGCCCGACGGCGGGCGCGTCGTGCTCCGCGCGGCGGCGGATCCGGTCGGCACATCGCTGCGCATCCAGGTCGCCGACACCGGCTCGGGCATCGCCGAGGCGGATCTGCCGCACGTGTTCGAGCCGTTCTTCACGACCAAGCAGGACGGCAAGGGCGTCGGACTCGGCCTCGCGGTCGTGTACGGAATCGTCCAGCGACACGGCGGTCGGATCGACATCGAGTCGAAGGTGGGCATCGGGACGACGTTCACCGTGCTCCTGCCGCTCAAGCGCCCGGATGTCGCTGCCGCAGACGTCCCGGCGGTGAATGCCCCGCCAGTAAGTGCCCCGCCAGTGAGTGCCCCGGCGGTGAGTGCCCCGGCGGTGAATGTCCCGGCAGTCGAACGAGGAGGTGACGCGTGACCGCGGCCGAACCCTTCCGAATCCTGGTCGTGGACGACGAGACGATCGTGCGCGAGTCGCTGGGCGGCTGGTTCCGCGAGGACGGCTGCAAGGTGGACTGCGTGCCGTCGTCCCGCGAGGCCCTGCGACTCGTCGCCGAGAACCGGTACGACCTCGCTCTCCTCGACGTGAAGATGCCCGGAATGGACGGCCTGGAACTCCAGGCCCGCCTCGCCGAGGCCGCGCCGGACCTCACGATCATCATCATGACGGCGTATGCGTCGGTGGACACCGCGGTGCGCGCGTTGAAACAAGGCGCGTACGACTACATCGTCAAGCCGTTCGACCCGGACGACCTGTCGCACCTCGTCCGCAGGGCGCAGGAACACCGGTCGCTCCGCTCCGAGAACCGCCGCCTCCGCGAGAGCCTCGAAGCGGTCGCCACGCCCGAGAGCATCGTCGGGACGTCGCCGCAGATGCGACGCGTGCAGGAACTCATCGCGTCGGTCGCGCCGACCGACGCCACCGTGCTCGTCACGGGCAAGTCGGGCACCGGGAAGGAACTCGTCGCGAAGGCCATCCACGCGGGATCGCCGCGGCGGCTGAACGCGCTCGTCACGGTGCACTGCGGGGCCCTCGCCGAGGGCGTACTCGAGAGTGAACTGTTCGGCCACGAGAAGGGTGCGTTCACCGGCGCCGCGTACCACCACAAGGGCAAGTTCGAGCAGGCCGACGGGGGCACCATCTTCCTCGACGAGATCGGCGAAGTGAGCCCGCGGGTGCAGGTCGAGTTGCTGCGCGTGCTGGAGGAGAAGACCGTCACGCGCGTCGGCGGGAAGCAGCCGGTGCCGACCGATTTCCGCGTCGTCGCGGCGACGAATCGCGACCTCGAGTCGATGGTGAAGGAAGGGAAGTTCCGCGAGGACCTCTGGTGGCGGCTCAACGTCGTCACGATCCTCATCCCGCCGCTCTCCGACCGTCCGGACGACATCGAACCGCTCGCGCGGCACTTCCTCGACCGCTTCGCGCGCCAGATGAACCTGAAGGACGTGAGCTTCTCGCCCGAGGCCATCGTCGCGCTGAAGGCGCACCCGTGGCCGGGGAACGTGCGCGAGTTGCAGAACGCGATCGAGCGCGCCGTGGTGCTCGGCAAACCGCCGGTGATCCGCATGGATGACCTCCCGTTCTCCGTGACGCACGGCGGCGCGCCGCGCATCACCGGGAGGAAGCTCGAAGACGTCGAGCGCGGGCACATCGCGGCCGTGCTCTCCGAGACGAACTGGAACATCACCCGCGCAGCCGACGTGCTCGGCGTCGATCGCGGCACGCTCTACAACAAGATCCAGCGGTACAAGCTCGAGCGTCCGGCCTCGGTGTAGGCTTGGCCGCAATGTCGCCATCGGCGCTGTCACCATCGGCGCTGGCCTTCCGCGCCGTCGGCGCGATCGCGCAACCGTTGCTCCGCGACGTCGTGACCCGCGTGAGCCGCATGGTCGGTCTGCCATGCCGCGCGCTCGCTTTGGACGACGAAGTCCGGACCGCGAGCGTCGTCGGTCGCAAGCAGTGGGACGCCGACCGGTTGCTCGCGGAGTTGGAGATGCGCGCCGAAGCGCTCGCCGTGCCGCCGATCGGTGCGCCGGGCACCGTGCTCGTCGGCCTCGCTGCGGAGGACATGGGCAACGCGATCTTCACGCACTTCTTCGGACGAGCGCGCATCGGCGGCGGCGCGGTGGTCGTGTCCGTCGCGCGCCTCTCGCCGACGTTCTACGGAATGCCGGACGACCCCGACCTGACGGCGCGTCGCGCGTCGCTCGAGGTGCTGCACGAACTCGCGCACGTGGCGGGCCTGCGACACTGCACGCTGCCGAACTGCCTCATGCGACTCGCGCACAACGTCGAGGCGATCGACCTCCGCGGGGGCGCGTTCTGCGCGGAGTGCGCGTCGCGGTTGCCGCGGCACTTCCTCGCGGGGTGATGGTTGCGAAGGGAACACCCCCCGGGGGGGGGGGGGGGGGCTCCCCCCCCGAGGGGGCCGTGCGTCCGACGAGCGCCGCGTCGCCACGAGATGCCACCGCCGGCTGAAAGCCGGTACTCCAAACGAGGGCACGACGTCGCCGAGGTTGCGACGTCGGCGGGGCCGGGCCCGGGAAGGAGTGGCCGGCGAAGCCGTGCATGGAGAGAGCGCGAAAGCGCGAACGAACATGGCCGACGGGAGACCGGATTTGAACTGCGCGGAGCGCGGAGCGCGAGCACAGTAGCCGAGCGCCGACGACGTGGATCTGGTGGGCGAGGTCGCCGCGATGGCAACCAGCGAAGCGGTGAAAAGCCAGCAAAGGCCCACCACACGGAGCCGACGGCGAAGCCGCCGGCGAAGTGGTGGGCCGTGCTGGATTTGAACCAGCGACTTCCACCGTGTGAGGATGGCACTCTACCGCTGAGTTAACGGCCCACTTGCGATCCCGCCGTAGCGGGTTCCGAAGAGTATCGGCAGGCGCCCCGGGGGAAAGGGAATCCGGCGGTTTGCCCCGAGTGGGTCGGCGCAGCGTCGGTCGGCGCATCCGTCGCGACGCCCGGCGGGCCGGACGTCGCAGGGGAGGGCGCGCTCCGTCAGCGGCCGAGGAGCGAGCGGGCTTCCGCGTGGTCGGGCGCGATGCGCAGGACGCACTCGAGCGTGACGGTCGCGGAGTCGGTCTCGCCGAGATCGCTCTGGCGCTTCGCGTGGGCGAGGAGCGACTGGACGATCGTCCGCATCGAGTCGCCGGTCGTCTGGAGGTCGCGCGCGTCGTCGTCGTCGGGGAACAGGGCGAGAAGGTCCTTCGCGGACTTCGTGCAGGCATCGCCGTCGCCGCCGCGGATGGCCGACTCGCACGCTCGGACGAGGGCCGCGCGCTGGGTGCGCAGGGTCTCGACCTCGGCCATTCGCTGCCGGAGCGCGGCGTCGCCGGGGTTCAGCGCCAGCGCCTCGCGACAGGCGTCGAGGGAGCGCGTGAGGTCGCCGCGGCGCTTCGTGGTCTCGGCCGTGTCGAGGCGCGCCGTGAATTCGCGAATGGTCTCGTCGGCCTCGTGGACGTCCTGTTTCGCGCCTGGGTCGTCGGGCAGCACGACCTGCACCTGGCGCAACGCCGCGAGTGCACCGTCGAGGTCGCCCGCCGTGCGTTTCGCCGCGGCCTGCGCGCGGAGCGACGTCACCTCGTCGATCACCCGCCGCGCCTGCATCTCCGCGGCGTCGAGGTCGTTGCTGGCGACGCCCTGGGATCGCAGGTCCGAGGCGAGCCGGACGGCCTCCTCGTAGCGGTGGTCGCGGACGAGCTTGCGGACCTGCGACACGGCGAGGGCGCGTCGGCGCTCTTCGGCGGCGGCGGCGGCGCGGGCGGCGGTGTCCCGCGCCTTGGCCGAGCGGGGGAAGCGGGTCGCGAGCGCCCGCGCAGCGTCGGCCACGGCGGTGAGCTCACCCTCGACCGACGCGACGTCGCGCTCGATCGCTCGCGTGCCGCGGTCCACTTCTTCGACGAGCGCGCGCGCCCGTCGAAGTTCGTCGTCCATCTTGTCCCAGGCGCCGAGCCGCGTGCGGGCATCCTGCGCTGCGGCGAGTGCGGCGTCCGGGTCGCCGTCTGCGATCTTCTCCGCGATCGCCGCGAGAGCCCGGTCGGCGCTGACGATCCACGTGCGGAGGCGATCGATCTCGGCGCCCGCCTTCGAGTTCGTCGGGTCGATCGCGAGCACCCGCTGCCAGGCGTCGAGCGCTTCGGCGCGACGACCGGCGCGGTCTGCCTGCACCGCTTCACCGAGCGCCTTGCGAAGGGCGTCGCGCGCCTTCTCGACCGCGGCCGCTGCGGCGTCGCGACCGGCCGCCGCAGCGGCGCTCTCCGGGTCGGCGTTGAGCGCTTCTTCCAACGCGTCGAGCGCGTCGGCGTGGCGGCCTGCATCGCTCGCGGCGCGGGCGTCCTCCACCAACTGCGCCGCCCGGGCGCGCCGCGAGGTGACCTTCTCGAGCAGTGCGGCCACGAGAGAGTCCGCGGGCTCGATCGACTGCGCGTCGAGGCAGCTTCGTTCGGCGTCGCCGAGGCGACCTTCGGAGAGGGCGCGCTCCGCTTCGGAGATGCGGGACGCGATGCGACGCCGGCGGGCCGTCGCGCGAGCGGTCTCGAGGACGGTCGCAGCGCGAGCCTCGAGATCAGCGCAACGCTTCGAGCCTGGGTACTTCGCCATGAGGCGCCGCACGCGATCGAGTTGCGACTCCGCGCGATCGGCGTCCACGTTCGCCCCGCCGTCGAACGACTCCGCCGCACGGTCGATCTCCGCGACTGCCGTGCGGGCCCCGGCGAGAACGCCCGCCGCGCGGACCTGGTCGGGGAGAAGGCGCAGAGCCTCTTCGGCGAGCGTGCGGGCGGCGTCGGGGTCGCCCGCGTCGAGTCGCGTCTGGGCGTCGTCGGTCTTCGCCGCCGCCGACGTCAGGCGCTCGCGCAACGCGTCGAGCGAGGCCTTCGCCTTCAGGTTGCCCGGGGCGAGGCGGACGGCGTCCTCGTAGGCCTTCGCCGCGCGTTCGAACTGGCGCTCGTCTTCGAGCTTCGCCGCGCGGGCGAGGAGCGTCTTTGCGCGCGACTCCGACGCCTTCTCGTCGGCCTCACGGCACGCTTTCTCGGTCTCACGGAGGACGTCGGCCGCGAGCGTGCTGCCGGGGAACTGTCCGGCGAGTTCTCGTGCCCACGTGAGGACGTCTTCATCGGCGTCCGCTCCGAGCGACGCGCGGATGCGGTCGGCCTCGTGCTGCATCGTCTCGAGCGTGGTCCGGGCGCGGGCGAACTGCGCGGCCACCGCGGGGTCGTCGGCGAGGATCGCGATGGCCTGCTCGGCGGCAGCGAGCGCGCCCTCCGGGTCACCGACGGAGACAAGCGACCGTGACTGGCCGAGCAAGGCCTCCGACTCGGCGATCCCGCGCTGGGCCATCGCCAAGCCCTCGGTCGCCTCCGTGCAGTCCGGGTCGAGACTCGCCGCCTCGCGGAAAGCCGTCGCTGCGTCCCGCAGGTGGCGCGCGGTGGTGTGCCGACGGGCCGCAGTCAGCGCGCGTTGCACGCGGTCGCGGGCCGCGCCGGCGGTCGCAGCGCGGCCGGCGTTCTCGGCGTGGTCGAGCGCGGTGCGGGCGCGGCGGCTGCCGGGGTTTCTGGCGCACAGGATGCGCAGACGTTCGACCGCCGCGTCCGACGGGCCCTTTGCGAGTGCCGCCTCTGCGGCGGCGAGCTCGGTCTTCAGTTCCTCGCACGCGCGGTCTGCTTCACGCAGGCGCCCGTCGATCACGGGATCACCGACCAGGATGCGCGCCGCCTCGCTCAGCAGGTCGCGCGCAGTCTCCGGGTCGCCCTGCTGGATGGCGGCGACGCCGTCCGCAGCGAGCGCGTCCGCGCGTTCCACGGTCTCTCGCGCCCTCGACTCTCCTTGCAGGGCCTCGTCGTTTCCCGGGAAGAGAACGAGCACGCCGCGCCATGCGACCAGCGCTTCGCGCACGCGGCCCTCGCTCTCGTGGCGGCGGGCGTTTGCAAGGGCGTCGGCCGACGCTGTGCCGGCGGCCTCACGCGCCGCGAGCGCGCTCTGGACGTCGGTCTCGAGCTCGCCGATCAGACTCGACTCAGGGAAGTCCGCCTTCGCGAGCTTCCAGCGCTCGAGGGCCTCCTGGGGACGCCCGTGGGCAAGGAGTTCGCGGACGGCGTCGCGGTGCTGGTCGCGCTGCTCGCAGCGTACCTCCAGGTCGCGGATGAGTTGCGCGACCTTCATGTTCTGGGGCGACCGCTCTTGCGCCTGCTGGAGCTTTTCCCGCGCCCGCGTGAGACGTCCGACGCCGAGGAGCGCCTGGCCCTCCTGGATCAGCGCGAGCACTGCGCGTTCGAGCGGGATGTTCGCGCCGCAATCGCCGCAGAACTTCGTGCCCGCAGCGTCGGTCGCGCTGCAGACGGGGCAGGTCTCCTGGAGCGACTCTCCGCAGCCCGAGCACGTGGAAGCGTCGAGCCCATTCGGAACGCCGCACGCGGGGCAGTAGAGCTGTTCGACCTCTTCCTCGCCGTGCCCCTGCAGCCTCTCGACGTCGGCCACGATCTCCGCGCACGTGGCGTAGCGCTTGTCGAGATCGCGGAGGATCATTCTGCGGACGATGGGCCAGAGCCCCTCGGGCAGGTCCGGTCGGTACTCGAGGATCGAGGGCGGCTCTTTCGTCATCACGGAGAGCAGGATCTGCGCCGGCCCCGCGCCCGTGTGGGGGCGCTGCATCGTGAGCATGTAGTAGAACGTCACGCCCAGCGCGTAGATGTCGGTACGCCCGTCCTTCGCCTTGCCCTCGAACTGCTCGGGCGGCATGAAGTACGGCGTGCCGATGACCGTGCTCTGCGCCGCTTCCGCGTCGTAGATCTTCGCGAGGCCGAAGTCGGTGATCTTGATCGCGCCGCCAGGCGTGATCATCAGGTTGCCGGGCTTGATGTCGCGGTGGATGATGTTCCGGTCGTGGGCGGCCTGGAGACCGCGGCAGGACTGGACGAGCCAGTTGCAGGCCTCGTCCACCGGCAGCGGCCCGCGTTCCTGCAGAATGTCGTGGATCGTGCGCCCCTCGACGTACTCCATCGCCAGGAAGTGGACGCCGAGGTCGCGGTCGAACCCCACGCCGTGGACCGCGACGACGTTCGGGTGCGACAACTGGGCCGCCGTGCGTGCTTCGCGGAGGAACTTGGCGACGTACTCACGGCTCTGCGCGCGGGCCTGGAGCATGATCTTGATCGCGACGCGCCGCTCGAGGTTGACGTCTTTCGCTTCGTAGACCGCCCCGTATCCGCCCTCTCCGAGCTTGCGGACGATTCTGTACTGGCCGTTCACGGCGCGGCCGATGAGCGGGTCGGAGTCGGCGGACGGTGCCGCGGCGGGGGTCCCGAGCGCTGCTGCAGGGGGCGGGCCGGAGAGCCCGGTGCGCGTCGCGGGTGCCGGTTGAATCGTCCGCGGGGGCGCCGACTGCGGCGGGGCGCCGCGCGAGGCCGTGGACTGGGGCTGCGGCGCGGCGACCGGTGCCGCCAGCGGCGCGACCACCGGCCCGTCTTCGGCCGGCACCGTCAGCACCTGGTTGCATCGGCCGCAGCGAACGCGGGAGCCCGGCGGATACTTCGACACGTCGAAGCGCGCGCCACACGCGGAGCAGGAGATGATCTTGCGGGCCATAGTCTCCGGCGGTCACCGGGCCGGGGAGGGTACCCGCGCTCGCCGGGGGAGCGCGAGTTTCAGCCTCCGCTCGAATGATCTTGGTGCCTCGCCCCCCCCGCTCTACGTTCGCGACCCCTTCGCACGGTGGGGACGTAGCTCAGCTGGTAGAGCGCCGCGTTCGCAATGCGGAGGTCAGGGGTTCGAT
>JAIOPE010000120.1 GCA_021414065.1 Planctomycetota bacterium
GGGGGCTCGTCTTCCAGCGGACCCTGTCCGCCTCCGTGGGCAGCGCGCCTCCGTACTACTGGCAGATCGTCGGCCGCCGCAACGCCAAGACCCCGCTCAACGCGGTCGCCTGAGCGACGTGGAGAGGCCTCATCCGGGCTAGGCGCACGCGAGGCGCGGGTCTCCTCCCGTGAGAGACCGGCTTGTCCGTCGGCGACTCGCTGCGGAGCAGCCTGCAGTGCGAGCGTAGGCAGTCGGCTCGGCGTGTCGAGTCGTCGGCCTCGCGGCCCCGCGCCGCTCCATGCGAGACGTTTGCTGTTCCATCGCGGCGATCCAACGTCGCGAAGTCACTCGGGTTCAATTCCGGACCCGAACGAGGAGGTATTGTCATGACTCACCCTACGGACCGACCGAAGACGACGGATGACGCCGCAAAGCGCGCGGCGAAGTCCGCGCAGGAGCAACCCCCGGTCGAGACTTCACGCACGGAGTCGCAACCGGCTGCCCATCACAGCGTGCAGAGCGCGCAGTGCGCGACGTCGGCCGGCTCGAAGTCCGCGGGAAGCCTCCCCGCGGCGAACCCGCCCGAGGAGCCGCGCCCCGCGAAGACCCGGACGACAGTCGGCGACGCGCCAAGTCGTGCGCCGCTTCAATCGCTCGCACCGGTCGGACCCGTGTCGCCGAAGGGCCACGTCGAAGGGCTGCGGACACCGACGCAGAGCCTGGGAGCGCGACAGATCAAGGGTGATGACAACCGCGCCGTGCAGGCGAAGAGCCTGTCGTCCGGCGAGTCGCGGACGCGCGACGTCAGTGCCTCAGCGAGTCCCAGCAGTCACACGCTGACCCGTCCGACCGACCCCACCCGGACAGGGGAGATCGACCCGATCCAGCCCGAGCGGTCCGCCCCGACGCAGCCCGCGTACGTCGTCGAACCCACGATCGGGCAGGCCACGGGATCTGCGACTGCGTCGTTGTCGGAGTCGAGCGCTGCTGCCGGCGACAGCGTTGGCGACAGCTCCGGCGACGCTGCGGGCGACAGCGTCAGCGCGAGCTGAACCCCTACGCGCCTGGACGAGCCCTCGGGCTCGTCCAGGTTCGTTCGTGGGCGCCCCCAAGGCCGCACGGCGCGTCGCGTCGGCGCGCGCCGCACCGCACGCCGGTCGGGTTTCACCCCATTTCGGAAGTCGTCCGGTTCACGTACCGTCTGCCTCAGGAGAATTGAAACATGCGCATGATCAAACTGATGTTCTGCCTCGCGGCACTGGCTTCGTTCGGCGGTGCAATCGCCGGATGCAGCACCACTGAAGGTTTCGGCAAGGACGTCGAGGCCGGTGGGAAGGCGATCAAGGAGTCGGCACGCGAGCACAGCAACTGAGGCTTCACGGCGCAGCGCCGAGGCCGCCCTGGATCGGCGCTCGCTCGCGGCGATCGGCGCGTCTTGTTGTCCTCGGTCCGGCATGGCCGCTCCGAGGGAGCGCGTCGCAGAGATCTGCGTGCGTCGAGTCTCCCCCAGTGTCGGCGACCGGCGCCGCGCTTCGCGTGCGGCGGGCTTCCCGCTCGAGAGCGGCGCACGTCGCGGCCCGCGGCGTGCGATACTGTGCGGCGCAGCCTCCCCCCTTGCCGCGTCGGAACCAGGGGCGACGCGCCCCGACCGATGTGTCAGTCCCTCCCCCACGACGAGGCACACGATGACGTGCAGCAGATCCGCCGATGACAGGCCGAATGCGCTCGGGCGAGCGCGCTGGTCCTCGCACTGCGTGCGCCTCCGGTCGGTGCCCCATGCCTGAACCCGCCAAGGCGTCGTCGCCCGAGCCCCGAACGCGCCGCGCGTCCGGACCTCATCCGCCGCGAATCACCACGCTCCTCGTGGATGACCACCGTCTCATCCGACAGGGCGTGCGCGTCCTGCTCGAGTCTGAAGACGACATCGCCGTGGTGGGCGAAGCCGAGAACGGGCGACAGGCCGTCGAGATGGTCGCGAAACTCCACCCGGACGTCGTCGTGATGGACATCGCGATGCCCCTGCTGAACGGCTTGGAGGCCACCCGCCAGATCCTTGAGGTGGCGCCGTCCACACGCGTGGTCATACTCTCGGCGCACAGTGATGCTGAGTACGTGACGCGTGTGACGGCGCTCGGCGCGGCTGGCTACGTGCTGAAGCAGTCGTCCCTCGAAGACCTTGCCGACGCGATCCGGACTGCGCACTCGGGCAAGACGTTCGTCAGTCCGGCGATCGCACTCGATGCGGTCGCCGCAGAGCGCACAGGTCAGACCACCGCGGCGTCCACGCGGCTGACTTCGCGCGAAGCCGAAGTCCTGCAATTGATCGCCGAGGGCAAGGCGAACAAGCAATCTGCCGCCCACCTCCACATCAGCATCAAGACCGTCGAGAAGCACCGGCAGAGCCTGATGACGAAGCTCGACATCCACGATGTCGCCGGGCTCACGCGCTACGCGATCGCGATTGGGTGCATCGAAGGCCGGGACCGCAGCGTCATCGGTTGAAACCTCGCGATCGGGGCGCTGCTCCGAAGAACCTGGTGTATCGATGCGGGCCCCGTCGAGAGCGCCGTGCCGGCCACTCGACTCACGTCGGCCACTGCGGGTTTCACCCCATGGCCGCACATACCCGGCGACGATATCATTCGCTGAGGAAGATGTTCCCCACACTCGCGTCGCGAGTCGGACGTCGGTCTCATACGAGGAGTTCCACATGAGTCAACCCACGATTGGTCACATCATCTCCGCCTCGAAGCTGTCGGGCGGAGCCGTGAAGAACGGCGACGGCGAGAGCCTCGGCGACATCAAGGAGATCATGATCGACACCGAGACCGGACGCGTCGCGTACGCGGTTCTCGGCTTCGGAGGCTTCCTTGGCATGGGCGACAAGCTCTTCGCCATTCCGTTCAGCGCACTCCGCTCGCACCTCACCGAGCCCTCGTCGTTCGTCCTGAACGTGACCAAGGAGCGCCTCACTGCGGCGCCGGGCTTCGACAAGAACAACTGGCCCGACTTCGCCGACCGCAAGTGGGGCGGCACGATCCACGACTACTACCAGATCAAGCCGTACTGGTAGTCGACCGGTAGTCAAGTAGCCCCGGTCGCCGGAACTCCGGCGGCCGGGGCATGCGCGTGCCTCCGGACGGTTCCGGCGCGCGGCGCGCACGAACGACTCTGGAGTCCACGCCCATGTCGATGCACGAACTTCTCAAGGCCGCGGTCCGTCACGGTGCAAGCGACCTGCACCTCTCGACGGGGCTCCCGCCGATGGTGCGCGTCCACGGTGACGTCGTCCCCCTTCCGGGATGGACCGACGGGCCGATGCCCGCCGAAATGACGACCGCACTCATCGAGTCGATCCTCGACGCCCGCCAGCGCGGCGAACTCGAGAAGCGCTCGGAGTACGACTTCTCGGTCGGCGTGCCCGAGATCGGTCGATTCCGAGGAAACGCGTACCAGCAGCATCGCGGTCCGGGCGTTGCGCTCCGGCTGATCCCCGAAGTGGTCCGATCGCTCGAGGACCTCGGCGCCCCGCCGGCGCTCGGCGAGTTGATGCTCGGGCGGCAGGGCCTGGTGCTGATCACCGGCGCGACCGGGAGCGGCAAGTCCACCACGGCGGCGGCGCTCATCGACCTGATCAATCGTTCGCGCCCGGGACACATCGTCTCCGTCGAGGACCCGATCGAGTTCGTTCACACGCCGCAGAAGTGCCTCGTGACCCAGCGCGAGGTCGGCCACGACACGGGCACGTTTCCGGACGCGCTTCGCGCCGCGCTCCGTGAGGACCCCGATGTGATCTTCATCGGTGAGATGCGCGACCTCGCGACGATCGCTCTCGCGGTCACCGCCGCCGAGACCGGGCATCTCGTCATCGCCACGCTTCATACGGCCGGCGCTGCCCGCTCCGTGGACCGGATCGTGAACGTGTTCCCCGCTGCCGAGCAGCAGTTCATTCGCACACTCGTCGCCGGATGCCTGATCGGCGTCACGTCGCAGGCACTCCTGCGCCGCAAGGACCAGCCGGGTCGGATTGCAGCCTTCGAGATGCTCGTCTCGAACGCCGCGGTGCGGAACATGATCCGCCAGGGGAAGATCCACCAACTCCCGAGCGTGATCCAGACGGGCCAGAACGACGGCATGTGCACGTTCCGCCGCTCCGTCCTTCCGCTCGTCGCCGATGGTCGCGTGGATGCGGCGGAAGCGAATCGCATGCTCTCCCTGTTCGAGGACGACGAGGGCGGCGACGTGACCGCGCCCACTCCGGACGCCCTCGCGGCGGCGCACGCGGCGGCGAGCTGAAAGGGAGTCGCGTCGGCGAGCAGGTCGCCCGACCGTCCTCGCGTCGCGGGCTCAGGGCTCAACGGGCGGCCGCGTTCGCACCGCCCCATGCATGTCCTTCACGCCTCGGCACCGCAAGTTGCCCGGATCGCCGCGATCGCGCCGTCAGATCCAGAGCGCGACCGTGTCGTTCGCAGATGCAACCTGTGCGGCACGAGCCACGCGGCGCGTCCGCCGACGGCGCCACGCGAGCGCACCGAGACCCGCGATGCCGACGGCGAAGAGCGCCATCGATTCCGGCTCTGGGTTGTTGGCCGACAAGTTGGAAATCGCATCGATCGTGTACGTCGTGTTGTCGCCGGCGCCGATCTGCGTGGTGAACTTGAGCACCAGGCCGGTGAAGTCCGTGGACCACCCGAGTCCGAGCACGGACGTCTTCGCATTTGAGCCGTCGCCGACCGCCGAGAGCATCGGCACGTTGACGTTCTGATTGCCGGGGGTGGAACCTCCGGTCCACTGGACGTTCGTCAGATTTACGATCGACGTGAAGTATCCGGAGTAAATCGTCAGCGCCTCCGTGTCGGTGCCGGGCGCGAAAGCGATCGTCACTGTGTAGTCGTCGCCGACCGTGTTTCCGTACACGAAGAAGTAGATTCCGTCGCCATGCCCGGCCACCGCGTTCGTACCTGCGGACGTCTGGGCCGTGCCGGTGTCGGTTCCGAGCAGGAATCCGGCGGCGCCGGTGGCGAATGTCAGGTCGGCGTACCCGGCGCCTGCGAGGGCCAGGACGAGCGCCCCACTGAGTGTCAATGTTGCTTTCACGACGCCGCCTCACTTCCGTACGCACATCAGGAGTTGCCGCCGGGAGGGGCGCCAACTGGCTGAATGGATCGCCGCGTTCGCAGAAACCGCGTCGCTGGCCGTCCGCACCTGCACGAGACTACGGCGGGCGTCGGGCCGGGACCATGGGGTGGAACCCCACCGAGTGCGGGACTGCGCACGGCTCGGATAAATGTGCGTCGGTCGGGTTCTGCCCCATGGGCGGCAGGTTCCGCGCGATGTATCGTTGGCTTATTCGGACCATCAAATGGTTCAGCAGACGCTGAGGAGGCCGTACATGACGCGCATTGAACACAAGTCCAGCAAGTGGCACCCGCACCGACGCATTCTGGCCGCCATTGGGGGCGCCATCCTCGTGGGGATCTCGGTGCCTGCCGGCGCGGCAGGCGGGCCTCCGCTCGGCGCGGCTCGGACGTACGCGGCGCTCGGTGGCTCGACCGTGACCAGCACCGGTCTGTCGTCGCTCACCGGCGACGTCGGCGTCTGGCCGGGATCCGCGATCATCGGGTTCCCCCCGGCCACGGTGACGGGCGCTCTCCACGCAGGTGACGCCGCAGCGGCCCTGGCGCACGCAGACGCTGCGCTCGCCTACAACTTCCTCGCCGGCATGTACAGTCCACCGGCGAACGACCGCACGGGTGTGGACCTCGGCGGGAAGACCCTCGCCCCGGGCGTCTACCACTTCAACACGTCCGCGCAGCTCACCGGCGCCCTCGTGCTCGACGCTCAGGGCGACTCCAACGCGCTCTTCGTCATCAAGGTCGGATCGACGCTCATCACCTCGAGCGGCGCCTCGGTCGTCGTCATCAACGGCGGCGCCGACTACGACGAGTCGAACGTGTTCTGGCAGGTCGGCACCTCGGCGACGCTCGGGAGCGGCACCTCGTTCACCGGCAACATCCTCGCGAGCCAGAGCATCACCTGCGTGATCGGCTCGAGCATGACGGGCAACGCCCTTGCGCTCAACGGCGCGGTGACGATGGACTCGAACGCGAACACGTCGCCGACGATCATCGTCCCCGGAGTCCCGCCGGTCGTTCCGCCCGTGCTCCGTCCGACGAACCTGACCGCGGTGCTGAATGGCCCGGTCGCAACGCCGGGCGCGGGTCTGCGCTGGACGGACTCGAACATCGACGAGGTCGGCTTCTACGTCTTCCGTCGTGCAGGCGCCGGTGCGTTCGCCCAGATTGCCACGGTTCCGTCGCCGAACACGGCGGGCACCGGCGGACTCATGACGTACCAGGACGACGGACTCAGCCTCTCAACGACGTACTCGTACCAGGTCACCGGGTACACCGCCGCCAGCGTCGAGACCCCGCCGTCGAACCAGGCGCTCGTGGACACCGCGGAACCGGTCGTCGTACCGCCCGTGGACCCTCCGATCATCCCGGTGATCGCGCTCACCGGCTCCCTGAGCGGTGACGTCGCGGCCCCCGGTACTCTGCTCTCCTGGTTCGACGTGAGCGCCGACGAGACGTCGTTCCGCATCTACCGACGCGACGGCGACGGACCCGCGTTCGTCCTCGTCGGCACGACGCCCTCGACGACCACTCTCGGCACCGGCGCTGCGTTTGCGTTCCAGGACCTGGTACTCAACCCCTCGACGACCTACACGTATCGCGTGACGTCGGTGCCCGCTTCGGGCACGGAGTCCGGGCCGTCGAACGAGGTGTTGGTCGACACCGGCGAGAACCCGACGCCGCCCGCCCGCTGGCTGGACGTGAACCTCGGCCGTCGGCGAAGCGCCGTGCGGGATCGCATGAAGGCCCACCGCGATCGCGTCTATGTGCGCGGCTCGTACGCAGTCATCGACGTGGACAGCTCGGTCCCCTCCGTCGTACGCAACACGGACCCCCGTGTGGGCGGCATGTCGATCCAGGTCCGGGCTCCGGGCAATCTGGTCTTCCTCAACATCCCGCCGAACGACGCGGGCTGGGTCTCGACTCGCAAGGGCATCTACCGCTGGCGCACGCACAACGGACGGAACGCGCCGCTCTCGCGTCTCTGGATCGACACGCGGAAGTCCGAGTTCGCGCTGCGCTCGTTCCAGAACGACTTCAGCGCCGTTCCGCGCAACGAGATCACCGTCTCGCTGACGATGCTCGGTGCGGCCGGATACGACGACCGCGTGTGGAACTTCCCCTCGAAGCTCCCCGTGGACCACTCGGCCCTCTACCGCATTCCGAGGTGATCGGCTCGCCGACCCTCTAACCAACCGCCCCCCGCGCCTCGCGGGGGGCGGTTCGCGTTCCGGCCCGCAGGGCGACGCGAAGCGTTTCTCGACGTCCGGCCATCGACCCCGGGCGTCTGAGGAGAGGCGGTTCCATCATGAGGCGGGTTCAGGCTCCGACCGTACAGGAGATCTTCCGCCGCCACCGCCACCGCGCGATACCTCGATGAGCTTGCCCCCGCTCACGCCTCCGTCCGACCCGTCCGACCCCCCGGGAACCACCTCGTCCGACGAACCGTCGGCCGTCGCTGCGGCGCAACGCGCCGGTGCGGAGGCTGACCCGCCCGTAGAGGACCCCGTGGAGGACGACGCCGAGCCCCTCGCGCCGCGCGTCGAGGATCTCGCGTGGGACGCCCTCGCGAGCGGGCCGGCGACGGCGTTCGAGATCGTCGCGGCGATCGAGGAGTCGGAGCCCGGCGCGGTCAGCGGACGCGAGGGCTACGTGCTTCCCCTGCTGCTGGAGATGCGGAGCCGCGGCCTCGTGGGCGCCGCGTGGATCGATCGGGCCGACGGACGCCGACGCGTGTACTCGCGCGCCGGGGCTCCCGATGCGGCGGAGCCGCCCGCACCTTGCGACATGTTCGACGCAGACGCGGCGACGCCGCCGGACCTCCCGGCGGAATCGGTCGGCGCGACGATCTCCACCGGCCGGCCTCCGGCGGGTCGCCCGGCGCACGTTGCCACCGCCGCGATGCGCGCATTCGCCGACTCCGCCACCGACCGCCTGGAGTTCGCGCCGCGGATCGCGGAGGACGCACGCGCGGAGTTGCTCCACCACATGCTGATGGGCGCCGCGGCACGGGAGGTCGAAGGGCTGCCGAGGGCCCGCGCCGAGGCCGACGCCATCCGCGCGCTCGGCGATCCGTGGAAGATCTCCACCGACCTCGCCCGGGCCGCCCGCGGGCGGCGCACCGTGATCTTCCCGAGGACCGCCCGCGATTCGGCGCTGTCGCTCGCCATCTACGACTCCGGCATCCTCGTCGCCATCGTCGCCGTGGTCCTCTTCATCCGCGCACAGGTCATCGCGGCGTACCACATCCCGACGAAGTCGATGGAGCCGACCCTGCACGGCGACCGGAAGGACGGCGACCGGATCCTCGTGCTGCGCGTCGCCCCGCCTCCGCACCGGTTCGACATCGAGGTGTTCGAGGGGTGGGGCCCGGAGCGCAAGCAGTACGTGAAGCGCTGCTGCGGCCTGCCCGGCGAGGACCTCCGCCTGTTCGAGGGCGACCTCTGGATCGACGGTCACCTGATCCGGAAGGAGGGCAGCGCGCTCGACGCGATGCTCTTCCCGATCTACGACCGCGACGTCGAGCGGCGCGCGGCGTCGAGAGACAAGCGCAGGCTCACGGAGCGCGTGAACGAGCTGTGGGTGCGCGACGGCGGCACGTCGTGGAGCCAGTGGCCCCAGGGGGACTTCGAGGTGGTCGTGGCCGACGGCGCGGAGCCTGCGGTGCTGCGCTGGCACGACCGCCTGCGCGACGACCTCTACGACATGGACACGGGCGAGCTCAGCGACGGGCTCGTGGACGTTGCCGACGGGCGGATCGCGGTGGACGTGACGCCGAACGACGACGCGGCGCGGATCGTCGTGCGATGGGCCCGCGGCAGCGACGTCTATGACGCGGTGCTCTGCGGCGAGCAACCGGGCGTCGCGATCTTCATCGACGGCGCCGAGGTCGAACGCGCCCCCGGCGTGAAACTCGCGAAGGGCCGGGCCGCCGGCGTGCGCTTCTCGCAGGTGGACCGCGTGCTGCGGCTCGAGATCGACGGCGAAGTCGTCCTCCGACACGAACTCGAGGAGCCCGCCGTTCCCCGCAGGAACGGTCCGTCGGCCGACGTCTCCGTACGCGTGCTCGCCGGGTCGGTCCGCGTCGCCGTGGCGCGCCTCGAACGCGACGTCCACTGGACCACCGAGTACGAGGAACGCGACCGCGGCCGACTCGGGCCGGACGAGTTCTACATGCTCGGAGACAACTCTTCGAACAGCCAGGACAGCCGCGCGCGCGGCCCCGTCCACCGCAGCCGTCTCGTGGGGTCGCCGCTGCTCGTCGTGTGGCCGCTCCGGCGGTTCCACGTCCCGAAGTGATCCGCTCGTTGCGCGCCGACGCTGCGCCGCGGAGACTGTGACGCTGCGGCGGACCGCCGCGCAGGAGGATCGACGCATGCACGCTCGCCGAACATCCCGAGTCCGAAAGTGCGCAGGCGTCGCGGCGGCCGTCGCGATGTGCCTCGCGATCGCCCACGGCGCGAGCACGCCGGTCGTCTCGATCGACGGGAGCGCCCACGGCACAACGTTCGGCGCCTCGACGGCCGCGCTCGGCGACGTGAACGGCGACGGCGTCATCGACTTCGCCGTCGGCGGTCCGACGTACGACGCCGGGCAGCGCGGCCGCGTCGTCGTCTACGACGGCGCCACGTTGCTCGAGCTCTACCACAGAGACGGTCCGGCGGCCGACGACCGTTTCGCCACCTTCCTCGCGGCCGTCCCCGACGCGAACTCCGACGGCGTGGCGGACCTGTTCGTCGGGGCGCCGTCGCTCGCGTCGCCGGTGCAGCACCCGGGGCGCGCGTTCCTTCTCTCGGGCGCGAACGGCGCGGAGCTCCTGCGGTTCGCGGGCGAAGACAACGGCGGCATCTTCGGCGTCTCGGTTGCGGCGCTGGGCGACGTGACGTCGGACGGAATCGGCGACTACGCGATCGGCGAGCCCGGACTCACGGAAGCTCCCGGCGCCGTGCGCATCTACTCCGGGGCCGACGGCACCGCGGTGCCCGGCACGACGCGCCGCGGCACCGGCGACGATCGCCTCGGCCGCGAGATGGTCGCCGTGGGTGACGTGAACCGTGACGCGATCGGCGACTTCGCCGCGCTCGCGCCGGGCGCGGACCTGAACGGCGGCGAGACGGCCGGCCGCCTCATCGTCTTCTCCGGCGCGAACATGTCGGAGATCGTGCGCTACGAGGGCATCCCGCTGCAGCCGCTCGGGCCGATGACGGGCGGCGTGCTCTGGACCGACGTGGACGGGGACAAGAAGCCGGAGCTTCTCGCGGGGTCGCTCGGCGGCTTCCGCAGATTCGATCCGACGGTCCCGAAGAACCGGGTCGGGAAGCAGCTCGTGTACGACGTGGACACGACGGGGCCGCGCCCGAAGCCGGTCGTACCGATCGGAGGTCCGGCGTACAACGCGCGCGCGCTGCCCGACCTGGACGGCATCCCCGGCGGCGAGTTCGCGTTCTTCCAGGACGGCCACGTCTACGTCGTCGCGTTCAACGGGAAGCTCCTGCGGCTGATCGCGAACGTGTTCCCCACCGTGTCCACCTACTCCTTCGGAGCGTCGTTCGAGTCGATCAGCGACCTCGCCGGTCCGTCGGGCGCTCCGCGCGACGGCGTCCCGGATCTGCTCGTCGGGATCGAGGCGCGTCAGAAGGCCGAGATCCACGCGTTCGGCGTCACCCGCACGCCGCCGCTCCCCGCGAAGTCGGTGTTCCGCGCCCCGTTCCTGAAGAGCGGCGACATCGCTGGGTCGGCGAGGGGCGCGCTCTCCGTGCGGGCTGTGAATGGCACGTTCAAGTGCACCGCGACGCTGTCCCGCGCTGCTCCCGGCACGTACTCAGTCGAAGTCGAGAGCGGCCCCGGCTCGGGCGTCTTCCGGCAACTCGGGACGATCGCCGTCACGAAGTCCACCGGGAAGCTCATCCTCAACGCGAAGGGCGCGATCCCGCCGGCGTTCGGAACGCAGGAGTTCGGCGTACTCGGCGGGTGCCGCGTGCGCGTCCGCGACGGCATGGGAGCCGACGTCGTCTCGGCGCTGGTCCCCTTCGCGACCGATCCGGCCTCGGCGCGCGGCGCGCTGCCGTTCACGTCGGCTCCGTCGTCGCCCTTCCCCGGGGCGCAGATCACGGGGTCGTTCTCCGCGGCGCTCGGTTCGGGCCGTCAGCAGGTGGACGTCCGCGTGAAGGGCGTCCCCGCGAGCGAGCCGCTCTCGCTCTGGATGGGCGACGACGAGGACGGCGAGTTCGTCCGCGTCGGCGACTTCGTCGCGGGGCGCTTCACCGCCGACACGGCGAACAGCACCTGGAGCCTCGACGGACTCGCCCGCGCGCTCAACTTCCTCGAGCGACCCGTGCGCATCCTCAGGGCGTCCGACATCGTGGCGAGCACTCCGGCGCTGCGCTCGGGCGTCGCCTACCCGGACCTCATCGTGCGGAGCGTCGAATTCGTCTGGCTGCCGCTGGAGGGGAGCAACGGCAGCTTCCAGGTCTACTGCGACATCGAGAACCAGGGCGACGGCGACTGCGGCCAGGTGAACCTCCAGGCCGAGCTCAGGTGGTTCACGGGGGACCCGAGCGACATCGACAACCCGAACCAGACGGGCGCCGTCATCGCCGGCCGGATGACCGTCGCCGCGCGCAGCCTGGCCACGTTGCCCGCCCACACCGTGCGCCGCGACGTGCTCCTGCGCTCGAGCGACGGAACGTCGGTGTTCGCGCCGCCGCCCGCCCCGGCCGGCCCGCCGAACGACGTCCACTGCCGCGTGCGGATCGATCCCCACGCCGCGGGCGACTTCTACGGCGAGTACCCCGAGATCCGCGAGCGCAACAACGCGAACGGCCACATCGCGATCTGGGACGCGGGCGCGAACACGTACCGCTGAAGGCCGGCTGATGAGTGCCGGAGGCCTGCGGCGATCCGTGCGGCGATCGACGGAACTTTGGGTCTGCGGGGCGGCCCGCACGAGAACCTCGGCGCATGGCCGAGACCTGCTCCACCGTGACGCTCTCCCGTGGCGGCTCCGTGACGATGGCGATCGACGCCCCGGACGTCGTGAACCCGGGCCGCACGCCGGTCCTCGTCCTCGCGCACGGCGCCGGCAACGACATGCGGTCCGCGTTCCTCGAGCACTTCGCCGCGGCGCTCGCGTCACGCGGCGTCACCGTCGTGCGTTTCAACTTCCCCTACAAGGAGCGCACCGGACAGCGCCCGCCGGACCGCATGGACGTGCTCGTGGACACCTTCCACGACGTCGTCCTCGCGCAGTCGAAACGCACCGGGTCGCCGCCCGGACCGCTGTTCCTCGGCGGGAAGAGCATGGGCGGACGCGCTGCGGCGGCGCTCGTCGCGGCGGAGCGCGTGCGGCCGTCGGGGCTGGTCTTCCTCGGGTTCCCGCTGCACAAGGCGGGCGCGAAGGAGACGCTCCGGACCGACGACCTGCCGCGCGTGAAGCGCCCGATGCTCTTCATCCAGGGCACGCGCGACCCGCTCTGCGACATCGAGTTGCTCCGCCGTGTCCGCAAGGAGATGAAGCTCCCCGGGACGCTTCATACGATTGAAGGCGGCGACCACTCATTCGCGCTCTTGAAGTCGCAGCAGTCGAGGCAGGCGGCCGAGTTGTCGGCCGCCGCGGACGCCATCGTCGAGTTCGCGCAGAACGTGCTGGCGAAACCGGCGTCGAAGTCGGACATCCGCAAGTGAACGATCCGCTCCCGCCGAACCAGGTCGCGACGACGCGATTCCCGCGCATCGGCGAGCGCGAGCCGGAGCCGTTCGACGCTGCCACGTGGCGACTCGACATCACGGGCCTCGTCAATCACCCTCTGTCGCTCACGTTCGACGATCTCGCGGCCCTCCCCCACGTCGAACGCGCGGGGACGATCCACTGCGTCACGCGGTGGTCGCGTCCGGGGACGGCGTTCCGCGGCGTCGCGCTCGCGGAGATCCTCCGTCACGCGGGGCCGACGTCCGCCGGGCGGTTCGTCCGCTTCGTCTCGGGGCGCGGTCACGACACGTCGCTCCCGATCGCCGTGGCACTCGCCGACGTACTCGTCGCCGACGCGGTCTCGCTCGGCGGGGGAACCGCGGCGGACGGCGCGTTCACGCCGATCGCGCCCGAGAACGGCGGGCCCGTCCGCACGATGGTCTTCACGCGGTACATCTACAAGACGGTGAAGTGGGTGCGCCGCGTCGAGGTCGTCGCCGAGGACCGCCTGGGTTTCTGGGAGCGCACCGCCGGCTACCACAACGGCGCCGACCCGTGGAAGGAGGAGCGCTACATTGCATCCACGGTGGACGGCCCGACGCTGAAGCGCCGCCTCGCCGCGCGCGATCTGTCGGGCATGGACCTGCGCTCCGCCGACCTGGGCGGCATGGACCTGGCCGGCGTGAACCTGCGCGGCGCATCCCTCCGCAACGCCCGCCTCCCCCGTGCCGATCTGCGCGGAGCCGACCTCACGCACGCGAACCTCACGAACGCCGACCTCTCCGCAGCCGACCTGCGCGACGCGACGATCGACGGCATCGACTTCGACGGCGCCGACCTCCGCCGCGCCGACTTCCGCGGCTCCCGCGGCGTCCCGTCATCCCTGGCCTGCGCCCAGTTCCAGTCCACCGAAACCGACGGCGCCGAAGTGTCCGGCGTCGTGTGGACCGCCGCCCGCCTCGACGGCCTCCTTCCTGATCAGGAGACATGGCTCCGCGCGCGCGGCGTGGTTGGGGACAATCCCCACGAACTCACCTCCGCGTAGTCGCGCCCCCTGCCCGTCCGCAGGGTGCCGTCTGCGTTGTTACCTCCCCCAGCGGGCGACCTCGTCGCGGATCTGCTCGAACAGGATGTCCTCTAGGTTATCGCTCTTCACGGCGCCCGTGACGCCGTGGGACGCCGCGCTCTTTGCGGTGCTGCCGTACTCGAGGAAGACGAACTTCCCGCGGGTGTACTGCGCGATCTGACGGAAGGCCAGCGTGCCCGCGTCGTCGATGCCGCTCGCGGCGACGGTGTGGATGCGGATGCCCTTGCCGACGGCGGCGCGGACGGTCTCGCCATACGGGGTGTCGCCCGCGTAGTCCATGTGCGGCGGGGCGTCGGCGACGAGGAAGACGACCTTCGCGGCGCCGTCGCGCCAAATGAGTCCGTCCACCGTCTCCGCCAGGCCCTGGTTGAGCGATTCGGGACCGTCGCCGCCGCCGTTCGCCGACACGCTGCGGAGCGCTTTGTCGAGGTCGCTGACGTCGTTCGTGAACGCGTAGGTGGCCGTGAGGTACTCGTCGCCGACGTCGCGATAGAGCACGGTCGCAACGCGCAGGTTGGACTCCCGCGAGATGTCGCGGATCTGCGCCGCCACGCGGAGCAGACACGCCTGGATGCTCGCGATCTCGTCGCCCATCGAACCGGTCGTGTCGATGAGGAACGCGACGTCGATCGGAACGAGGTCCGGCGCGGCGGCCGCCCTCGGAAGTGTCACGGTGAACTCGTCGCCGACGCCGTCCCAGCGGGTGCGCGACGTGACGCCGCCGGAGCGAACGTCCACGATCCACCCGGCAGACGCCGCGCCCGGGTCGCTCGCGGTGGATGTTCCGACGTTCGGGTAGACCGGAACGCGCCCGTCGCCGTACGTCGTGCCGCGGCCGACGACGCGGTCGCGCGCTTCGTCCACCACGGCGACCTGCGCTGCCGGCACGGGGCGCCCCGACGCATCCACCACGCGGACGAACCGGCGGCCGCGGACGTCGATCGGCTGGTACTGCCCCTTCAGGCCGGGCTTCTGCTCGGCGCCGGAGAGGAACTTCAGGAACTCGGCGAAGTCGGTGTTGTCGTCGGTGGACCCGGCGCGCAGCGCGTGGGCGACCGGCTGACCGAGCGACACGTCGAGCGCGGGTCGTTCGCCCGCCTTGGACTTGGCGCGCTCGAGCACGTCCGACTTCTTCCTGTCGGACGGCGCCGACTCCTCGTGATCGTCCGTCACGAGGCCATCCTCGCCCGACGCGGCGCGCGGGTCGTCGCGCGACTCGGACGGCGACGGTGCCGGGGGCGCGCCCGGGGCCTTCGCAGGTGCGCCGCCGGCCCGGCCGCCCACGTATCCGATACCCGCTCCCGCTGTCGCGCCGCCACCACCGCCACCACCGCCACCGATCTCCGGCGGCGCCACGGCCCCGGCCGCGGGCATGGCGCCCGACAGTTCCCGGCGCACCGCCAGGGCCTCGCGCGGACCCGCCCCGCCACCGGCGCGGTCGCTCGGACCCGCCCCACCACCGGCGCGGCGGTACGTCCAACCGCCCTGGCTCTCGGTGGCGATGGCGGCGTCGGCAATCTTCATCGCACGCTCGAGACGTTCCGCGACGAAACGACCGGCGGGGATGCTCGCAGTCGTGTCGTCCGGTGCGGGCGGCGTGGACGTCCCGCCGGTCTGCGAACACGCAGCCGCGCTCGCACCGAGAACTGCGGCGCCCACGGCGAGGAAGAACGGTCGTGACTTCATCGGAGCCTCCGAGACCGCGCGAACGCGGCGGACTGCGCGCCACCAACTGCACCCGCTTCGACGCACAGCGCACGCGGGAGTTCCCGGAACTCGTTTCACCCCGCAGGCGAAGCAGGCCCACTGGAACGCCACGTAGTCCGGGCGCCGCGGTCCGCATCCCTTCCACCCGACGCGGCGCCTGCGGCGACACTGCACCGGTGACGAAGACGCCCCCGCCCTCCGCCCCTGCCGCGCGGCGACGCGTGCTGCTCGCCGTGGCGGTGCTCTGCGTGGCGATCGGCGGCGCTGCCGTCTGGATCTCACGATCGAACGGCGCGGCGCGTCCGTCGAACGCCCAGCCCCCTGCGCTCTACGTGCAGGAGGCAGACGGCCTCCGGTACGAGTATCACGCAGTCGCCGGAACGGAGTCGCTGTGGGAGATCGGAGCCGCGCCGTCGGCCCGCCGCAACCTCCTCCGCGAGCGGCCCGCCGACGCCGCTCGGCTGCGCGAGTCGTTGCGGATGAAGCTCGGTGTGAAGGACCTGACGGAGTTGCGCGCGCCGCACCGTGAGCTGTACGAGAAGCTGCACGAACTGGGGTACATGTGACGCTGCTGCCGCGCCGCGGAACGATGTCGGCCGCGGCGATCGCGCTCGCGCTGTCCGTCTCCTGCGCGCGATGCAACGGCCCGGGATCGGCGACGCCGCCGGACGTGTTGATCGTGGTGATGGACACCACCCGCGCCGACCACTGCACCACGAACGGTTACGCTCGCCCCACGACGCCGCGGCTCGCCGAGTTCGCCAAGGACGCCGTCACGTTCACCGAAGCGTGGAGCCCGTCGTCGTGGACCGGGCCGGCGCATGCGTCGCTGTTCACCGGCCTGCAGGTCTCCAACCACGGCATCCTGACGTCGCCCACCGCGCACCTCGACGAGCGGTTCGAGACGCTCGCCGAGCGACTCGCCGCGCGCGGATGGTCCACGGCGTGTTTCTCCGGCAACCCGTTCGTTGCCCCGGCATTCGGTCTGACGCAGGGGTTCGCCACGTTCGAGAGCTTCGCGCCGAAGTCGGGCGAACCGCCCCGCGAGACGCCGGCCCGCGCGTCCACGCGGCGCGCGCTCGAGTGGATGAAGTCCCAGCGCGCCGACGGGAAGCCCTTCTTCGCGTTCATCAACGCGATGGAGCCGCACGCGCCGTACAACCCGCCTTCCATCGTCGCGCAGCGGTTCCTCCGCCCCGGAACGCCGGCCGCCGCCGAGAGCGAGGCCCGCGCGATGAAGCACCCGCGGACGCTCGTCCTCGGTCTGGGGCTCGAACCGCTCACCGAAGACGTGCGCGCCGCCGTCACGGAGCTCTACGACGCGGAGATCGCGACGGTGGACGCCGAGCTCGGCACGCTGCTCGACGGGATGCGCGCCGCGGGACTCCTCGACCACACGGTGGTGGTCGTCACGGCGGACCACGGCGAGGGACTCGGCGACCACGGATGGATCGAGCACAGCGTG
Organism: Planctomycetota bacterium; assembly: GCA_021414065.1. Classification (GTDB taxonomy): domain Bacteria; phylum Planctomycetota; class JAJSAM01; order JAJSAM01; family JAJVHW01; genus JAIOPE01. The sequence continues at coordinate 17,064 of JAIOPE010000120.1, forward strand.
TTCCTGCATCGCGAACTGCTCCACGTGCCGCTCGTGGTCCGAGTGCCCGGTTCGCTTCAGGGTGGACGAACCGAGTCGGCCGTGGTGCGCCTCGAAGACGTTGCCCCGACCGTCCTCGAGGCGTGCGGCGCCGGCGTTCCGAGTGGCGGCGACGCGCTCGACGGAGCGTCGCTCCTGCACGACCTCGCCGGTCGTACGGCACGCGCTGCGGAGAAGGCGCCGCTCGAGTGGTACGAACGCGCGGTGGGACTGGTCGGCGACCGAGCCGCCGCACCCGTGCGGCTCGCACGGGTCTCCGCGTTCGACGGGCAGTTCCACCTGATCGTCGATTCCGACGGCGCCGCGCGGTTGTTCGACGTCGCGAACGACCCCGCGGAGTTGCACGATGTGAGCGGCACGATGGCAGCAAAAGTGTCGTCGCTGACAGCACTTCTGCCACCGTTTCCCCAGTGACTTCTCGCAGTTCCGCGATGGGCAGCACGAACACGCAATTCGTGCGGTCTAATGAACGCACGGACCGCTGAGACACGGGTCGCCGAGTCGATGTGCGCCCGCGGTCATTCACGTCGAACACCACACCATGAGTCCGGAGTCCCACCGCCGCCCCCCGCACGTTCCTGCGTGCGATGATTCCGCGTCAAGCTCCGGTGAACTCAGCGCGAATGTCGTCGAGTCCGATACTGCGCACGGTCGCGCATTGCGCACTGCACTGCCGACGCACACGCGCCTTCGCGTCGTCGGGGCCGTAGCTCTGCTCTGCGCTGCAACTCTGGTCGCACTGGCCGCGGTTGCACCCGCGTATCTCGGATCTTCCGTGACGATTGCCGCGACTCCGGAGCGGGTGTCGATCGTGCAGGACGGGTTGCTCTACGAGTTCCACGCGCTGACCGGCACGGAGTCGCTGTGGGACACATCGATCGCTCCGACCGAGCGCCGCAACCTGCTGCGAGATCGCAATGACGACGCACGTCGGCTCCGCCTGCGCCTCGAATCGGAGCTCTCCGACCCGGGTTTCAAGCTGCTGCGCGGGACCCGCGCCGCTTCGATCGAGCGACTGAAGAAGCTCGGCTACCTCTGATCCGCGGGACGCCTCAGCGCCCCCCGCTCAGCTTCGAACGCATCCTCGTCAGCTCGGCGCCGCCGGCCGGGGCGAGATCGCGCTCCTCCGCCGGGTCCAGCGCGACGTCGTACAACTCCTCGCGCCCCGTCTCGTCGCGCACGTAGTCGAAGCGTCCGTCGTACACGGCACGGAGCGAGCTCGCGAACCGAGACGGATCGCAGCCGGGAACGAGTGCCCGCATCCGATCGAGGAACTCGCCCGGCGGACCCTGAGAACCGAAGGCGTCGCGCGCCGCAGCCGGGCCGAGGAGCGACACGCCGTCGAGGCCGGGCGGAATGGCGATCCCGCAGAGCTGGAAGACGGTCGGCAGGACATCCTCCAGGCTGACGACGCTCGCCACCGTGCGCCCGCCGTCGAGTCGCCCGGGGAGACGCATCACGAGCGGCACGCGGCGGATGGAACGGTGCAGGCTGAACCGATGCTCGACGAGTCCGTGGTCGCCCAGGTTCTCGCCGTGGTCCCCGCAGACGATCACGAGCGTCTCGTCGAGTACGCCCTCTTGCGCGAGCGTGTCGAGCATCCGCCCGATCGATGCGTCCAGCGTCGCGATCTCGGCGTCGTAGAGCGCTGTCAGGATCGTGCGCTGGCGCGCCGTCAGCACCTGCGTGCCGAGCATCACGGGAAGCGTCTTCGGGAAGTCGAACGCGCGGGCCTCGGCGATCTCCTCGGGCGTGGCGTCGGGCGGAAGGAACCGCGCCGCAACGTCTTCCGGCGGCGTGTACGGCAGGTGTGGCTCCATGTCGTTCACGAACGCGAAGAACCGGCCGCCCGCGCGGTGTACGCCGAGCGCCCAGTCGAGCACCTTCGCGTGGGTCGCGTCACACCACGGATACGGCCGCGCCGCGTCGAGGAACAGGCCGTCCCACCGCTCGAACCCGCGGACGAGCCCGAGGTCTGCGCCGACGAGCTCGTTGTTCGTGAAACAGGCGGTCCGCCAGCCCGCCGGGCCGAGTTCGCCCGCCATCGTCGGCACCGACTCGTCGAGGAACATCCGGCGACCGACGTCCACCTTGTGTCGGTCCGGACGCAGGCCGGTGAAGAGCGACGCGTGCGCGGGGGCCGTCCATCCGCCGGGCGTCCACGCGTCGGTGAACCGCACGCCCGTTGCGGCCAGTTGCGAGAGGCGGGGAGTGGTCGGCGGTATGCCTGTTGCCGCGTCCATGACCGAGCAGCGGTCAGCTCGCGTGGTGTCCATGACGATCAGGAGGACGTTGGGGAGCGACGCAGCGCTGCGGCGGCACGCGGCTCCGGCGGCGAAGGCGGCCAGCACCGCCGCGCCGACGACGGCAGCGGCGAACCCCACCGCGCGGGCACTCAGTCGGCGCGGCGCACTCAGTCGGCGCGGCGCGCGCACCACGGGCGCTGCGCGCGGCTCGGGAATCAGGTCCCCTTCGCCCACCGGGCGGTCTCCTCGCGACCGAGGAGATAGGCAAGCTGCGCGGCGCGAATCTGGATGAAGACGGTCGGCAGGTCGGGCGCTTTCGTGACCTCGATCCTGGCGGGTCCGCCCACCGTGACGAGGAACGCGGCTGTCACCCGCGTGCGGCGGCAGAACCCGATCACCGGCGACTTCGCCAGCTCCACGGTGCCGTCGTCGAACTGGAACACGAGCACGCGGCCCTCGCCGTGGACGACGATGTCCAGGTCGCGGAGCGTCCGCGCGTCGCGCCAGTAGCCGATCTTCGCGAAGCTCTCCTCGTAGCGCCGGATGACGTGCCGGGCGAGGCAGGTGACGTACGACGACCGGACGTCTTCCGGCGAGGACCGGTCGTCGGCGTCTTCCAGGAGCTGAATGCTGCGGAGCGAGGCGTCGGTGACGAACGTCTTGTGCCGCGGCTTCTCGATCGAGTCGCCTTCGGTGTCCATTGGCGGGAGCCGTTTCACCAGGAAGCACTGCTCCAGCAGGGCGACGTGGCTCGCGACCGTGGAGGGCGAGGCGCCGACGGCGGTCGCGTACCGCTGCACGCGGAAGACCTCGCCCGAGTGGACGCACAGATACATGAACAGGCGCTTCAGGTCGTCGAGGTTGCGCGGCCCCGCGTGCAGGGCGACGTCGCGGCGCAGCGCGCGCTCGGCGATGTCCTCGTGGAGGAGACGGCGCCCCGTGGCGTCGCCGTCGTGCGCGGCGAGCGCCGGGAGACCGCCGCCGGCGAGGTACCGCCGAAACTCGGGCACCACCGACTCGATCCGGGCGCACAGGCTCGAAACCGCGGCGGGCGGCATCGTGGCGAGGTCCGCCGCGGCCGGAAGGACCTCGCCTTCGGGCACCGGGTCCACTCCGCGAAGACGCAGGAACTCGTCGAACGAGAGCGAGGGCACGTCCGAGGCCGACCAGCGCCCCACCTGGGTCTCGGTGACGAGCGCGCCCTCGATCACGCGCACCGACTCCGTGGCGATGATCTTGTACCCGGTGGAATCGAGCAGCAGCGCCTTCACCTGGGTGTCCCAGTCACGAGCGTAGTGGACCTCGTCGAGCAGGAGCACGGCCGGCCGCGGCTCGGGGTGGATCGTCGCCCGGTAGATGCGAAGAATCTCCTCGAGCGGGAGCGTGGCGAAGATCGGGTGCTCGACCGAGAGATAGAGAATGCTGCGCGGGTCCTGCTGCCGGGCGACGAGGTCGTCGGCCACCTGGAGGAGGAGCGTCGTCTTCCCCGCGCCGCGCATGCCGGAGAGCAGGAGCACCGCACGCTGGCGCATCCCCTCGACGTGCGCACGACACGCCGCGAACGCCGCCCGGTGGAACGACGGGACCGGCACGGGACGACCCGACCACCAGGGGTTGAACCCTTGGAGAACACGCAGAACTTCTGCCTGGCTGAAAAGTGGGGGCACGGAACCTCCGGGACGGAGAGCCGACTCTACGTGGAAACGCAGCCAACGGGACGTGGGTTCCAGCCTCCACGGGAAGAGTCGAGATAGCGCGACTACCGTCGCTGAAGTGTCGGCAACAGCGAGACTGCGGGCACATCGCCGGGGAAGATCGTGGAGCGCCGTGCGGCCTCCGGGAGACTCGGCGCACCCATGTCCACCCCGCCCGTCCCCCTCATCGTCCGCGCCCTTCGGGGCGAAGCCACGGAGCGCCGTCCCGTCTGGCTCATGCGTCAGGCCGGCCGCTACCTGCCCGGGTACCAGAAGGTCCGGTCGCAGATCTCCTTCCTGGAGTTGTGCCGCCGCCCCGACCTTTCGGCCGAGGTCTCGCTCGAGCCCGTCGAGCGCTTCGGCGTGGACGCCGCGATCGTCTTCAGCGACATCCTGGTCCCTCTCCAGGCCATGGGCATCGAGGTGGACTTCCCCGACAAGGGCCCCCAGATCATGAACCCCGTCCGCGACGCCGCGGGCGTGGCGAAGCTGAAGCCGTTCGACCCGGCAACCGGCACGCCGTGGATTCTCGAGACCCTCTCCACCCTCGCGAAGGTGCTCCCCGCGGGCGTCCCGCCGCTCGGCTTCTGCGGCGCGCCGTGGACGCTGGCCGTCTACGCCGTCGAGGGCAAGATGTCGAAAGACCTCGTCCAGGCGAAGACCATGCGCTGGAAGGACCCGGACACGCTGAAGGCGCTCATCCGCCTTCTCGCCGAGTCCACCGTCCCGTACCTCGCCGCCCAGGCCCGCGCCGGTGCGCAGGGCCTCCAGGTGTTCGACACCTGGGCCGGCGCGCTGTCTCGTGACGACTGGGAGGAGTTCGCGCTCCCCGGGTTGCGCATCGTCTTCGACGGCGTCCACAAGGCCCTCGGCCCCGCCTGCCCGCCGCTCGTCCTCTACTCGCAGGGCACCGCTGCGTGGCGCGATCTCCTCCCGCGCTCCGGCGCCGACGCGTACAGCGTCGATTGGCGCGTCCCCCTCGGCGAGTGGAAGCGCGCCGTCGGCGGCGCCCCCGTCCAGGGCAACCTCGACCCCACGGCGCTGTTCGGCACCCCGGACAGCGTCCGCGCCGCCACCCGCGCCATGCTCGCAAGCGTCGCCGGCCAACCCGGCGTCGTCGCCAACCTCGGCCACGGCGTCATCGTCGGCACCCCAGTGGAGAACGTCGCGGCCTTCGTGGACGCCGTGAAGGCCTGAGTACCGAGGCGGGACAATTGTTTTGTCCCGCGCAATTCGTTAACCGACGAGTTCAGACGACGGTCCCGCAGCGGCTGAGGGAACCGTCCCGCAGACGGCGCAAGCGACGCTCCCGCAGCGGCCCAGGGGACGGTCCCGACGACCCAGGGGACGGTCCTCAGAAACTCACTGGCGCATCATCGCGTTCCCGCCTCCCCCATCGCGGGGCCGTTGCGCAAGTGAGTTTGTGCGGACCGTCCCCCGCCCTCGTCATCGTCGCTCGCAACGACCGTCGCCCGCCGTCGGCTCTCGCAAATGAGTTTGTGGGGCCCGTCCCCGCGCCCTCGCCGCTACGATTCCCGAGGAAGGCGGAAACATGCTGCCCACGAGATCGATCCGGAACCCGCCGCCGTCCTGGCCGAGAGCCGGGCGCGCGGTCGCCCTCATCACGATCGCTCTCGTGGCGGGCATCGGGTACGTGACGACCCGGCCGCCACTCGGCCGCGAATCCGCCTACGTACGCCTCGCGCCGGCCGACAGCGACGACATCGAGACCATCTACGGCGCGATGAGATGGGAGCTGGACGCGATCCTCGATGTCGGCGCCTGGTCGGATCGATTCGCGCCCGAAGCGCGGACGGCCGCCGTCACTTCGGTGCTCGACCGCCTCGGCGATCGCACCGGACTCGCGCTCGTCCGGGCTCTCGTGCGTCACGACGCCACACGCATCCGAGGCGCGTCGCTCCTGCATCGCCCCCGCGACGACGCCGAGACCGGCCACCCGCTCGCGTGGCGCTACCGTGAACGTGCAACGCCTGAGGCCGACGCCGCGTTCCTCGCCGTCGCGCGAGACCGCGAACTGCACATCCAGACGCGAATCCCCGCCTTCGTGGCCCTCTGCCGCCCGGGCAACACGGCGTCGCTCGACGCGCTCGTGGACGTTGCCCTCGACATGGACGACGACGAGGACGTCCGGCGCGAGCTGATCGTCCGACTCCCGAGAATCGGGGGACGAGCCCCGCTGCGTCTGCGGGAACTTCTCTACGTCCCATTCGACCGCCTCGACCACACAGCCGCCGTCACGCTCGCTGCGATGGGCGACATGGAGAGCCCCACGCACGTGCTGCGCACGCTGCGGAGCGGAACCCGTCCGCGATCGCCCCTGGGGTGGCAGCACTACCACGAGTTCCAGCTCGCGCTCGACGGCATCTGCCGAGCGGTCGAGCGTTCCGATCCCGATCTCGTGCGGCATATCGACGCTGTTCGCGCAGTGACCAACGCCGTTGGCGTGCCCGAGTCAAGTGCTGCGCTCGAAACGACCGCCGCGGCGATCGGCGAAGTCGCAGACCGTTTCGATGCGTGGCTCAACCTGCACCCCGACGCCCGCTCAACCGCGTGGGAGCGCGCGCGGCTCGACCCTGCGGAGACGGCGCGGCGTCACGCCTGGATGCAACTGCGCACGCTGGAGCACATCGCGGCCGCCGCGGATGCCGAGATCGACGTCGCATCGGCGACCGAGTCGCTGCGCGAGCGGAGCGACGAGTACGCTGCGATCGTCCTTGAGGACGTCGATCGCGTCGCCCGCTGGCTTCGTCCGAGACTCGCCGCGTGCCGCACTCCGCGAGAGACGCTCGACCGGATGCAGGCACTCCTCGTGCCCCGAAGGACCTCGCGCCCGTACGGGATCGACGAGAGCGACATCACGTCGCCGCTCATCCTCCGCGCCGGCAACTGCATGGGCTGGACCGTGCTCTTCGTTGCGCTCGGGGACCGCCTCGGCCTTCCGCTGCACGCGGTGGAGGTTCCGCGCCACGTGTTCGTGCGATGGGACGACGGCACGACGCGGGTCAACTTCGACCCGTCGAATGGCGGCGTCGTACTCACCGACGACGAGTACGCGAGAACATACGGCGTCACCCCGGCGCTGGCCGCGTCCGGCCAATATCTCCGGAACCTGACGCGCAAGGAGCTCGTCTCGCTCGCGCTGACGAATCACGCGTCGCACACGCTGTCGATCGAGGGCCTCGGCAACCAACTGGCGCCGTTCGCAGCCCGAGTTGCTGACACTTCCGCACGGCTCCATCCGCGCAACCTGTACGCGTGGCTCATCCTCGCCGCAGCATCCGCGCGACTCGGCGACGCGGGGAAGGCCGACCTGCTGCGCGCGGCGTCCGCTGCGGAGGCGCTTCCTGAGTTCACGCCGGCCTACGCAACGCGCCTCGCCAGCAGTCTCGCTACGGCCCATCTCGGCGACGAAGCGCTCGCGCTGCTCGACCGTCACCCCGACATCGGCGCGGAATCCCGGCACGTCCGCGCGCTGGCGCTGTGCTCGCTCAGCCGCTTCGCCGACGCCCGCCGCATCAGCATGGACCTCGCGGCCGGCGGGGGTACCGACGAAGCCGCCTTCGACGCGGCGGTTGCGTTCGCTGTGAGCCCCGCCATCGGCTGGGCCGCGCTCGACGCGGTGCTCCTGCGCGCGGAGGACGACGGGAGCGGCCTCCCGCGCTGGGCCCGACCGGGCGCCGGCTTGGCGCGATCGGAGGTCACCCTCGCCGTCGCCGGCCACGTGCTCGACGACGGTCCGCCGTCGGACACCAGCGCCCGACTCGCAATCGCCATCGCCGAGCGACTGCTATCCGACCCACGCCTTCGATCGGCCGGCAGAAGCAGCGATGTCGAGACCCGCCGCGACGACATCCGCGCCCGCGCGTTCGAACGCTTGGGCGACCCGGCGCGCGCGCAGGCCATCCGGGACGAGTTGAAGAAGAGCTGGGACCGGTAGCCGCACGCCGCCGCAGCGCGGCGACGGTCCTCGCGGCTCAGGCGACGGTCCCGACGACCCAGGGGGACGATCCCGCAGCGCCCCAGGCGACGGTCCCGACGACCCAGGGGACGGTCCCGACGACCCAGGGGACGGTCCTCAGAAACTCACTGGCGCATCATCGCGCTCCCGCCTCCGCATCGCGGGGCAGTCGCGCAAGTGAGTTTGTGTGGACCGTCCCCCGCCCTCGCGGCCGACGCCCCCGCCCTCGCGGCAGGCGCAGCGCCCTCGCAACGTCCCCCGCCCCCACCCTCCCAACGTCCCCCCACCGGGTCCTGTACCCTGATCCCCCCCGATGCACACACCCCTCGACCCACTCCTCACCGACGGCGTTATCGAAGAGGTTCTCGGCCAGTTGATGAGCGGCAAGGAAGCCGACATCTACCTCGTGCGCCTCGAGGGACGCGTCGTCGCGGCGAAGGTCTACAAGGACAGCGAGCAGCGCAGCTTCCGGAACAACGCCGACTACAAGGAGGGCCGCGGCGCCGGCGGAAAGGGGCGCAGCCGCAACGAGCGTGCGATGAAGGGCCGCAGTCGCTTCGGCCGCCGCATCACCGAGCACCTCTGGAAGTCCGCCGAGTCCGACGCGCTCCAGCTCCTCTTCGCGAAGGGCGTCCGCGTGCCCGAGCCGCTGCTGTTCTGCGACGGCGTCCTGCTCATGGAGCTCGTCACCGGCGCCGACGGCGAACCGGCCCCGCGGCTCATCGACGTCGCGTCGGTCGAAACGACGGCCCGCGCGCTCTACCTCGATCTCCGCACGCAGATCGTCCGGATGCTCTGCTGCGACACGATCCACGGCGACCTCTCGCCGTACAACATCCTGGCCGCGGCCGCCGGCCCGACGATCATCGACTTCCCCCAGGTCGTCCTCGCAGCGCACAACTCGCGGTCCGAGTTCTTCTTCCAGCGCGACGTCCGCAACGTCCACCAGTTCTTCGCCGCCGCCGACCCGACCCTGCGCGCCCACGGCGACGACGGCCGCAGCATCTGGGCCGCGTACATGCGCCGCGACCTGACCCCCGACTTCACGCCGCCGCCGAAGTAACGCGGGGCGGGCGGAACGGCCCAGCGGGCGATCCCGCGACGGCTCCGGCGACTGTCCCGCCGCGGCCCGGACGACAGTCCCGACGACCCGGGGGACGTGCCCGACGACCCAGGGGACGGTCCTCAGAAACTCACTGGCGCGTCATCGCGGACGCGCCTCCGCATCGCGGGGCCGTCGCGCAAGTGAGTTTGTGCGGACCGTCCCCCACCCTCGCAAGCACGGCTCCCCGTCGCTACTTCGGCGCGATCGCTGGACGCCCCGGAGTCGCCATCTCGCCAAGCACGCGCGTGAGCGTCGCACGAAATGCCTCGCGAACGTCAGGGTCCGTCGGGTCGATGTCGAAGTCGGGATCGATGCCCGCCTCACGCATGGCGCGGCGGCGCCGTCGGCGGACGCGCTCGACCTGCTCGATCTGATGCGGCGTGAGCACACCGCCGAGCGTCTGGATCGCGTCTTCCATCTCGACGACCGCCTGATGGCAGAGGAACGACGCGTCGCCATCGACAACGTACGCGTCCAGCGCGGCCTGGATGGCGGGCAGTGCTGCCGGGTCGCCGTACTCGGCCAAGTCCGCGGCGCACTCGGTATCCGCGGCGAAGCGCCGGAGCAGGAGGGAGAGGATCTCGTCCGTCCGCGTCCGCGAACTCGCCAGCACGCCCGCCAGGTAGCGAGCGGCATCGGAGTTCTGCGTCTCGCACGCGGCGAGCACCTTCGGCAGCGCTGCGTCGCCCCAACGGAAGAGCGTGCGCTGCGCCGCCTCGGTCAACTCGTCCACGCCCGGGTCATGGAGCAACTCGATGCACAGGTCGATGCCCGCGTCGTCCGGCGGCATCTCCGAGAGGATCTCCACCGCGTGGACACGCGCCCAGCCGCCGTCGGGGAACTCTCCGTCCACCGCGTAGGCGCCGCGGGCGATCGCGCAGAGCGGCGCGCGCGCGGCGTCGCCCTCCGCCCGGATCGCGCGGTGCAGGTGCGGCGACACCGCCTCCCCTTGGCGCACGAGCTTCCAAGTCCAGCCGGGCAGAGTGGGCAGCATGGTGCCGGAAAGCGTACGACGCCGCGGGGACAGCGGGGACCGCCACTCGACATCGCAGGCCCCGCTGCGCCTTCGTTGCACCCGAACTTAGCGTGGGCTCCAGCACCTGCGCGGCGACTACCATCTTCGGCCCAGGAGAGTGCCTGTATGCCCCGTGGACGGAAGGCCGCGCCGCTGAAGGCCGGAAGCTCAGACAACGCGAGCGGCCGCGCCAGAGTCGGCTTCGAAGCGCAGCTCTGGAAGATGGCGGACGCGCAGCGCAACAACATGGACGCGGCGATCGAGCGGAATCTGGCGGGTCTGGGCCATGGCGGCTAGGAAGAGGGCCAAGCTCATCCCCGTGCGGAGACCGGTCCCGCCGCGTGGCGCACGCGGAAGGGCACAAGAGGGGGCCGTGTTCCCGATCTCCCCGCCACGCGCCCGGCTGCCTCGTGACTACGCAGAGACGCTTCGTGCTATCAAGCAGCGCATCCGAGAGGAACGGCTTCGCGTCGTCCTTGCCGCCAACTCAGTCATGGTCCTGCTCTACTGGGACATCGGCCGGGTGATCCTCCATCGCCAGAAGCGCGAGGGCTGGGGCGCAGGAGTCATCGACCTCCTCGCAGAGGATCTTCGCAAGGGCTACCCCGACATGAAGGGGTTCTCGTCGCGCAACCTGCTCTTCATGCGCAGCTTTGCCGAGGCCTGCCCGGACGCGGAGAAAGTGAAACAGCTTGTTTCACAATTGCCCTGGGGCCACGTGATCCGGTTGCTGCAGCGAGTGAAGGACCCGCACGTCCGCGAGTGGTACATCCGGCAGTCAATCGAGCATGGCTGGAGCAGGAGCATCCTCGAACTGCAGATCGACGGTCAAGCTCATGCGCGCCACGGGAAGGCGCTCTCCAACTTCAAGACCACGCTCCCGCCCGCGGAATCGGACATGGCGGCACAGGTCTTCAAGGACCCGTACTTGTTCGACTTCCTCGGCACGGCGGACCCGCGCCGCGAAGACGAAGTCGAACGAGCGCTCGTGGACCACATCCAGCGCTTCCTCGTGGAACTCGGCACCGGCTTCGCCTTCGTGGGGCGCCAGGTGCCGCTCGAGATCGGCGATCAGGAGTTCCGCATCGACCTGCTCTTTTACCACCTGAAGCTGCGCTCCTACGTGGTCATCGAACTGAAGGCCGTTCCCTTCGACCCCGCGTTCGTCGGCCAGTTGAACCTCTACCTCTCCGCGGCCGACGACCTCCTCAGGCACCCCTCCGACCAGCCGACGATCGGCCTCATCCTCTGCCGTTCAAGGAACAAGGTCGTCGTCGAGTACGCGCTTCGCCACCTCAAGCGTCCGATCGGCGTCGCCGGATGGGAGACGCGAATCGTCGAGAAGCTGCCGCGCGCGCTGAAGGGCAGCCTGCCGACGGTGGAGGAGATCGAGGCGGAGCTGTCGGCGGGGCCGGGACGCGCTCGACGCGGGAGGAAGCGATGAGACGGCGGCGGGGCGGAAGCTCGCGGGGGCGGGGGACGGTTCACACAAACTCACTTGCGCAACGGCCCCGCGATGGGAAGGCGCATCCGCGGAGACGCCCAAGTGAGTTTCTGATGACCGTCCCCTGAGTCGTCGTGAACGTCCCCTGAGTCGTCGGGCCCCCCCGTCTGAGCCGATGACGGAACGTCCCCTGGACCGTCGGGGACCGCCCGCGCCCGCCGCGCGCCGATCGAGACTCCCGTCACACCCTCACCCCGTTTCCGAGCCCGGCGCCTCCCGTTTCCTCTCCCGGCCTGCGGGGCACCCGGACAATTGCACGCCGTGACCGCGATCACCCGCCACGACGGCCGCTCCGGCCGGACCTGACCGGGTGAATCCCCCTCCCCCACCACCGCGGTCGCGAGGACGAGCATGAGCCCCGCACCTGCCACGAGCCCCGAGCGCCGTCCCCTCACCCGCCCGCCGGTCTTCGACCCGGCCGCCATCGCGCGACTCACGCCCGAGCTGCTCGCGAAGTTCGACGTGCCCGGGCCGCGCTACACGAGCTACCCGACGGCGCCCGCGTGGCGCGACGACTACACGCAGACCGACTACCGCGCCGCGCTCGCGAAGAGCGCCGCCACGGGCCGTCCGCTGTCGATCTACGTGCACCTGCCGTTCTGCGAGTCGCTCTGCGTCTACTGCGGCTGCAACGTGATCATCACGAAACGCCACGACCGAGCGGCGCACTACCTCGAGCACCTCTACAAGGAGATCGACCTCGTCGCACCGCTGTGCGGCGGGAAGGCGCGGAAGACGGTCCAGATCGCGTGGGGCGGCGGCACGCCGACGTTCCTCGAACCGGCGCAGATCGAGGAGTTGCTCGGCTATATCCGCGAGCGGTTCCCGATCGAGGCGGACGCCGAGGTCGGCATCGAAGTGGACCCGCGGGTGACGACGCGCGAACACGTGAAGTCGATCGTCCGCGCGGGCTTCAACCGGATCTCGATGGGCGTGCAGGACTTCGACCCCGAGGTGCAGGAGGAGATCCACCGCGTCCAGTCGTTCGAGATGACAAAGGGCCTCGTGGACTGGTGCCGCGAGGACGGCCTGCAGTCGGTCAACGTGGACCTCGTCTACGGGCTCCCGAAGCAGACGCTCGCGAAGTTCGAATCGACGATCGACCAGATCCTGACGATCTCGCCGGACCGCGTGTCGGCCTTCAGCTACGCACACGTGCCGTGGCTCAAGCCGCAGCAGAACAAGTTCAAGGAAGCCGACATGGCGCACGGCGCGGCGAAGTTCGCGATCTTCGCCCGTCTGCTCGAACGGCTCTGCGGCGCGGGCTACGACTTCGTCGGCATGGACCACTTCGCGAAGCCCGGGAACGAACTCGCGATCGCGCAGCGCACGGGCGGCCTCTGGCGCAACTTCCAGGGCTTCACGACGAAGTCGGGCACGGACCTGCTCGGGTTCGGCGTGACGTCGATCGGGTCGGTCGCCGACACGTTCGCGCAGAACGCGAAGGAGCTCGCGGACTGGCAGGGCGACGTCTGCCGCGGCGAGCTTCCGATCCGGAAGGGCATGATCCTCTCCGAAGACGACAAGCTCCGCCGCGACGTGATCCACCGGATCATGTGCAGCTACGGGCTCGATTTCGCCGAGGTCGAGCGCGACTTCGGGATCGTGTTCGACACGTACTTCCCCGGCGTGAAGGCGCGCCTCGCCGAACTCGCGGCCGACGGCGTGATCGACCTCGACGGGACCGGCTTCGTGCTCACCTCGTGGGGCCGCGTGTTCGTCCGCAACGTCTGCATGGCGTTCGACGCGTACCTGCCGGCGCCGGACTCCGGCGCGAAGCCGATGTACAGCCGGACGGTCTGACGCCGTGGCGAAACGCGGCGTCGTCCTCCTGCAGTTCGGCGGCCCGGACTCGCCCGAAGCGATCCGGCCGTTCCTCCGCGACCTCTTCGACGACCCGGAGATCCTGTCGATCCCCACGGTCGTGCGGAAGCCGCTCGCGTGGACGATCGCGAAGTTCCGCGCGCCGGAAGTCGCGAAGAACTACGCCCGCATGGGCGGCGCGTCGCCGATCGGGATGTGGACGGAGAAGCAGGCGGCGTTGCTCCGCGAACGTCTCGGGATGCCCGTGGAAGTTGCGATGCGCACGTGGCGCCCGAACACGGCGACCGCGTTGTCGAAACTCCGCACGGCGGGCGTGGACGAACTCCTCGCGCTGCCGCTCTACCCGCAGTACTCGTTCACGACGGCGCGGTCGTCGATGACCGTGTTGCTCCGCGAGATGCCGAAGCACCTGCCGGGCGCGTCGCTCCGCGCGATCACGTCGTGGCAGACGGAGCCGAAGTACGTCGAGGCGACCGTCGAGACGATCCGCAAGGGGCACGCGAAGCTGCTCGTGCCGCCGGAGCACGTGCTGTTCAGCGCGCACGGGCTTCCCGAGAGCATCGTGAAGAAGGGCGACCCGTACCCGGGGCACATCAAGGAGACGTGCGCCGCCGTGGCGAAGGCAGCGGGCCTCGGCACGTGGTCGCTCAGTTTCCAGAGCCGCGTGGGCCCGGCGAAGTGGATCGGGCCGTACACCGAGGACCGCATCCCGGAACTCGCCCGCGAAGGCGTGAAATCGCTGCTCGTCGTGCCGATGAGTTTCACCTGCGACCACTACGAGACGCTCTACGAAATGGGCGACCTGCTCGGCGGAGTCGCGCGCGAAGCGGGCGTGAAGCACTACGCGGTGGCGCCCGCGCTGAACGACGAACCGCTGTTCATCGACGCGCTGGAGACGCTCGCGCGGCGCGGGTTCGAGTCGATCCTTCCGGGGCGACCGTGAGCGATCCGGTGCTCGTCGTCGGTGCCGGGCTCTCGGGGCTCGCTTTGGCCCACGGGCTGCGGTCGCGCGGGGTGGACGTCACGCTGCTCGACGAGCGCGCGGAGCCGGGCGGCAACCTCCGGACGAAGTTCGTCAACGCCACGGAAGGACGATGGCTGCTGGAACTCGGGCCCAACTCGTTCGGCGACGCACAGGCGCCGATCATGGGACTCGTCGAGTCCACGGGCCTCACGGACCGTCTCGTCCGCACGGAGGGCGAAGCCGAGCGACGCTGGGTGTGGCGCGCCGGAGCGCTTCGCGAGGTGCCGCTCAAACCGCAGCAGTTCCTGCTCTCGCCGCTGCTCCCCCTGGCCGCGCGCCTTCGGCTCGTTCGCGAGATGTGGATTCCGCCGCGTCCGGAGGACGCGCCGGAGGAGACGCTCGCGGAATTCGCCGACCGGCGCCTCGGCCGCGTCGCTCGCGAGAAGCTGCTCACGCCCGTGATCGGCGGCATCTACGCGGGCGACCCGACGAAGCTCGGCGCCGAAAGCACATTCCCCGCGATGGTCGCGCTCGAGCGGCAGCACGGATCGCTGCTGCGCGCGATGAAGAGTGGCTCCGGGCCGCCGTCGCGCGGACGGCTCGCGTCGTTCACCGACGGCCTCCGCGAACTGCCCGACGCAATTCTTCGCGGGCTCCGCGCGACTCCTGGATGCGACGCGCGCCTCGCCGCGCCGGTCGAACGGATCGAGCGCGCGGGGAGCGGCTGGCTTGCGGTCCTCGCGAGCGGCGAACGGATCGTCGCGGGGCGTGTGTTCCTGACGTCTCCGGCGTGGCGCACGGCGGATCTCGTCGAGGGCGCGCTGCCGGATGTCGCCCGCGAACTGCGCCAGATCCACTACGCCGCGGTGGCGGTGGTCCACGTCGGCGTGCCGCGCGCGGGCCTCGGGAATGCGCCGGCGGGTTTCGGGTTCCTGGTCCCCCGCGACGAAGGCCTGCGCATCCTCGGCTGCATCTTCAGCTCGCACCTGTTCCCGGGGCGAGCGCCCGCGGGGCACGAGTTGTTCACGGTGTTCGTCGGCGGCGACCTCGACCCCGCGGGCGCTGCGCTGCCGGACGACGAACTCCGCAGCACGGTTCTCGGCGACCTGCGCCGCGCGTTCGGCGCGTGCCCCGAACCGGCGCTGTTCGAGGTCACCCGCTGGCCTCGCGCGATCCCGCAGTACTGGGTCGGACACAAGGACCGCCTGGCCCGCATCGACGCCGCACTCGAGCCGCACCGCGGTCTCCACGCGATCGGCAACTGGCGCGGCGGGATCGCGATGGACGCTTGCGTCCGCGAGGCGTCGGCTCTGGCCGAACGCGTCGCCCGCTAACGATCCGTCAGGCTGGCGTCAGCCCATCCACTCCCAAAGCCGGACCCACCCGACGAGCGACGCCATCACCGCGACCCACGTCCAGGTCGCACGAAGCGGGCTGTCTGCGACGAACAGGCACGCCGCCACGTTCAGCAGCGCGCACGCGGGAATGAGCAAGTCGGCGTCGTAGCGCGGGCCGTAACCGGCGAAGAAGTGCGCCACGAATCCGAACGCCGACACCGCGAGCAGAACGACGCCGCGACGTCGCACGATCCAGTCGGCGAGCCCCGCTCGGACCCTCGGAACGCAGCACGCGGCGAGTGCGACGATCACTGCCGGCGCGCCCCGCCACCCGATGCGCGCGACGTGCGCCCAGTGGTCCACCGACCATAGCGAGACGCCGCGGTACTCGCCCCACACCGGCAGGAGGAGACGACCCGATGCGCCGCCGAACGCGTCGCCCGCGGAGAGCACGGCGCGGGGGAGCGCCACGCGGTACGCCAGCACGCAGACCACGGTCGGCACGAAGACGACGTGCGCCGCGGCGATCGTCGTCACGATGCGGCGGAACCGCGTCGTCTCCGAGAGCCAGCACGCGGCGAGCAGGCCAGGGACGAGCGCGAACCCGACTCCGTGGACTGCTGCGGCGCAGCCGACGGCGAGGGCCGCGAGGAGCGGTGACCGCCCCGCGACGAGAAGCGCCGCGGCGAGCAGCGCGAACGGCGCCCCGAGGTGCCCGAGTTCCTCGTAGCCGCAGAAGAAGAGCGTCAGCGGCGTGAGCATGAGTGCGACGAGCAGCGGGATCCGCGTCGCGAAGCGGTTCCCGAGCGACGTTGAACTCGCGCTTCCGGCCGTCGCGACGACAAACGCGACAGCCGCTGCGGCCCACGCGAAGGCGCCGCACCGGGAGACGAAGCTCATCGCGTCCCGAGCGCGATCGGCAACGCCCGACTCGAGCGCGGCCCATCCTGTCACCTGCGCGAGGTGCGACGAGAACAGGATGCGCTTCGGCGTCTCGGCGATCAGGTGCGCGCCCCACTTGACGTCGCCGCGAAGCGTCGGCCGCCCCACGTTGAGCAGTGCCACGACGAACACGACCGCGACGACGCCGAGCAGCACGCGCTCGGCGATGACCGCGCGACGGTCCGCGGAGGACGGCTGGGGGTGCGCGGCGGGCGGGGGGGCGGCCTCGGTCGTCAAGCGTCCGCAGTGTACGTCGTCGCGAGGAGCGCCGCGCGAGTACCCTCGGCGGATGCACCCGATCCGGCGCGCCGCAGAAGCGGTCGAACGTCTCCACGACGGGATCCGCGACCTCCCCGTCGTCGGGCCAGCGCACGCAGCCGACCTCCGGCAGCACCTCGCGAGCGCCTACCGCTTCGACGCGCCGCGTGACGCCGAAACGGTCGTGGACGACATCGCCGCGATGCTCCGCCGCGGGTCGGTCCATGTGACGCACCCCGCGTACTTCGGCCTCTTCAACCCGAGCGTGCTTCCCGAGGCCGCAGCCGCGGCGGCGCTCGTCGCCGGGTTCAATCCGCAGACGGCCGCGTGGACGCACTGCCCGGCCGCCTACGAGATGGAGCAGCACGCGTTGCGCTTCCTCGCCGCGCGGATCGGGTTCGATCCGGCGACGGTCGGCGCGCACTTCTGCTCCGGCGGCCAGGAGGCGAACACGACCGCGGTCGTCGTCGCGCTGACGCGCACGTTCCCGGAGTTCCGTGAACGCGGCGCCCGCGCGCTGATGGCCGACCCCGTCCTGTACGTCTCGGCGGAGGCGCACCACAGCTTCGAGAAGGCGGCGCACGTCGCCGGGATCGGCCGCGCGGCGGTGCGGCGCGTGCCGGTGGACGCCAAGCTGCGCATGGATGTCGCGACGCTCGTCGCGATGATGGCGGCGGACCGCGCGGCCGGGCGGCGGCCGTTCTTCGTCGCGGGCACGGCGGGCGCGACGTCGTCGGGCGTGATCGACCCGCTACCGGCGATCGCCGACGTCTGCGCGTCGGAACGCCTGTGGTTCCACGGCGACGCCGCGTGGGGCGGCGGCGCGCTGCTGTCGTCGAAGCTGCGCGGGCACCTGGCCGGCATCGAGCGCGCCGACTCCGTGACGTGGGACGCGCACAAGTGGCTCCAGACGCCGCTCGGCGGCGGGATGTTCTTCACGCCGCACGCCGCGGCGCTCGTCGATGCGTTCGCGACGGAGAGCGCGTACATGCCGGCCGCGCGCGGCGGGGTCGTCGATCCATTCAACGCGTCGCACCAGTGGAGCCGTCGGTCGGCCGGGCTTCCGGTGTTCGCGGCGCTCGCGACGCAGGGCGCCGCCGGCTACGAGCGCCTCATCGACGACATGACCGCGATGGGCGACCTGCTCCGCGCGAAGCTCCGGGCCGCGGGCTTTGCGATCGTCAACGACACGCCGCTGCCGCTCGTCAACTTCACGCATCCGCGGTTCGAGACGGGCGAGGTCGCGATGGGCGACGTTGTCCGCGAGGTCCACCGCGGCGGCCGTTGCTGGATCTCGCCGACGGTGCTCGCGCCGACGCCCGACGGCGTCGCGCGGCGCGTGCTGCGGGCGTGCATCACGAGCCACCGCACCGAGGAACGCGACCTCGACGCGCTCGTCGAAGCGATCGTGGCCGCGCTAGGATGAGCGCCGTGACCAGAGCCCGCGCCGCCCTTCGACTCCTCGCGGCGACGACGGTCGCATTCGCCGCCGCCGCCATGCCCGAACCGGCGGCCGACGCCGCACCGGCGTCGCCGGAGTTCCGCTACGTGGACGAGGACGACGCCGCCGCCGCCGCGAAGCTCCTCGACCCGCTCGTCCGGAAGTACGCGAGCCCCGCGAAGTGCTCGGAGTTGCTCAAGATCCTGCGGAAGCGCGCCTATCCGGCGAGTGCGAAGGACACGCAGACGCTCGACTGGGTCTGCCCCGACGGGAAGACGCGGCAGTTCACGTACATCCTCCCGAAGAAGTACACGCCCGCGAAGCCGGTCGGCGTGCTCGTGTTCCTGCACGGCGCGGTCCGCCAACCCGCGCCGGGCGGCGGCGCCGGCGAAGCCGCCCAGATCGCGCTGCCCGCGGTGCGTGACCTCGATCTGATCGTCGTCGGTCCGTCCACGTACGACGGCGTCGAGTGGGGAGCCCCGGCCTGCCGCGCACTCGTCCACCATGCGCTCGACCACGTGAAGCGGAACTTCAACGTGGACGAGAACCGCGTCTACCTGGCCGGCGATTCCGACGGCGGGCGCGGAGCGTACAACATCGCCGAGACCGAGGCCGGCGCCCTCGCCGCGGCGATCCCCGTGATCGGCTCGCCGGGCGGTGTCACGCGGTTCGCCAACCTGCGCAACCTGCCGTGGTTCGCGATCAACGGCGAGGCCGATTCGATCTTCGACGTCGCGCACGTGCGCGAAGCCGTCGACGGCATGAAGGCGTCTGCGATCGACCTCACGTGGAAGCTGATCCCGAAGGGCTCGCACGACCCCTTCTTCTTCGTGAAGTACGCCGACGAGGTGCAGGCGTTCCTCAAGGCCCACGTGCGCGACCCCTTCCCCAAGACAGTCCACTGGACGATCGACGCGGCGCGGAACGACCTGCCGGACCTGTATCTCGCCGACACGTTCCGCTGGATCCGCATCGACGCGGCCGGCGCCACCTCGTGCACGACCGCGTTCGAGGACGCGTCCTCCGGCTTGCTGCGCGCCGACCTGCCGCGCATCGAGGCCGAGCGTGACGGGAACCGGATCGACGTGCGGACGAGCGGCGTGGCGAGGTACTCGGTGCTCGTCTCTCCCGACATGCTCGACCTGAAGAAGGAGATTGAGGTCCGCACCAACGGGAAGCTGTCGTTCCGCGGGAAGGTCGAGCCCGACGCGCGCGTGATCCTCGAGGAGGCACGGCGGTTCGTCGATCGCACGCTCCTGTTCGTCGCGCGCATCGCGGTGGACGTGGACGGTGCCGAGGTCGAGACCGCGCCGCCGGCCGAACCGGCCCCGACGGAGCCGAAGTAGGTGACGGCCCCCCGTCTGGCGCCGCTCCTCGCCGCGATCGAAGCCGAGGCGCGCCGCGCGCCGTTCGACGTCTGTCTCGACACCTACCGCGCCGCGGGCCGCGATCCGGCCGTGCCGATCGTGTGCGCCGGCTCGCTGGACGCGCCGTTCGCCGCGCTCGGACGAGAACTCGGCCGCGAGGAAGTCCACGCCGGCGAACCGCTGATCGGCATGGGCGGGCGCCGGTTCCGTCGCGCGTTCCACGACGCGGTGCTCGCGAAGTCGCTCGGCCCCGCGCCGAAATCAGAGCGCCGCTTCGACGCGATCTTCGACCACGTCCTCCTGACGAACACCGTCCCCTACCGCCCCGTGGACAACGTCGCCTACGACCGCGCGACGCTCGTGCGCTTCCGGCCGTTCGTGGAGACGCTCCTCGCCGACCTGTGGCGCGGCCACACCGTGCTCGCCCTCGGCGAGACCGCGACGCGCTGGTTCGCGCCGTACGCCGCGCCCGGCGCCGTGGACGCGCTCTGGGCCGACGCCGACCGCCGGTTCACCGACACGATCGACGTCGAGATCCGCGGCCGCGCGATCCGCGTCGCCCCGATCCCCCACCCGTCGCCGCTCTCGCCGTTCAAGAAGGAGTTCGCACGCCTCCTGGCCTTACGTACCGAGGCGGGACAATTTTTTGTCCCGCGCAATTCGTCAACCGACCGCGAGCAACCCCATGCCTGACCAGCGACTTGCGCACGCCGTCCGCCGAGCCCACCGTTCGCGCGTCGTCACCGCCACGACGAGACTCCTCTTCGTCGCCGCCCTCGTTGCCACCCTCGCCGCGTGCGGCGAGACGCTCCCCGCACCGACGCCCGCCACCGCCTCCGGCAAGTGGTGGCCGCCTCGCGAGTACACGGTGGACCCGGCGCTCCAGGGCCGCGCCGACGCCGAGGCCGCCATCGCCGCCGGGCGCCCGCTCCGTCTTCTTCACGGCGAGTCCGACGACCTGCGCATCGACGCCGACACCGGCCTTCCCGTGAGCGGGTTCGGCTGCTGCTTCGAGGAGCCGAACGCGAAGTACCTCGACGCGTACAACGCCGTGATCGACACCGCCCGCGCCGCGGGTCGCCTTCGCGAGTTCGACTTCCGCCCGAAGCAGCTTCCGCCCGACGTCGCCCGCTCCCGCCTCGACGCCGCGGGCCGCGCCTTCGCCGCCGGCGACGCGCCGATCGTCGCCCCGAGCGGCACCCACCGCGTCGGCTTCCAGCCCGGCGACGCGCCGTCCGACGGCACGCTCTTCGTCGAACGCGCCGACGGCACGGGTCACTACGCGCTACGCAACGTCTCCGGCCCCGTGCGCGTCGCGTTCGCAGACGACGGCACGACGCTCCTCGTCACCGGCGGCGGGATCGCGGGGATCGAGACGTTCGACCTGCCGCACGCGGTGGCGTTGCAGGTGATCGCGGCACCGAAGTAGCGATCGGGGACGGCGTGAACCAACGAACTTCCCGAGTCACGAGCGGTCGCCCGGCTTCGGCCGAGCACGTCCATCGCAGCGAGACAGAGGCCAAGTGGACGATCGCCAGTGTCGGTTGGAGCGTGCGAGCGCTGCGTCCGAAGAGACGTTCCGCGCGGGGCCGAGTGGGGCCTGGAAGGTCGGGAAGTTCGCAGGTTCACCCCGTTCCCGCCCAGGCCACGTCCCCCGCTGGCGAAGTCAGAACCAAAGAGACCAGATCCGATAGCGAAGTCCGTCCTCATGTTTCTCGATCCACACTCTGAGCCAGAAGCTCCTTCGCGTCTCCTGGACCGTCCACATGCCGACGTCCACCCACCAGCTCGCCAGTTCGGTTTCGAGCGACTCTGAGACATCCATTTCGAGCGGTTCGTGACTGCTGCGGCGTCGCGGCGTCACGCCCCACAGCCCTAGCAAGTGCCGAATGCCACTCGCCGAGAGCCCGCCGGGCATGGCGCCGTCGCACACTTCGTCGAACTGTCCGAGCGCCACTCGGTCGGCGAGGTCGAGGGCAAGAGCCCTCACAGGTGCATCGTCTGGATCTGCGTCGCACATGATGCCCGAATGCTACGGGACCGCCCGCGTGGGGCTCCCCGGGGGCAACTCATCCCGGACCGATGCGGCGATTCGGACCCGAGCCGGCGCGTCGTGCGCTATGCTCCCAACGACAATGACCGATCTCTATCGGACCATGCGGCGTGACGCAGACGGCGGCCCCGCGGTCGGCCGATCGGCGCGCGCGCTCGGCGTTCGCACGGAGGGCGACGTCCGCGACGTCACACCCGTGACGGGCTGTGTGCTGCCCGGCGCCGGCGGGATGTCCGTCGCAGTCGGCTCGCCGGAAGCCCTCCCACCGGCACGTCGCCCGGTCTGGGTCCGCCGCGAGGGCGCGCCAGGACGGAGCGAGGACACGCTTTGGCGGATCGCCGCCGCGGGCTTGCCCGGACCGCCCGTGCCAGGCGACGCGGAAGCCCGAATCGCTGAGCTTGCGCAGAGCGCGGCACGCGCCATCGAGTCCCGGCGCCCCGGGGACGTCACCCCTCCGCCGGAGATCGGATCGCTCGCGATTGCGCTCCGCGCGACCGCGCCCGGCCACCGGCCGTTGCAGGTGCGGTGCGACACGTCCGACCACGGGCTGGTCGAGCCGAGCGTGCCTCGTAGCGTTGAAGCGTACGAGGCGGACATCGCCGCAAGCCGGGACGACTGGCAGCCCGCCGCGGGTCCGGTCACAGGAGTGCGCCGCCGATGAAGCCGAACATCACCCTGCACCACCGACTCGAGGACGAGTTGCTCGGGCTGCGTATCCTGCGCGACATGGGACACGCGGAGTTCCGGGCGGAGGACGAGGACCGAACCCTCGACGCGATGGAAGCCGCCTGGCTTGGGATGTCACCCGAGGAACGACACGAACTGGAGATCGAGCGTCGGGCACGGTACGCGCCCGAGTTCGCTTCGGCGGGACGAGACCACTGGGCCTCGCTCGCAGACGTCGATCGCGACGCGCGCATGCGCCGGTCCATCCCGCCTCGAATCGGCGCCGGAGCCGCCTGATGTACCTCACCGCGCATCGCCTGCGGTCGGTGCGGCTCGAAGAGGGCATCAACGCGTTCCTGTACCTGCACCGCGACCGCCCCCTCCCCATGCGAGGGCCGGACGAGCCCGACGTGGACACGATCGCCCAGTCGGAGCCCGGGTACCCGGTCGCTGAGTCGATCGATGTTCCTCCCGGCGGAAACAGCGTCCTCGCCTACCTCGATCTCGCAGCGCCCGACGACGCAACGGAGAGCGCCCTGCGGGGAGCCGTCGCGGAGCTTAGGAGGCGGCTCCCGGACGAGCGCCTGCCGATGCTCGCAGTCCACGGGGGATCAGCTACCCGGTTCGGGGCGAACCTCGAGTTCGAAGGACGGATCGATGAATCGATCGCGCTACTGGACGGGCTCGAGGCCGCTGCGCTGGCGCTTCTCCCGCAGCGCAACGCCGCTCCGGCAAAGGTGAGCGGTCCGTACGTGGTACACGGTCGGCCCGGCTCAGACGGGCTGCGTCTCTTCCTCCCTCCGGCGACACTTCAGCGCCTTCCCGCCGGGCCCATGCGCCGGTCGTCGATCGTCGTTCCGAGCGAGGTGATCCGCGCCGCGCCGTTCGACGCCGTCGCCGACGCCGCACGCGCGCTTCTCGGCGTGTCCGAGGCGGACCTCGTCCGGGAGCAGGGGTTCGAGGTCGTGGAACCAGCCTCGGACCGCTTGCTCCTGCGTTGGGCGCCACCTCGCTGACGTCGGGACTCGCCCGGGGACGACCGTGCCGTCACCTAGCGTTCCGCGCGTGGCGCCGTCTGCCCCAGGCCGCGAGCAGGAACATCGCGAAGAACGAGACCAACGCCGCGCCGAAGATCTCGGGCCCCCACGACCGTGGATTCGATTCCGTCCCGAAGACTCGACCCAAACCCCAGACGGCGGCGTGGATGCCGAGTACCCCTGGTGTCGCCACGAGTGCGCCAATGGTGACCTCCCTCCAGGAGAGCTTCGCGAAGGACGACAGGAGGTCGTCCTTCGCGCTGTTGCCATCCGGGAGGAGGTCGTCGCCCATTCGGAGAGTCTACATGGGTCCTTGGGGACCCGGTGCCGTCGGCGAGGAGTGGTCCGGGGACGGGGTGAACTTGCGAACTTCCGGCCGGGGCGGACGTGGACGATCTCGCTCGTCGCTCGGCGCGTGCGCGCGTTGCGCCCGAAGCGATGTCGCTCGCGGGGCCGAAGGGGGCTGGGGCTGCTGGGAAGTTCGCAAGTTCACCCCGTTCCCGCCGGTCCCCCGTCAGCTCGACCTGATCTGCGGCAGCGCGCCGCGGACGCGGCCCTCGTGGAACTGCACGCGCCCCGCGGCGAGCGCAGCGCACAGCGCCGGCGCGTCACCGTTGAACAGGCGTCCGTCGGGACCGAGGACGCATCGGCCCGATGTCTCCGGCGGCAGCGCGGCCACGAGCCCGCGGGCCTCGTCGAGCATCGCGTGCCAGGCGCGCGAAAGGTCGGCGGCGGCGGGAGACGGGCCCTCGAATGCGAGGGACGCGATCTCGACGTCCGAGTACCGAGCGGACCGACCGGCGTGCTCCAGGATGGAAGCGGGGCTGAAGCCGGGGTCCTTCCCGCAAGCGGCCCACGCGAGGTAGCCGAGTCGCTGGATGTGCTGATGGCAGCCGATCACGTCGATCCAGTCGCGCGGTTCGAGGCGCCCAACAAGCGCGAGGACTTTGTTCGTCGCGAGGTCGAAGTGGTGCAGGACAAGCCCGAAGTCGGGGTGCTGCGCGAGCGGGAAGAAGCGGTAGGCACTGTCGGCCGTCCACTGCAGGACAACACTGTCGCCGCCGCGGGCGACCACGGCCTCGACGAACGACCCGCGTTCGCGCACCGCGACGACCGAGTTGCCCGCCTCCTCGAGCAGCTGTCTGTCCGCGGCCCAACTCGTGCGGACCGCCTCGGCGGTGTCGTGGAACAGGTCGATGTCGCGGGAGATGCGCGTGGACCCGGTCACCGCGCCGAGCGCGGCGCCGCCGGCGACGTAGCTCTCGCCGCTGGCGATGCGCTGCCGCGCGATCAGACGACAGATGTCGAGCTGGTATGCCGTGAGAGCCACTGTCGGAGCACCGCTGCTTTCTTGAACGTTGCGAGGTCGCCGTGCCGCTCGATCGTCTCGAGCACGCGGACGGCCTCGTCGGGCGTGGACGGATAGTAGTCCGTCCGCAGCGACCAGAGACAACGGGTTCGCACTTCGTCCATCAGCAGGTGGACGCTACGCATCGCGGACTCGACGTCGTCGCGCATGGGATGAGCATACCGACGAGCCCCCTGGGGACGCGGTGAACTTACGAACTTCCGGCCGTGGCCGCGCGGACGATCGCGCTCGCCCCGCGGAACGTGGTCGCGTTGCTTCCGAAGACACGCCGCTGCCGGGGCCGCATCGGGCCGGGGCCGTCCGGAAGCGCGCAGGTTGGCGCCGTCTCCGAGCGTCCAGCGTGATCGATCAGCGGGATCCGCCAACCTCGCCATCTGGCAGGACCTCTGCGCTGGACACGGGCGGCAGAGGCGGGTACCGTCCCGCGGCCGTTAGCGCCTTGGCGACCCGTTAGCGCCCTGGCGACAGGGTCATGAAGGGTCCATCTGGCTGGAGCGACCCCAATCATGCTTCGTGCGCAATTGCAGCAGCCGACTTTGCGTTTCAGCCTCTCGGTGCTGTTCACCGGGCTGGTGGTCTGTACCGCGTTGGTGCTGGGTTCCGCGACCTACTTCAGCGCTCAGCAATTCGTGCGGGAGGGCTTGCGCGCGCGACTGCGCGACACCGTGAATGTGGGTTCGACCCTGATCGATGTGGAGGCGCATCAGCGACTGCGGGTGGCGAGTGACGAACAGAGTCCCGACTACCAAGAGATCCGCAAGACTCTGCAAACAATCCGCTCGCGGTGCGAGGGGGTGCGCTACGTCTACACCATGCGACTGCAGGAGGACGGCACGTTCAAGTTCGTGGTGGACGCCGAGCAGAATCCGGAGGAGGTCAGCCATCTGGGGGACGTGTTCGACGGCGAAGTGAGCGAGGCCATGCGGGCCGCCTTCGCGGCGGGTTCGGGACCACAGGTGGAGGAGTCATTCTCCACCGACAACTTCGGGGTGTGGCTGAGTTGTTACGCGCCATTGGTGACGGCGGACGGCAAGGTGGACGGCGTCCTTGGGATGGACACGGCGGCGGACAGCGTGATTGCCTACGAGCGCGCCAGCTTGATCACCATCCCCGTGATCACGCTGCTGATCGGACTCCTCGCGGCGTTGTTCGGCGCGTGGCTGGCCAAGCGAATGACGAAACCACTGATGCAATTGGCAGCCGACATGGAGGCTGTGCAGCAGTTCAGACTGGCCCCCGGCCTGCAACCGCGGACCCGGATTCGTGAGATCGTGAAGATGCACGCGGCGCTGGAGAACATGAAGGGGGGCCTGCGCTCCTTCAGCCGCTATGTGCCGGTGAAACTGGTCGCCAGTCTGATCCGTTTGGGCAAGGAGGCCAAACTGGGTTCGGAGAGAACGGAGATCACGCTGTTCTTCTCGGACATTCGCGACTTCACCAGCGTGTCGGAGAAGCTGTCGGCTGAAGATCTGTCGGCCAACCTGTCCGTGTACTTCCGCGGGATGACGACGGCGATCGTGGACCAGCGCGGGACCGTGGACAAGTTCATTGGTGATGCGATCATGGCCTTCTGGGGTGCCCCCGAACCGTTGGCCGATCACCCCGATGCCGCCTGCCGGGCAGCGCTCCACGCCCGGCGGTTCCTGGTGCAGCAATGTGCCGAATGGCGTCGAGTCGGCCTGCCCCCCCTGGAGACCGGCATGGGCATCCACACAGGCATCGCAATGGTCGGCAATGTCGGTTTCGATGAGCGATTGGATTACACCGCCATGGGCGACGCCGTCAATCTGGCCAGCCGCATCGA
This sequence comes from Planctomycetota bacterium, assembly GCA_021414065.1. Lineage (GTDB taxonomy): Bacteria > Planctomycetota > JAJSAM01 > JAJSAM01 > JAJVHW01 > JAIOPE01. Next base: position 43,708 of record JAIOPE010000120.1, read on the forward strand.
AGGACTCAACAAGGTGTATGGAACCCACATCCTGATCAGCGAGAGCACCCTGAGTCGGGTTGGCGACCGATTCGGCGCCCGCTGGATCGACCGTATCGTGGTGAAAGGGAAGGGCACCGCCATCGATGTCTACGAACTGCTCGGCGAGGCCGCCGAGTTGTCCGAGGCCGATCGCACGATCATCATGCTGTCGATCGAGGCCCGGGACCTGTACCTCGCCCGGCAATTCGAGGCGGCCGCCGGCATGTGGCAGGCAGTCCTGACCATCCAGCCCGCCAACCCCGCCGCCACGCTGCTCCGCGAACGCGCCCTAGCCTTCATCGCGTCGCCCCCGCCCCCGGACTGGTCCGGAGCCTACAAGCTCCAGCACAAGTGAAAGTCTGTGAAGAACCCGCTGCGCGGCTTCTTCACGGACTTTCATTTGGGAGGATTGATCGCGCGGCGCAGTTCAGTCGCACCAGGCCAGGCGCGCCGCCGGTGAACGCGCCCATCGGGAACTCGGTCTCGCCGGGGCGGATGGGCGTGGCCGCGCCCGCGCGGGCGGTCGTCGGGGCGTCGAACTCGAAGGCGTGTCCCGACAGGTCGATCCGCGCCGTGGTGAAGGTCGGCGCGGCGGTCCACCGCGCGTGGAACTTGCCGTCGTCGCCCACCGTGACGTCGCACCCCGACGAGAACGTGGCGATCTGCGGGTCGAGCGACGCGCCGTGCGGTGCGTATCCGGAGACGAACGCCGTGTCGAGTCGCCGCTCGGCGTGCGCGCCCGGGGCGAGGACGGTCGTGACGCTGCGCCGCTGCAGCGACGCGCGCCCGGCACCCTCCTCCTCGAACGAGAACGTGCCGACGCGGGCGGTCCCCGCCGCCGCGGCATGCGCGAGCGACGCGAGCAGCGGCGCGGCCGGGGCGCCCGCGGCCTGGTCCGGATCGTGGAGCGTGTTCAGCGCGGGCAGACGCGTCACGCGCAGCGACACTGTGACGTCGCCCGCGTCGGACGGGAACGTCGCGACGACGGCCGCCGTGCCGAACGTCATCCGCTGGGCGCCGGTCATCGCCGACGTCTCAGTCCGCGGGAGATCCACGTCGGTCGCGGGCGTCGGCGGCGGAGCAATGCGCAGCGCGCGCTTCGCCGCGGCCTCTGCGACGCGCGTCGCCTGGAAGTCGAACGCGAGTGCGACGTCGGCGTCGTTGCCTGCAATCGACTCCGCGAAGAGCGTCAGCGTAAGTCCGGTCGCGAGCGTTCCCGCGACGGCGACGGGCGCGTCGCCGCCGAGGCCCGTCGGGCGAACGTCCACGTCCCGCACGTACGCGGCCTCCTGCGTCACCGCGATCTGCGCGACGTCGCCGCCGAAGAAGACGACTCTCGGCGCCGCGACGACCGTGCCGTCGGCGCAGGCGAACCGGGCCTCAACCACGTACGTGGAGCGCGGACCGCTCGGGACGGGCGGCGACGTCACGGCACCGGACGCGCATCCGGCGAGCGCGAAGAAGGTCACAGCGAGCAGCGGTCGGCGCCTGGTCATGGAGCGCGACGATCCGCGGCCCGGATCATCGGGACGTCATGCCCGGGCAACCGCTTCGAAAGCGGCGCGGGCGGCGCGGTCCAGGACCTCGAGTTCCGCAGGGCCGTGGGCGAGGGTGAAGAACGCGGCCTCGTAGTTCGACGGCGGCCACGAGACGCCGTTTTCGAGGAGCGCGCGGTGGAACACGGGGAAGAGCCGCGTCTGCGTCGTCTGGATCTCTTCGAGGCACCGCAAGGGCTTCGCGGGGTCGGCAAAGAAGACCGTCTGCATCGAGCCGACGCGCTGGACGCGGATCGGAACGCCGGCGGCCTTCGCGGCGGCTTCGAGAATCGCCTGCATCGCGGCGCCCGTGCGTTCGAGTTGCTCGTAGGTGCACGGATCTTCGAGCACGTCGAGCGTGACGATGCCCGCCGCCATGCCGACAGGCGCTCCGGACAGCGTTCCCGCCTGATACACGGGCCCCGCCGGGGCGACCTGGTCCATCAACTCCGCGCGGCCGCAGTACGCGCCGACGGGCATGCCGCCGCCGATCACCTTCGCGAGACACGTGAGGTCCGGCTGCACGCCGAAGCGACGTTGCGCACCGCCCCACGCCACGCGGAAGCCCGTCATCACCTCGTCGAGGACGAGCAACGCGCCGTGCTGCTTCGTGATCGCGGACAGACCCTGGAGCCAGCCGTCGTCCGGCGGGATGAGGCCCGCGTTGCCGACGACCGGTTCGACGATGAGCGCCGCGATGCGCTCGGAGTGCTGCTCGAAGAGCTTCGCCATCGACGCGAGATCGTTCGTGGGCGTGGTGAACGTCATCGCGGCCCAGAGCGGCGGAACGCCGGGCGAGTCGGGCACGCCGAGCGTGAGCGCGCCGGACCCGGCCGACGAGAGGAGCGCGTCGCTGTGGCCGTGGTAGTTGCCCGAGCACTTCACGATGTAGTCGCGCCCCGTGACGGCCCGCGCGAGACGCAGCGCCGACATCGTGGCCTCGGTGCCCGTCGAGACGAACCGCACGCGGTCCACGCCGGGCAGGGCCGCGCGGATGCGCCGGGCGAGCTGCGTCTCTTCGATGCACGGCGCGCCGAACACGGTCCCGCGCGCCACGCGCCGCTGGATACGGCGGACGACGCGCGGATCTGCGTGGCCGATGATCTGGGCGCCCCACCCGCACACGAAGTCCACGAACTCGCGGTTGTCGGCGTCCCAGACGCGCGCGCCCTTGCCGCGGCGCAGCGTGAGCGGCGTGCCGCCCACGGTCTTGAACGCGCGGACCGGCGACGACACGCCGCCCGGCATCACGTCGCGCGCGGCAGCGAACAGTCTCTCGTTGCGAGTGGTCATGGGATTCCTCTGGCAGACATCGGGGGAAGCACGCCGGACGCTACGTCGTTCGGTGTTCGCGGAACTCGCGGGCCAACTCGCGCGCAAAGTACGTGATGACGAGATCGGCGCCCGCGCGACGGATGCCGCGGACGCTTTCCCACATCGCCGCGCGGCCGTCGATCAGGCCCTGCGCCGCAGCGAACTTCAGCATCGCGTACTCGCCGGAGACCTGATACGCGGCGACCGGCTTCTGCGTCTTCGCGCGCACCGCGGCGATCACGTCGAGGTACGGGCCCGCGGGCTTGACCATGAGGATGTCGGCGCCTTCCTCGTCGTCGAGCGCGGCCTCGCGGATGCCCTCGCGGACGTTCGCCGGGTCCATCTGGTAGCCCTTGCGGTCGCCTTCCTGCGGCGTGCTCTCGGCGGCAGCGCGGAAGGGGCCGTAGAACGCCGACGCGTACTTCACGGCATACGCCATGAGCGCGATCTCGTCCCAGCCCGCTTCGTCGAGGGCCACGCGCAGCCCGTTGATCGTCCCGTCCATCATTCCGCTCGGGGCGATGATGTCCACGCCCGCCGACGCGTACGACCGTGCGACCCTCTCGAGCAACTCCAGCGTCGCGTCGTTCTGCACGACGCCGTGCTCAAGTACGCCGCAGTGCCCGTGCGACGTGTACTCGCACAGGCAGAGGTCCGCCGCGATCACGATGTCCGCCGACGCCGCGCGAATCGCAACCGCTGCGTCCTGCACCACGCCGCGCTCGTCCCACGCCGCGCTGCCCTCTTCGTCTTTCGCCTTCGGGATGCCGAACAGCAGCACGCACGGGATGCCGAGGTCGGCGCATTCCGCGGCCGCCTCGCCAACGGTGTCGGGCGAGTACCGCATCTGACCCGGCAGGGTCTCGATCGGCCGTCGGACGCCCTTCCCTTCCTCGACGAACAGCGGTTGGATCAGGTGCCGCGGCAGAACGTCGGTCTCGCGGACCATGCGGCGGATCGAGGGCGTGCGCCGAAGCCGGCGCGGGCGGTCGCTGGGGAAGGTCATGGAGTCGGAGTGTACGGTCCGCCCCGGGAACCCGGGAGCGACGCGCGGGACTCCGCGCCGACCGCCACGCAATTCTCTTTCAGCGGTTCACGCCCCGGGGTCCGACCGTGGTTCGCGGCAGGAACTGCCGGAGCGTCAGCACCGGGTGGTCCGGCGCCGTGCGCGCGACCCGCTCGAGGCACGTGCGGAGCAGGTCCGTGTCCTTCGTCTCGTACGCGATCGTCGCCCCGAGTTCCGGGATGTCGATCTCGTACATGTTGGCGGGAGTTCCGTACGGCCACGGCGGCGGCGGCGGGGTCCGCACCGCCTGGGAGATGTAGAGACGCGCCGTGTGGAACTCGCGCAGCGTGTAGTGCTGGAACGCGAGGTGGAACAGCGGTTCCGCGCGGCGCGGTTCGCGTTCGTACGCCGCCAGGAAGAGGAGCGCGCAGCTCCGCCACGGCAGCGCCAGGTTGTGGTGCGAGATCATGGCGATTCGGAACGCCGCTTCGGCTGCCTGGAAGTGGTTCGCTCCCGCCGAACCCAGCACGAGCCGGTAGGCATCGACCGCCGCCGGGAGGTCGCCGAGGCAGGCGAGCGTCTGCGCCAGGTGGAAGGTCGTCCGCACGCACGCCGGATCGCGTTCGTGTTCACGGCGCAGGATCTCGAGGTCCCGGTGGTGCCGATCCGTGCTCCGAGCGTTCGACGCGTCGTCCGTGAGGTCCTCGACGCACACCTCCGGTGTGAGGTGCACGGACCGGTGGCCGTCGAGCACCGCGATCTCGTGGACCGGATGGCGGAATCGGATTCGCGCGGCCCGGCGCGTCAGGAGAGGTCGGTAGTAGGCATTCTTCGGGTCGCGGATGACGACGTTCAGGGCGGCCACGTCCCCCGGGACCTCCGCGAGCAGCGCGCGGAGCCGGCGACCGCCGTGCAGCTCGTAGCTGTCGTCGGGCATGAAGTCCCACGTCGCCGGGTGCCGCTCCGCCGCAAGGTCGAGCGCACGATTGCGCGTCGTGGCGAAGTCCACGAAGGGCTCCTCGACCACGTCGCCGGGGACACGTGCGAGAACCCTCCGCGCAACTCCCTGACTCCCGTCCGTCGAGCCGGTGTCGAGGATGAGCCAGGAGTCCACGTACGGAGCGACCGCGGCGAGCATGCGCTCGAAGTTCGGTCCGCCGTTGCGCACGATCATGACGAGGGCGAGGAGTTGCGGCATGCGCGGGCCAGTATCAACCGCCGGACGGACGACGGGACAGTCTCTCCACGCCCGACGGGCCGCAGCGGCCGCATGCTGCGCCGCGTCGGCGCGCGCACTGCGAACTCCGCCGTCCTGCGCGCCCCCGGAGCGCGCAGAACGTCACGCACCCCGGAGGCCTGGAGGGAGAGGGAAGCGACCCGGGCTACCAGCGGATGGTGTAGTTCGCGGCGACGAAGAGCTGCCGCGGGGCGCCGGGGAAGATGCCGGTCGAGAAGCGGCGGTAGTAGTCCTCGTCGAAGAGGTTCGTGACGCCGAGAGAGAGCGCGACGCCCGTGCCGTCGTCGTTCTGCTTCCAGCCGACCGCGGCGTCCCAGAGCGTGTACGACGGAAGCGGGCCCTGGATGCCGTCCGCGCTGCCCTTCTCGAAGTTCTCGGGGTCTTTGAACGCCGAGCCGGTGTGCGAGCCCCCGAAACGGACCCACGCGCCGTCGTCGTTCTCCCACTGCACGCCCCAGCTTGCGAGGCGGTGCGGGGCGTCGGGCGTGTCGTTGCCGTCGTTCACGCCTGACTTGATCGTCGAGCGCATGTCGGTCAGCGTCGCGTACGCCGAGAAGCCCTTCAGATCCGGCGACGCGCTCGCGAAGTCGTACGACGCACCGAACTCGAAACCGTGGCTCTCGGCCTCGCCGGTGTTGATGGCGACCTTCGCGCCGCTCGGCAGGTTGAGGAAGTCGATCTTGTCGGTGAAGTCGGTGACGAAGTACGCGGCGGTGAATTCGAGTCCGTCGATCTCACGGACGCGGGCGCCGACTTCACGCGTCTTCGAGTGCTCCGGGTCGATCGGACGGTAGGCGAGGCTGCCCGGATCGAAGCCCGTCTCGTACTGCGGCGTGGCGAAGTTCTTCTGGAAGCTGCCGTAGAGCGCGGTCTTCGGAAGGACGTCCCACGTGAGGCTCGCCTCGGGGAGGAGTTCGCTGTACTTCTGGCTCCGGCTCACGGTCGTGTCGCGCGAGTCCGAGCCCATGCTGATCTTCTCAAGGCGCCCGCCGAGCGCGAGCCGCAGCGTGTCGGTCAGACTGATCACGTCTTCCGTGAAGAAGGCCCACGAGTGGCCGTCGAAGTCGGCGTGCAGGTCGTAGGGCGTGTCGAGCGGGCCGCCCGCGATCGGGCTGCGGTAGTAGAACTCCTTGTTCGTCTCGGTCAGATAGCGCGCGCTGTGGAAGAACTCGTGGCGCATGCCGCCGAGATCCGTCGCCCAGGTGTACCGGCCTTCGATCGCGCCGTGGTTGAACACCGACTCCTGCACGCGCCGCTTGGTGAACGGGGCCACGACCGGCCGGTAGTCGAAGAGCCCGCGGTAGCCCTCGAGATACCAGGCGAGGAACTGGAGCGTGCTGCACGAGCTGACCTCGTGGACGTACTGCGCGCTGTACGTGTTCGCGTCGAACCGGAAGTCGGCGTCCTTGCGGAGCGACTGCGACGGGTCGGCGTCGTAGGCAGCCTGCGTGAGACCGCCGGGCTGGCGCGCGTCGAGTTCGGTGTAGCGGCTGATCGCGCCGGAGATGGTGTCGGTGTCGTTCAACGCGAAGCGGAACTTGGCCGAGCCGTCGCGGATCGTCGCGTCGCTGTTGTCGCGGAACCCGTCGCCGCCCTTCTGCACGATCGTGACGAGGGCGCCGAGTCGATCCCACGTGCCGCCGGCCGACGTCCACGCCGAGTAGTCGCTGTCGGTTCCGTAGCGCGTGCCGAATCGAACGGTCTCGACCTCCGGCACGGGCTCGGTGATGAAGTTGACGACGCCGCCGGCCGAGTTCGGGCCCCAGCGGATCGACGCGCCGCCGCGGATCACGTCGATGCGGGAGATGCGCTCCATCGTGATCGGCATGGCATCGACGTCGGTGTTGCCGTACGGCGCTTCGGCCGCGGGAATGCCGTCGATGAGGACGGTCGTGAGACCGCTGCGACGCGGGTCGGCGCCGCGGATGCCGACGTGGATGCGCCCGTCGTTTCCGTTCTCGGGGAGGATGAACACGCCGGGGACGCGGCGCAGCGCCGTGGCCGCGTTCGCGTCGGGGTAGCGGTTCAGCGTCTCGCGGTCGATCACGTCGCGGCCGCCCGGGTAGTGGAGCGGCACGCCGCCGTCCGGCGCGCTGACGACGATCTCCGACGGCATCACGTACGTACGCGACGCCGCCTCGACCGCGGACGTCTCCTTCGTCTTCGCCTGCGCGGCGGGCGCAGTCGCGTCCTGGCCGAACGCCAGCGGCGCGAGCGCGACCACGAATGTGCCCACGGCCGCGGCCCGCGGCCACACGACTCTGCTGCGATTCGGCTTCCTCATGTCGTCACCTCCCGTTCGCGATCACTTCGCAATCCAGGTGCCACCAACGTCTCAACGGTGTGCCGGAGACTCCGGTCCCGAACGCCGCCGGATTGCGTGCCGCACGCGTGACTCTACGGGCGGGACCTCCGGCCGAGGGTGACGGGAGACGTTACGAAGAAGGGCCGCCCCGCGTGCTGCGCGCGAGACGGCCCGGCCAGACGAAGGAGCGCGCTCAGCGAGCGCGGTGCGGGACGAGCACCGTGATCCGGTTCGAGTAGCCGCCGATCGCGATCTCGTCGGCGTCGTTCCCCGGAACGAGGTCCGCCGCCTCGAGCGCGTGGCCGCGGCCCTGGTCGCGGTAGATCGTCGTGGCGTCCCACGCGCCGAGGCGCGGCGTCAGCACGCGGCAGAACTCGAAGAACCCGAACGTCGCGAGCGACGCAGTGCCGCCCGAAACGGGGAACTTGCCGAGTCCGGCGCCGCGCAGTCCGCTGTCCTTCGCCTCGTGGTGGATCGCCTCGACCTTGAAGCCGTCGCCGTCCTTCGTCATGTGCAGGATGCGACCGAAGTAGCCGCTCAGGAACGCGCCGCCGTCGGCGTCGGCGGAGACGCGAGACAGGCCACCGTCCTCGACGTGGACCAGCTTCGCGTCGGCCGGGCGGTCGAGATCGACCACGAGCACGCGCCCGGTCTTCATCGCCACCATGGCGACGTGCGGCGCGGCGCCGTGCGCGTCGCGCAGCAGCGTGACATCCTTGATCTTCAAGACCTCGGGGTCGGCGGCGGGCGCATCGCGGTAGATCATCCGGTCCTGCCACGGGCCGGCCTTCGTGGTCGGTGTGAGCAGGTGCAACTCGCCGGCGTAGTTGGTGACGAGGAGGCGCATGGGGTCGCCCGGCTTCGTCGGCTTCACGGGCTCGATCGCGTGAACGTAGGCGTCGCCCGTGTAGATGCGCCGCACTTCGACCTCGGTCGCGCCGAAGACGATCTGCATCACGGCGCCGCCGGTGCCTTCGCGGCCGACGCCTCCGGCGTATCCGCCGACGTAGATCTCCTCGCCGGGGAACGACGGGTCCACGTCGCCGATGGCGACGCCGGTCAGTTCGGCGTGATGCCGGTAGATGACGTCGGACGTCGGCGTCTCTCCGTCGAACCGCACGCGGATGACGTTCCCCGCCTGGTCCACGCCGACGAGTTGCAGCTTCGGATCGCTGCGATCCGGCCGGCCGGCGCGGATGCGCTCCACCGCCGCATCGCCCTGCCACGCGATCGTGGCGTCCCAGCGAACGTCGCCGCCCGTCGCATCGGCGGTGGGCGAGTGCCCGGCCGACTTGCAGGCGCCGAGCGAGAGCACTGCGGCCATCGCCGCGAGAACGAACAGTGGACTACGCTTCATGACGATCTCCCTTCAGATGCAACGGGTTGAACGAGTGTGGATGCGGCGAGCGGAACGACCTGCAACGACCCCGTCGCGGGGCACCGTTGGATCGACGCTTCGACTCCGTAGGCGAGGCGCACGTTGGCCGCCGTGAGCACGTCTTCCGGCCGACCGGACGCGAGCACGCGGCCGCCGTGGAGCAACGCGATCGTGTCGCAGAAGCGCGCGGCCAGACCGAGGTCGTGCAGCACGATCACGGCGGCAGTGCCCCCGCGACGGGCGAACGAGCGCGCGAAGTTCATCACCTCGAGCTGATGCAGCAGGTCGAGTTGCTGAACGGGCTCGTCGAAGAGGAGAACCTGCGGCTCCTGCGCCAGCGCCTGCGCGACGAGCACGCGGCGGAACTCGCCGCCGCTGATCTCGTCCACGGGGCGGTCCGCGAGCCCTTCGAGCCCCATCTCCGCGAGGCACCTGCGGACGACCGCGGCATCGCCCTCGGCGGGTCCACCGAGGAACCGCTCGCGCGCGTAGCGCCCCATGCCGACGAACTGCTCCACGTTCACGGGGAAGGTCGGGTTGCACACTTGCGGGACGACGCCGAGCAGGCGCGCGATCTCGCGGCGTGTGAGCTTCGAGAGTTCGCGTCCATCCACGAGTACCCGGCCGCTCCGCGCCTTCAGCACGCCGTACATCAGCTTCAGCAACGTGGACTTGCCTGCGCCGTTCGGTCCCACGAGCCCCACGAGCGAGCCCTCCGGAACGTCGATGGTCACGCCGTCGAGCACCGGCCTCGCGCCGTAGCCGAACACGATGTTCTCCGCGCGGAGCTTCATGCCTCACCGCTGCGCGACTGCATCGAGCGCACGATCAGGACGAAGCACGGCACGCCGATCACCGACGTGACCACGCCGAGCGGCAACTCGTTCGGCGGAGCGATCGTCCGCGCCAGCGTGTCGGTGATGACCACGAGGATCGCGCCGAGGAACGCGCTCGCCGGAAGCAGCGCCGCGTGCGACTGGCCGACGATCCGCCGCGCCGCGTGCGGCACGACGAGCCCGACGAACGCGACCACGCCCGCGAGGCACACTGCGAGACTCGTCACCAGGCAGGCGATCAGGAGCACGATCGTCCCGGTGCGCGAGGTGTTCATGCCGAGTCGCTTCGCGTCGGTCTCGCCGAGCGCGAGGAGGTCGAGCGGGCGCGCGAAGAACATCGCCACGACGACGACCACGGCCGTCGCGGGGCCGATCACGGCGAGCGGGATCCACGTCACCTGCCACAGGCCGCCGGCGAGCATCAACGCCATGCGCGCGAGTTGGTTCTCGTCGCGCGAGAGGAACACGGTCAGGCCCGTGAGCGCGCCGAAGAAGAGGCTCATGTTGAGTCCCATCAGGACGACGGAGATCGCGGGCAGTCCGGCCCGCGTGCGAGCCAGGGCGAGAACGAGCAGCGCACAGCCGCACGCCGTTGCGAACGAGAGCGAGATCGACCCGATGTATCCGATCCCGAGGAACACGCCGAGCACCTTGCCGAACGCGGCCGCCTGCGCGGTGCCGATCACCGTGGGACTCGCGAGCGGGTTCCGGAGCAGCGCCTGGAGCATGCAACCCGCCGTGCCGAGGGCCGCTCCGACGCAGACCGCGCCGACTGCGCGCGGCATCCGCATGTCGAGGATGAGTGTGCGATTCATCGACGGGTCGCCGTCGCCCGGTACGAACATCCCGCCGACGATCCGCGCGACCTCGCCGAGCGGCACCGGCACGATCCCGACGGTGAGCGACGCCAGCGCCACGACGATCGTGAGCGCGAGCCCGACGGCGACCACGGCCGGAAACGAGGCGCGTCGCATCGATCAGCGCGGCTTCCCGGGGGTTGCGAGCTCGGGGTGAATCCACGGGACGAAGAAGTCGGCGCATCCATCGACGCAGCGGGGCGTTCCGAGCGTCACGTACCGACGCTCCGTCGGCACTTGGTGGACGCGGCCGGTCTTCACCGCGGAGATGCGTTCCCAGCCGGGCCGGGCGCGCACGGCCTCGGGGCTCTCGGCGAACGCGCCGAGCAGGATCACTTCCGGGTCGGCGGCGAGGACGACCTCGGGACTCAGGTTGACGCTCGGCCGCTGGTCGTCGCCCGCGATGTTCACCCCGCCCGCCAGCCGGATCATCGCGTCCACGATGCTTCCGCGGCCGACGGAGCGGCCGGCCCCGTTGTTCTCGTAGTAGACGCGGACCTTCGGGAGCGGCGCGACGCGTGCGCGGATCTCGCTCTCGACCTTCGACATGTGATCGAGGAGCGCGCGGCCCTTTTCGGGCATGCCGAGTTCCGCGGCGATCGCCTCGACGAACCCCGGAAGCGTCGCCATGTCCACCACGGGCGGCGACCAGAGCACGCGCAGCCCGCGACCGTCGAGCGCCTCCTTCAGGTCGGACTTGGCGATCACGAGGTCCGGGTGCAGCGCGAGGATCGCCTCGACCTGCACGATGTTGACCTGACCGGGGTGGTCGTCGTTCCGGATGCGGACCTTGTTCTCCGTGCCGAGCGCAGGGCAGTCCTCTTCGATGGCGATCACGCGATCGAGTTCACCGAGGGCCGTGATGATGTCCACCGCGCCGCAGGTGAACGCGATGATCCGCTTGGGGGCAGACTCGGGCGTGACGCGCGGCGCCTGCGCTTGCGTCTCGGGCGGACGCACCACGGGGTCTCCGCAACCGCCGAGCACCGCAGCGACGGCAATGATCGCGAGCATCCCCGCGACCGCGCTCGCCGTCAGGACTGCGACTGCGGTCGCCGCCGCGCGCACGATGTCGCGCGGCGGCGGGTCCTCCGAGACGTTGTGTGCGGTTCGCGGCATCGCGCAGTGAGCTCCTCTCTGTGGATGGAGCAGCGCAACCCAGGTGCCGCGGCGCGCCGGGCGGCGATGGAGCGAACTGCGCTCGACCGGCGCGGCCTCCGTGTTCCCTGGGGAACGCCCCGCCGCGTGCGACGACACGCCGGGCATCACCGAATCGTGACGCCCCGTGCGCCTCCGTACCGCGTGCGACACGCACTCGGAGCCCGCCGTGCCCCAGAGCCCGCATCGGCGTTGACTGATCGGTGTTTGCCGACTCGGCGATGCCCGGGCACGCCACTTGCCGTTGGGAGTTCGATGAGCGAGAAGTCGTTTGAGACCCGGATCACGAGTGCAGTGCGTGAGAACGCACGCGCCGATGCGATCTGGTCTCGGGCGGCCGACTCGCTGCGGACCCGCGCGCGGCGCGTCGCGGCAACGATCTCCGCAACACCGGGCGCAACGCAGGCCGCCACGCCGCGTCCACCAGTTCGAGCGACGCGGGCGACGTCTGCGACGCGGTCGAGTCGGTTTGTGGCGTGGTCGTTCGCGATCCACGTCGCCGTGTTCCTCGGGTTCGCGTCCTTCCGCGTCGCCGAGCACGTCGCCGAGCGGCCGGCGACCGTGCTCGCGACGCTCGACGCAGATGTCGAACTCGCGCCCGACCCGGTCGAGCCGCCGCCGATGGTTGACCTTCCGGATCGCCCCACGGAAGCGATCGAGACGGACGATCCGCCGCCGCTCGAGCCGAACGTGGCGCCGGACGTCGAGTTCCCCGACGTGCGGTCGATCATCTCCGTCACCGACCGGTTGTCGTCGACGCCGCGCGTCGTGGGGCGCCGCCGCGCGGCCCGCGGAAGCGACTCCGGGGTCTCCGGAGGCGTCGGCGCCGGCGAACACGACGACACGCGCACGACGTCGATCGCGCCGCAACCGGCGGCCGTCGAGCCGCCGCCGCCGCCCGTCGAGCGCACGCCACTCCGGGTCGTCTCCGCCCCGGCGCCGACCTACCCGGCGAGCGCGAGCGCGTCGCACGTCGAGGGAATCGTGATGCTCGAGGCGGACGTGCTGGAGGACGGCACGGTCGGCGAGGTCCGCATCCTCGAATCGTCGGGGTCGAAGGCACTCGACGACGCCGCGATCCGCGCCGTCCGCCGCTGGCGCTTCGAGCCGGAGCGCCTCGACGGCGTCGCCCTGCGCTCGACGGTCCGACTGCCCGCGATCAAGTTCCGCATCGAGCGCTGAGCCGGACTCGCAGCCGCTTCGGGGTACGATCCCCGCCCCATGGGAAGTGCTGATCGCGCGTACATGAAGAACCGGTCGCTGCCCTCCGGGTGGCGTGACTGGAGTTGGACCGCGCGCGTGACGGCGTTCGCGGTGCTCGCGTTCATCGCCTTCCACGTCGCTCTGGACGTGTACGGACGCGGGTTCGCCGACTGGTACGTGCTCTCGCCCTGGACGATCGCAGCGCACCGGTGGTGGACGGTCGTCACGACGGCGTTCGCGCCGCAGCGCACCGGCGACGCGGCGATCACGATCGGCGCGTTCTGGCTCCTCGGCCGCACCGCCGAGCGCGACTTGCGGACGCGGAAGTTCCTCGTGTTGATCGTGCTCGCCACCGTCGTTGCCCACCTCGTGTTCCTTGCTGTGTGTGCGATCCAGGGCACCCAGGACTCCGCCCGCGGGCTCGGCGCAGCCGCAATGGCCGTCGCAGTGTTCGTTGCCGTGAAGGAGCCGCACGAGGTGCTTGTCGTGCTCGGCTTCTCGGTGCGCGTGCGCATCGTTGCGGGTGTGTACGTGGCGGTCGCGGTCGCCAGTTCGTTCGGGTGGATCGAACGCGTAGACGCTCGTTGGGTCGTCGAGGCGACGGGCGCTGCGATCGGTGCGGTCGCGGCCCGGTTCGACGTCGTCCCGGACATCGCCGCGGTGCGCAACCCGCTCGCCGGGATGCTGCGGCCGACGTCTCCGACGTCGCTCAGCGAGCGTGAGATCCGTGACCGCGTGGACGCACTTCTCGAGAAGGTCGGCAGCCGGGGCATGGCATCGCTGACGCAGAAGGAGCGCGACTTCCTGAACGAGGCGTCGAAGCGCTACCGCTGAGCGAGTCTCGCGGACTTCCGGGCGCGTGCGGGCGCCGCGGCTCCTGCCTGGGACTGCGCCGCCCGGGCGGCGAGCACGATCTTCGCGCACGCCTCGGCGTCGGACAGCGCATCGTGGTGTCGCAGGGGAATGCTCAGTCGCTCGCAGACCATGTGCAACTTCGTCGGATAGATGCCGAGGGCGCTGCGCGCGAGCTTCACGGTGCACTCGAACCGCGTCCGCGGCGCGGCGATCCCCGCCTCCTCGCAGCACGCGCGGAGCACCGAACGATCGAACGACGCGTTGTGCGCAGCGATGAAGTCCACCCCGGCGACGAGCGGCCGAAGCGCGGTCCAGACGTCTCCGAACGTCGGCTCCCCCGCAACGTCGTTCCACGTGATGCCGTGGACCCACGTGTTCGGGAAGTCGCGCGACAGCGGCCGGATCAGCCGATGTTCCCTCGCGACGATGGCGCCGTTCTCGACGCGAACGACGCCGACCGAGCAGGCGCTGTTGCGGTACGAACTGGCGGTCTCGAAGTCGATCGCAGTGAAGCGAAGCGGCTCCGAAGGGGGCAGGGCGTCGGCGCGTCTCACCATCGTGGGAGGCTACGCGCGACCGGGGACGGCCCCGGGCTCGGGACCGCGTCGGTTCCGTCGCCGTCACCTGTCGCCCGCTGCCATACCCTGGCGGTCGCATGGCGCCCGACGACTTCCCTGCCGGCGGATACCTCCTCGACTACGCGGTGTTCTGGCTGATCTGGGCGGCCGTCGTCGTGGCGACGGTCGTCTTCTTCCGAAAGCGTGGCCGACGGACGGGGCCGCGCCTGCTCTTCGTGGGAAACCTACTGGTGCTCCTCTCGCTGCTGTGGAGCGTGGTCCTCGCGGCCGAGACGTACCTTCGATTCGTGTACGACGCCACGGACTCGTACGGCCTCACACTCACGAACTTCTCCTGGTTCAACCGCCACGTACGCGTCAACAGCGGGAAGTTCCGCGACGTCGAGTGGGACCAGGCGCAGAAGCCCGGCGTCGAGCGCGTCGCGTGCGTCGGCGACTCGTTCACGTTCGGATACGGCGTCCGCGACGCCGCGGACTGCTGGCCGCAGCGCCTCGGCACGATCCTGCGCGACCGTGCCGGTGCGTCCGCCGCGCGGCCGGTGGAGGTGCGCAACTACGGCTTCGTGGGCCTGAGCACCGGCGACGAGCTTGCGATGACGCGGTACGCGCTCCAGGACGACAAGGCCGACCGGATCGTCCTCGGCTACTGCCTGAACGACATCGACGACCTCGCGCCGGCGAGTCGGCAGTTCGACCGCCAGGACACACCGCGGGTCCCGCTGATCGCGCCCACCTTCTCGTTCGTCGCCGACTTCCTGTGGTTCCGGCTCCGGCTTCGCGACGACCCTCGCATCCGCGGGTACTTCGACTGGGTGGTCGAGGAACACGCCGACCCGCGCATCATGGCCGCGCAGGCCGACCGATGTCGCCGCCTGCGCAACATCACCGGTGAGTTCGGGAGACGCCTCGACGTCGTGGTCTTCCCGATGTTCGCTTCGTGGGGGCCGGGCTATGCGTTCGACGCGTGCCACGACCGGGTCGCAGCCGCGTGGAAGTCCGCGGGCGTGGACGTCATCGACCTGCGCGATGCCTACCGCGGCATCCCGGGCAGCGAGCTCGTGGTGAGTCGCCTCGACTCACACCCGAACGAGCGCGCGCACGACATCGCGGCGCGCACGATCGCGGAACGGTTGTTCCCGCCGCGCTGATCCCGTTCAGCGGAGCAGCGAAGCCACGAACGGCTTCAGTGCGTCGGCTGCGCGCTCGTGCGCGAGAGGGCTCGGATGGTGGTCCGTCGGGTGGATCCAGAGCTTCCAGTCGGCGACTCCGTCGAACGCCGCCGACAGGTCCACGCACGGCACGCCGAACTCCCGGCAGGCGTCAGCGAGGGCGTCATGCACCGGGGCGAACGGCCGGTCGTGGACACGGTCGAGGAGCGGGAAGAACGCGACGCCGAACGGGATGCCGCGGGCGCGGGCGACCGAGTTCATCGATCCGAGCGCCGCACGCGTGACCTCCCAGTTCTTCCGCCGCGCCCCGGTGTAGTACGAGAGTTGCCACTCGATCACGGCGTCGTCGCCGCGCGACCGAGAGAGGATGCGCGAAACGAGCGCGGGCAGCCCGGTCGGCTGGTCTGCGACGGGTCGCCCCCGGGTGATCAGGTCGTCCACCTGATCGATTGAATCGGTGAGCGGTGTCGCGTCGTTCGCCACGAACACGAGCAGCACGGCCGTCGGCTTGAATCGCTCGATCTCCGACGGCAAACGCGCCGCTTCCTCGCGCGTCCCGTACCCGGACACGCCCGCGTTCACGAATGTCGGTCCCGACGGATACGCCCGCGAGAGCCGCGCCGTGAACGTGTTCTCGAGGGCCACGCCCTCGCCGAAGGTGAACGAGTCGCCCATGACGAGCACGGTGGACTTCCCGGGCTCCGGGAGCGGCCCGCGGAGCCCCGCCTCGTTGATCTCGTACGTCATCTTCGCGCCCGGCGGCAGCGTGCCGTAGGGGTCGCCGTCCCACGCGTGCGTCGGCGGGTTCCGCGGGTTCAGCCGCAGGAAGGGCTCGCCGCGGTTCATGTACATGTTGTAGTGCGCGTCGCGCGGTCGCCACACCCCGGCGCCCGTCGCACGGAGGACGATGTCGGCGGCGCCGGCCGCGAGGACCAGGCCGAGCGCCGCCGCGGCCAGGCGCCGACGGCCCGACGGACGCGGCGGCTCCGGAGCTGTGGTGGTCGCCGACATGAGTGGCGGGAGTCTATCGGCGGTTGCGCGCGCGGCGTTGCTTCGGCGACGGCACCTCGGCTTCGAGGCGGTCGCGCATCTCGTCGAAGTGCGCGCGTTCGTCGGCGGTCGCTTCCGGATAACCGAGCTTGATGCGCTCGAGCGACTTCACCACGATCTCGGCGACCTGCACGCGCATGAACACCTTGTCGTCCGCCGGGATCGCATACCACGGCGCCCACTCGCGCGACGTCGCGTTGAGCGCGTCCTCGTAGGCCGCCATGTAGTCGTCCCAGCGTTCACGCTCGGCGACGTCGCCCGTCGCGAACTTCCAGTTCTTCTCCGGTTCCGCGAGGCGCGAGAGAAACCGCTTCCGCTGCTCGTCCTTCGACACGTTGAGCCAGAACTTCAGGATGAGCACCCCGTTCCGCGCGAGGTACTTCTCGTGGTCGTGGATCGACTCGAACCGATGCTCCCACAGGTGCTTCGTCGGCACGCTCTCGGGCAGGCGCTGCTTCGCGAGGATCTCCGGGTGCACGCGCACCACGAGCACCTCTTCGTACCAGCTCCGATTGAAGACCCCGATCCGCCCGCGCTCCGGCAGGCACTTCGCCGTCCGCCAGAGGAAGTCGTGGTCGAGTTCCTCGGCGCTCGGCGCCTTGAACGAGAAGACCTGGCACCCCGTCGGGTCCACGCCCTGGAGCACGGCGCGGATCGTCCCGTCCTTCCCCGCCGCGTCCATCGCCTGGAAGACGAGCAACACCGCGTGCCGATCGTGCGCATAGAGCAGGCGCTGCAACTCGGCGATGCGCGCCACCGCCTTCGTGAGCCGTGCGGCGAGTTCCTCATGCGGCGGGACGTCCCGCGGCGCCGCCGTCCGCGCGTCCTTCACGCGGAACGAGCCATCGAAGGGAACGAGATACGGGCTCTTCACGGGCTGCGTCATGGGGTCAGAGTAGCAGCGCCGCGGCGGACGAACAGGCGGCGATCAGTTCACCTTCCCGTGGACGGTCACCTGCTTGCTCCCGCCGACGATCTCGGGCGCGGTCAGCGTGAGCGTCTGGCTCTTGTTGCCCGTCGTGTTCGAGCTCAGGCCGACGGTGATCGTCACCGTCTCGCCCGCAGGGATGACGACGTCGCCCTTCGGGAACGCGAAGAAGTCGCCGCTCAGCCCGGCCACGTTCACCGTGACCGACGCGCCCGTCCCGTTCGTGATCGTGAGCGTGTCGGACGTCTCCTGGCCCTTCGGCACCGAGCCGAGGTTGATGTCGAGGTCGGAGACCGTCACGGTCGGGGTCTTCTCGCACCCCTGCCCGCGTGCGCCGGCCTTCCCGTTCTGCGCCGCATCGACCATCTCGACGCCATCGACGCCGATCGGATCGCCCTTCCCGCCCTTGCCGCCCGTCGCCGTGGGGCGCCGCACGACTCCGTACGTGCCGCCGGGCGCGCCGGACCGGTGCGCGGCGACGCCGCAGCAACTCCCGCCGGCCCCGCCGTCCGCGCCGTTCTTCGGCCGCGAGACCGCCGTGCCGCCGTTCCCGCCGCGCGTAGACGCCCCGCCGAGACCGAGCGCGCCCGCCAACCGGTCGCCGCCACGCCCGCCGACCGAAACCGTCGCCCCGACTCCGCCTCCGGCGCCGCCGTAGCCCGGGGACTTCGCAGTCTCGCCGGCGCCGCCGGCCCTCGGCGTTCCGGTGTTCGCGGTCGCGTCGCCTCCGTCGGATGCAGCCCCGGCTCCGGAGAGCACGAGTGCCGGCTTCGTTCCTCGCCTCGGGACGAATGCGATCGTCGCCTGCGCCGCGTCGGCGCCGCTGCAGCCCACGGCCTTCGCCGCGCCGCTCGATCCGCCGTCGGCGCCCTTGCGCCCGCGCGCCGCACACTCCGACCCGCCGGAGGCCGCCGGGACACTCCCGCCCGCACCGCCGTACGCCCCAGTGAAAGCGCTGATCAGAGCGTTCGGCTCCACTGAGAACACGGTGTCGAGCACGAAGCCCGTCGGCGCCGACGCCGTGACGATCGTGACGGCGGCGCGTGTCGGCTTCCCGGCGTCGCCGCCCGTGGCGGTCGCCGCTCCGCCGTCGCCGGCCGACCCCGCGTGGGCGGACTCCGCCGCACCGCCGTCGCCGCCGGTCGCGAGCGCCGCGCCGCCGGGACGGCCCCATCGCAGGACGATGCGCCCGCCCGTGCTGACGAGGCCGCCCGCCTCGATGGTCACGCTGCCGGCGTCGCCGGCGTCGCCGGCGACGGCCGTCGCCTTCCCGCCGTTCCGACCGACCGTCCCGCCCTCGCCGTGGCACGTGGCCGACCCGCCGTGTCCGCCCGCGCCGGGAACCAGGTCCTGCTGCAGGGTGATCGTGCCCGTGCACTTCGCCACGATCGACTGCCCGGCGGTGCCGTCGCCGCCCCGGGCCGTCGCGCTGTTCGCCTCATCGACCGACGCGCCGTCCACGCCGTCGGCTGCGCGAGCCTCCTCCGTGACGACGATGCCGCCGTCGATGCACAGCAGCGACAGCGGCTTCACCTTCCCCGCCTTGCCCGGCCGGAGGCGCGCACGCCGCGTCGTCGCGGTGCGCAGGGGCGCGTCGATCCGGAGGTCACCGACGCTCACGATCGTCGTGCCCGGCTCAAGGGTCACCTCCGCGCCGGGCTCAACGCGGAACCCGTTCACGATGATGCGTCCGGAGAGGTGCGTCCGGCCGGTGAGGCGCATCGCCCCCCGGCGCCGCGCCGCGTCGCGGACGGCCGCCGAGTCGAGCCCGAGTCGCCGGGCGATGTGCGACTCGATGTCGGCGCCCGGCTCGAACTCGTCCGCTCCCGCGGACGTCGCACTGCCCAGCGCCAGCGCACCGACACACGTCACCAGTCCGCTCCACACCGTTTTCGAACGCACGCTGGGACCTCCGTTCCCGGCGTCGAAGCGCCGGGGTGCGAGATCCTAGTCACACACGGCGTGGCACGTCAACCCCGAGCATCGTCCGCCCACCTGCACCGGTTCGCGAGTCGGGCCCACCTCGTCGGGAACGCCGCCACGAGCGCCGGGGTCGCGTTCTCGTCACGTACTGACCGCGTGTCGAGACACGTAGCTCGAAGGCGGGTCACGAGCCTTCGCGCCCGGCTGAGCCGCTGCAGCTCACGCCCGGTCGGCGGCCTCCGTCGCGACGATCTGGTCGATCCGCTCGCCCTGCTGTGGCGGTTGAGCGCGTCGTACGCGAACTCCTCCGTCGTGTCACCGC
>JAIOPE010000121.1 GCA_021414065.1 Planctomycetota bacterium
GCCGACGAGAACGACGCGGACGACGTCGAGCAGCAGACGTGGCTCCTCGCGCTGCAGCGCCCTCCAAGGCGCGCAGACTCCGTACGCGGCTGGCTCATCACGGCGACGCGCAACGTCGCTCGAAAGCTCGGCCGCGCGGAATCGCGTAGAGAGCGCCACGAACACGCCGCGATGAGACCCTCCGCGGGAGAGCCCGACGCGGACCTCGTCGCCGAAGCGGAGATTCAACAGCGCCTCAGCCGGGCAGTGCTCGAGCTCGAACAGCCGTTCCGCGCCACAGTGCTCCTGCGGTACTTCGAAGGTCTGTCCGTCGCGGATGTCGCCGCGCGGCTCGACGTGCCGGTCGAGACAGTCAAGTCGCGACTGCGGCGCGCCCGTGAACGTCTGCGAGAGCGACTCGACGACGAGAGCGGAGGGCGCCGGGCGGCGTGGGCGCCCATCGTTCTGACTTGGCGCGACACGCCGCTACGCGGCCCGTCACGCCTCGTGCCCGCCGGAACGGGCGCCGCGGCAGGAGGGATCGTCATGACGCTCGCGAAGAAGCTCGTGGTTGCCGCTGTCGTCCTCGCGGCGCTCGGCGGCGCGGCCTGGATGTCCGTGTTGGCAACGCGCAGCTCGACCACACCGCCCGTCGGCACCGCGGACGAGCACGCGGCCGAACGCATCGCGCGTCCGGCGCCGGCGAAACGCGCCGCGCAGCGTCCGGCGGAACCGACGCCCAATGCCGCGCCGGACGATCTCCCGCCGCCCGTCAACCTCGACGCGGCGGATCGCGATCTCGATCTTCACGGGACGGTAGTCGATGCCGCCGGAAAGGGCGTCGCCGGCGCGCGCATCGCGACCGTCACCTACCCGTGGCGGACGGCGGAGCTCCTCAACATGCGGGACCGCGACGCCGAGATCGCCGGCCCGGCGACGCGCTCCGCGATCGACGGCACGTTTTCCCTGCGCCTCGCGCGAGGACAGTCGGTCGCGCTGCGGGTCTCGGCGCACGGCTTCGCGCCGATCGAGATCCCGTACGTGCTCGCGGGCGAACGGATGCGGGTGACGCTGCGGGCCTGCGTGCGCCTCGTCGTCGCGCTGACCGACGCCCAGGGCGCACCCGTCGCCGGGGCGTCGCTCGAAGTGCGGTCGGGCGAGTACGACGCCGCCGCAATGTGGTATCAAGCCGTGGGGACGACCGCGGCGGACGGCGTCGGCACGATTGATGGCCTTCCCTCCGGCACCCGCGCGCTGGTCACCGCGAAACACCGACAGAAGGGGGTCGGCTACCTGTGGAACCTCGACTTGCCCATGACGGGCGAGCTGCGGACGGAACTTCGGCTGAAGGCCGCGCGCGTGCTGCGGGGCCGCGTCGTGGACGCTGAAACGAAGGCCCCCGTCGCGGGCGCGATCGTCGGAATGGGCTGGACGCTCGACCAACCGGTGGCGACCGATCCGGACGGCGACTACGAGATGCCCGGCTGGACCGGCGTCGGAGACACGGACGTACATGTCCGCGCCGAGGGATACGCCACGGACGGCAAGGTCGTCGGAAGCGCCGACCGTGTGGACTTCGAGTTGGCTCGCGGGTACGCCGCATCGGGCCGGGTCGTCGATGCCGAGCGTCAGCCGCTCGCGGGGACGCTCGTCGGCATGATCGCTTCGGCGATGGACGGCCACGAACAGCAGATCAGCCACGGGTACGCCGTCAGCGGTCCCAATGGCAGGTTCCGTGTGACGAGCCTCCGCGGGGGCATGCGCCACGTCCTCGTCGTCCTTGCAGCGGGTCACGCACGCCAGCGTCGGGAGACGCCGACCTCGTCATCGACGCAGGACGTGGACTTGGGCGACGTCGTGCTCACCGAGCCCCGCAAGGTCGAGGGCGACGTGCTCGGATCCGACGGCGCACCGCAGCGGCGGCAGACGGTGTTCCTGAGCGGACCTCTCACCGGCGACGAGGTGGGGAGTTTCTACGGGCGCTCGGTGACCGTGGCAACGGACGACCTCGGCCGGTTCCGGTTCGGCGGCGTCGAGCCAGGGGACTACGAGGTCGTCGTGCGTCCCGCCGGCGGTCAGGAGATCCGCACCAAGATCCACGTGCGGCCGAATGCGGACATCCTCAATCTGCGGATTACACGGGCCGCCATCCGGGACGTGACGATCACCGTCACCGACCCGGAAGGGAAGCCGCTCCCCGGGGTTTTCGTCACTCTGACGAACTCGAACAACCAGCGCATCCAGGAACGCACGAACGCCGCTGGAGTCGCCCACGTGGCCGTGCCCGAGGGACGGGCGATGACGTGGAGCGTCTACCCGCCGCACGACGCCGCGCGCACGTTCCTCCAGCCCGCGTGGAAACCCCTTCCGGACGACACGAGCGACATGACGATCGCGCTCGAGGAGGGCGCGGTCGTGACAGGACGCGTCGTCGATCCTGAAGGTGCCGGCGTCGCTGGCGCATGGTTCCGCCTCATCGGCGCCGACGGCGATGAGCGATGGGCCGAGGCCGGCGCCGACGGGCTCTTCCGCGTGCTCGTCCGCAAGGACAGCCGCTCGGTCGTCGTCTTCGACGGGGCGGTGACTGCCCGCGGAACGCGGAAGGACTCCGGGCTCGCTGCGCGCGTCGAAGGAGTCGCGGCGGGCGCGGACATCGTTGTGCGATGCACGCGCGTCGCGCTCGACCGGACGTTGACGATCGTCGTCGTCTCGCCGCAGGGCGACCCCGTGCCGAAGGCGTCGGTCAACCTCTTCGGCGGAGTCAACCCTCAGACCGACGACGCCGGCCGCGTGGCGTTCAAGGATCTGCCAGCACGGAACCTGACTGTGCGCGTCTTCATGCAGTCGTCGGACTTCCTCGCACCCGCGCCTGTGGATGTCGTGCCCGACGGGCAGGAACTGCGCCTCGTCTGCCGTTCGGCGACTCGGATCACGGGGACAGTCGTGGACAAGGCCGGCACGCCGCAGCCGTGGGGCTCCGCGCACGCCGAACGCCGCGGAGAGGGAGTCGCGTGGTCACAAGTCGGCCAAGACGGGCGTTTCGCGCTGCTCCTCCCCGACACGGACACGCTTTCCGTGCGGGTCGTCGTTGACCGCAGCGGCGACAGCACGCCGGAGGCGACGCTCGACGACGTCGCGCCGGGGACGCAGGACGTCCTTCTCGTCGTCACGAAGTAGACGGCACCCGCCGAGAGAGCGACGAACCGGGGTCGGGTACGGCACCGACGCATTCCCCGTGCAGCGCGGACGCCGTCTCGCGGGAAGATCCAACGATGCACGCGAGCATGCGCCCGACGACGCCCGCGCCTCCGGTCGAGGCATCGCTCGCGCGATTCCGCGAGACCGGCGACCCGACAGCGCTCGGCGACGTCTTCGACCAGGCCGCGCCAGAGCTCTTCCGGCTCGCGCTCGCGTGGACGCCCGACGCCGCGTCGGCGGAGGACGCCCTCCAGGAGACGTTCCTCGCCCTGTTCGACGCCGTTCGCGCGTGGGACCCCTCGCGTCCGGCGATGCCGTGGCTCGCGGGCGTACTGCGTCACAAGGCCGAGAAGGTGCGACTCCGCGTGCGGCGGGAACCCGACCCGCTTCGTGTCGCTCCGCCGCTCGGCGCGCCTGACCCGGCCTCGGAGGCCGAGCGCCACGACGACCTGGAGCGGGCCCGCGGCGCGATCGCCGCGCTGCCCGAGCCGTACCGGGCGGTCGCGATCATGCGGTGGCGCTACGGACTCGAGCCTGCCGAGATCGCCGAGATCCGCGGCGAGCCGCCGGGGACGGTGCGATCGACGCTGACTCGAGCGTTGCGGAGGCTGCGTGACGACTTGGGCGGACCGGCGGCCGTCTTCGCTTGGTTCGGTCGCGCAGGCGAGCCGCGCGGACTCTCGGGAGTGCGCGACGCCGTCGTGCGCGAGGCCGCCCGGCATGCCGCCGCGACGGGCTCCGCAACGGTCGGCACGACCACGATCCTTGGAGTGCTCATCATGAAGAAGGCTGTCGTCGCCGCAATTGCGCTGATGCTGCTCGTGGGCGCGGCGGTCATCGTCAACGATCTCGCCGCGCCGACGGTCCCTCACCCGGCCATCGTCCCGTCGCCGACGATCGATCACGCACCTCCGGCGCGGGCGCGCCCCGAGCCACCCCCCGAACCGCCTGCGGCCGACACGCTCCCTGCCAGCATCGACCTCAACGCAATCGATCGCGATCGCGACCTCCACGGCGTCGTCGTCCGTCGCGACGACTCACCGGTCGCGGGGGCCGCAATCGTCGCGGTGACGTATCAGTGGCGGCGGGCGAGTCGAGTCAACCACGCCGAGTACCGGACTGCGGTCCAGGGACCGGCCACGCAGTCCGCGAGGGACGGCACGTTCGCGCTGCGTCTCGAACGGGGCCAGTGCGTCGCGCTTCGTGTGTCCGCCCCGGGCCTCGCGCCCGTGGAACTCGCCACGCGACAGGCGGGCGAGCGCGTCCGCGTCGTCCTGACCGAAGGCGTCGCCGCCCGCGTCACGGTGACGGACGCCGCGAACGTACCGCTCGCGGGCGTGGCGGTCGAGTTGAGCGACGACGGGCGCTTCACGGCGACCACGTATCGGCGCGGCGCGACCGATGCGTCCGGCGTCGCAGTGTTCGATGGCCTGCCGCCGAGCGAGCGCGTCCTCGTCCGCTGCATCGCCGCAGGCCGCGTGAGCTCGGGAGTTCGAGCCATGGATCTGCCGCCGACCGGCGAGGCGACGTTGGTCGTCGTCCTCGCGACGGGCCGGACGCTGCGCGGGCGCGTGATCGACGCGGAGACGGGCGCGCCGGTCGCGGCGGCGAGCGTCGGATTCGGGTGGGACGGCGAGCGAGCCGCCGCAACGAGCGAGGACGGCGCCTACACGCTGACGGGCCTCACCGAGAAGGGCGACGAGCTGGTCACCGTCCGCGCGACCGGCTACGCGGTCGCGCGCGAGGCTCCGGGAACGCGCGATGTCGTCGACTTCTCTCTGCGCCCCGCCTTCGGCGCGACCGGGCGGATTGTCGGCGCGGACGGCGCGCCCGTCGCGGGAGCACTCGTCGCAGCCGTCGCGTCTCCTTCGGAGAACGGCGGCACGTCGTGCCTCAGTGCCGGCTTCGCGACGAGCGGAGCGGACGGACACTTCCGCATCGCGGACCTCGACCGCACGCTCCGTCACGTCCTCACGGTCACCGCGTCACGGTCCGGCCGTCTCAGCGTGGTGGTTCCTGCGCCGGAGCCGCGGGCCGATGCGGACCTCGGTGATGTGGTGCTTCCCGCCGCCCGCGCCATCGAAGGTCGCGTACTCGACGCCGCGTCAAGGCCGCTCGCACAGGTGCGAGTGACCGCGAGCGGCCCGCTCGGCCGTGACTCCGGCCCTCCGCTCTGGCGCACCGACGAGCGGCTCACGGACGACCTCGGCCGCTTCCGTTTCGGCGACCTCGCGCCCGGGCGCTACCAACTCACTGCGTCCCCCGAGAACCCGCCGCGGATCGAGTTGTCCGTCGATGTTCCTGAGGAGAGCGACGCGCTTGGCGTGGTGCTCGCACAATCTGGCGCGCGCACGCTGACCGTCCGCGTCATCGACGACGCCGGGGCGCCCGTCCCGCGCGCACTCGTCAACGGGAGCGGGCGGTACGGGGCTGAGTTCGCCCGTGCCGCGACGGGGGCCGACGGAACGGCGCGAATCGCCGTGGGTGCGAATGCTGTCTTCGTGAACGCGAACCCCCCGTACGGAAGCCAGCGAGCCTTCCTACCGTGCGAGGCACAACCGCTCCGGCCCGACACGACGGAGGTCACGCTCGTGCTCCGCGAAGGCTCGTCGCTCGCGGGGAAGGTGCTCGACCCGGACGGGAAGCCGGTCGCCCGCGCGTTCGTCCGGATCCGCGAGGGCTCGAGCCGTGAGCTGACGGCGTCGACTGGCGAGGACGGTCGCTTTCGCGCGACGGTGCCGCAGGGCGCTGTCTGCTCCGTCTCCTTCGACGGGATCGTCGGCAACCGCGACACGGACCTCACCGCGCGTGCAGACAACGCCACCCCGGGCGTCGAAGTCGTCCTGACGTGCGAGCGCGTCGCGACCGGTCGCACGGTTCGTGTTCGCGTCACCGACCCGGCGGGCGAGCCGGTCGCCGGCGTCACCGTCTGGCTCTCGGGCGACTACCGTGAGACCGTGCGGCGAGCGGACACCGACGCGGACGGGCGTGCGCAGTTCGCCGATCTGCCAGCGCACAAGTGGCGCCTGACGGCGGGGAGCCACGGCGTGTGGTACCAGGCGGCGCCCGTCGAAGCCGTGCCGAACGGGCAGGAAGTCACGCTCGTACTGCGCACTGCGGCGACGATCCGCGGCGTCATCTCGGGGAAGAACGGGCGGGGCGTCCGCGCGGTCGCGGCGGCGCGCTCGGACACAGACGAGCGGTTCTTCGTCAGCGATCTGAGCGACGACGACGGCTTGTTCACGCTCCGCGTCTCCATGGACGACCCGGGACCGTTCCGCGTGACGGCGCGGTTCACGGACTCTGCGCCGGGCGTCGAGGACGCTGCGGTCGATGGCGTCTCGCCGGGCGCGAACGACGTCCGGCTGGTCCTGCCGAAGTGAACGGCGCGACGGCGGATGGCCACGTCCCGGTCAGCGTCTCCACACCTCGTCACAGACGGGCGACGTCGGATCCAGGTCGCCACCCTTAGCGGCGATCCACGCCTTCAACTCGTCGACCGTGTCTGCCCAGATCTTCGCCGGTGGGATCGTCATCTGGGCGACATGCATGCAGTCGACGGGATGCACCGTGTTCCCGTGACGGCCAGTCGGTCCACCGTACAGATTGAGGACGAAGCCCGACTTCAACCGGCGAAGCGACGTCACTTCTCGCAGCACGGGGACTCCGATCTGGGATCTCAGCCGCCGTCTCCGAGGACCGAGTCGCGCGTCCGCTCGCGGACTGTCGCCTCAGAACAAGTCGAGCTGATGCTCGTGAGGAACGGGGAACACGCCGACGATGACCCACGGGTTCGGCGCGACGAAGTGGAACTGCTGCGTGGTTCCCACGAAGAAGTGCAGGTCCGTCTTGAGGAACTCGTCGAGGTACTTCTGCCGCACCTTGGCGAGTGCGCGAGGTTCGTCGCCCTCGCATGAGCGCAGGCAGTTCCAGTAGAGGGCGCCGGCCTCCCAATCGAGAACCTGGAGCTCGCTCCCCTTCCCGGAAGCGTCCTCGAACCGATACGAGAAGTTGTACGGGAGCTTCGGGATCACCTGGAAAGTGTTGCGCCATGCGTTGTCAGAGAAGAGGTCGAGCTGCGTGTGCGCCGCTCGCATCTGACGCAGCTTCTCGGGGTCCCACTCTCGCGAGTCCTCTTCCTCCCAGATGAAGTCGAGTATCCGAGTCGGCCGGAAGACCGCAAGAGAGCAGACGTTCGCCTTGGCGTCAGCGATCAGGTCGTCGAGCCGGTCGTACATGCGCGCGGTTCCGAGGAGGAGGCGGCGTCGCTCTCGCCAGTTGTCGGCGGTCCCCACGTGCTCGACCGGCCGCAGCTCCGCCTCGTCAACGGGCCGAAACGTCTCGGGCCGCGGATCTGACGTATTGCGCTCGAGGCGGCAGTCCAGCCAGTCGAACTTCTTGTACTGTTCCCCCTCGTCGAGACGTCGGAACGGCACCGGGTAGATCCGCACCCAGGAGCCGTCTTCTCTCACGCCCGCCGTGCAGACCGTTTCGCCGTACTTCCGCGAGAGCGTCGGGTACGTCTTGACCGTGATGAGGATGCGTTGCTTCGGCATGTGCCTTCACAGGTGCGTAGCCGCCAGCGGCGGATCGGACTGCCTCTCCAGCGCCTCGGCCACGCAGTGCCGGTGGCACTGCTGCGGGAGGCGCTCGAAGCACATGAGCGCCACGCGTTCGCCGCAGCGCATCCAGCCGCGGATCTGCGCGAGCGCCGCGCCCTGGTGCGGCAGCGTGGTCCGTTCGTACTCGGCGAACAGCGCGTCGTAGTCGGCCTGCGTGTCCAGACTTCGCCGCTTCTCCGACGCGACTCCCAGCGCGGGAAGATGCTCGTACCGGATGCCGACGCCATCGCACGCCTTCTGCAGCGTGCTCTTCGAGAAGCCGTACTTGCGGCTGATCGGGTTCCGCCGGACGTCGCAAAGCACCGTGATCTCCGCTGCAAGTAGCGCGTTCAGATAGCTCTCGATCGTCCGCCCCTCATATCCCACGGTCGACAGCGCGGAACCGAGTGCCTTGGGACGCGCAGCGTCGATCCGCTGAAGCGACGCCGCGTCCCCCTTCAGCACGCGCTCCGCGATCTCGCTTCGGATCGCGTAGTAGGGGAACCGGCGGTAGGTCTCGGCGACGAGGGCGTCGCCGCGCACGTCGCGACGGCCGTTCGCGAACGCCACAAGCCACAAGTCCCTGGTGCCCGCCACCTCCGATCTTCCGCTGTCGGTGAGCAGCCACTCGTTGCCTTCGTCGGCAAGGAGTCCGAGGTCCACCAGCTTGCGACGGTCGGCGTAGGACGTGAACGAGAATGCGCCGAACCGGTACGGAACAAACTCGTAGGTGCCGGACGCCTGCGGCTCCTGGCAGTACAGGAACAACAGCTTCTGGAAATCGAGGTTCCCGACTCGGCCGCCCAGCGCATGCAGCAGCGCGAGGAGTTGGCGCCTCCTCTGCGCGACCGCCGAAGTGGCGCTCAGGCGCGGGCCGACCGCGGAGAGCGTCATCGCCCCCTCCTCGCTCTGATCGCCTTTCGGCGGCGCGCGACGGGCGCCCGCTCGTTCGCCCCGCCGCCGCGCACCCACTCATCGACTTCGGAGAGCTTGAACTTCCACAGCTTCCCGATCTTGTGCGCGGGCATGTGCTTCGCGTCGATCCAGCGGTAGACCGAGTCCTTCGCGACGCCGAGGTGGGCGGCGACCGAGTCAACGGAGGCCCAGGGCTCCTCCACCGTGGTCACGGCTCGCTGACGTTGCGACGACATTCGGGCAGACGCTATCAGGGGCCACATGCGCTCATAAGAATCGACCAGAGTCGGTCAGAGGCCACCTGCGGCGACGTTCGCCCGTCGGGCTGCGGCCCGCACTCACCTCCCAGGGGCCGAGGCGTCAACCGGGGGCGGCGCGACCGCGCTGTCCACGGGGGGCGCCTCGCCCTTGCTCGCCGGCGCTCCGGGAACTGCTCCCGCCCTTGCCTTCGTCGAGCGCTTGACGCCGCCGAGCGCCTTGGCGCGGTCGATCAGCGAGTTCGCGACGGGGGCCGCGCCGCCCGTGATCGCGTCCTGCGCCGCGGAGAGGAGCGCGTCGATCGCCTCCGCTCCGATCTCCGTCGTCTGCGCCTGTTCGGCCTGCGCCGACGCACTGCCGCTGGCGCCGACCGGGCCGGACTGGTTCGGCGACCCGTACACCTTCACCTCAGCGCCCGGTTGCGCGATCAGCCCGATGCCGTTGTACGCCGGGGCGGTCGCGGCCGGGTTCGCGCCGAGCGCCTGCGCGAGACCCTGGCACCCGGCGAGCGCGCCGGCGACGAGCACGATGGCGAGGACGGACGCGACACGATGGACTCGGAACATGACGGACTCCCTTCATGACTTGGCGAGCGTGGAACGGTCGATGCCGTCGCGGACGGCGTCCGCGATCACTTGGCGATGCGCGTCGAGGGCCTCGCCCACCTTGCCCAAGACGCGCGTGTTCTCATTGATGGCTGCGGTCGCAAACTGCTGGCTCGCGTGGCACGTCTCGGCGATCGACTTGATCGTCGAGTCGCGGCGGTCGAGCGCGCGCAGGAAGTAGATGACGAGGACGACGAGCACCGTCAGCGACGGCACCTGGCGCGCGGCTTCCTTCAGGGTCTCGTCCATGGTTCACGCCCTTTCGTGACGCGGCGTCTGCGCGTAGGCGAGATCCGCGTGGAAGACGACGACTCCGCCTGCCTTCCCCGCGCCGCCGACGCTCGCGCGCCACACGGTGACGAGGACGAGGCAGCCCGCGGAGACGGGGTTGTTCGGGTCGTCGTGATCGACGATGAGTTCGGTGACGTACGGCCCGCCGCCGTCGTCGATGCCGTCCACGTCCGCGCCGATGTCGGTGACTGCGACGGCGAGCGCGGTCGCCGCCTTCGTCACCTTCTCCTGGCCGGGGATGAGCGTGCGGACCTCGCCTGTCCACTCGATGTCGTCGCCGGCGAGCTGCGCCTGCGCGAGCACCTGGAAGAGGCGGAGCTTGAGGTCGGACGCGCCGCGCCAGTTCTTCGGGACGACGAACGCGAGCGTGCGCTTCTCGGCGACGTCGTCGAAGAGCCAGCCCTCGAGCACGCCCTTCCTCTGCTTCGTCGGCGGGTTCGTCGCGTCGTTCCCGAGATCGCCTTCGAGCGCCAGCTCGACGGTGTCGAGCGACGTCGGCGTGACGCTGAGGAGCCCCTTCCAGCCGGCCGAGACCGGCATGTCCGCGATCCAGAGTTCGCCGTCCGTGATCCGGTAGACGAGGAGTCCCGCGTTCAGCGGCGACGCGGCCGGCAGCGCGTTGCGGTTCTCGACGCGCAGCGCCTTGAACTCGAAGGGCGCGAGACGGTCGTCAACGACGCTCGGGTCGGCGTTGACCGGTCCAGGGAGCCGCGCGACGAGCGTCTGCCACGACGGCCCGCCGGCGTCGATCCGGACGTACTGCTTCAGCCGGTAGGGGACCGCGCTCGTGTCGAGCCAGAACTGCCCCTCGACCGGGTTGTCGGGCGGCGTCGCGCCGATCCAGCACCCGCGTAGATCAAGGGTCCGGGCCTCCAACTCGCGGAACGCGGTCGGGATGTCGTCCCCGGTCGTGGGGTTGTCGTTGAGCGGGTTCCAGGTGGCGGGCACACGACGAACTTCGACGACGCGCGGACCCGTGCAAGCCGCGCCGCGCGCGAAGCTACGTCGCGCTCAACCCGTGGGTGCGCAGCCGCGCGAGGATCGCCATCACGGCCGCGCGGGCCTGGAGATCGATCACGCCGCCGCCCGCGGGGTCCGCGATGGCGGCCTTCTGCGCGCCGACGACCTGGATGCTGTCGACGACGAGGCCGGCGGCGACGGCGCGCTTGCTGCCGTCGAGGGACGGGATGCCGTCCGCGACGTCGGTCGGGAGCCAGCCGACATCGAGCTTCCCGCCGGCGTCGGCCTTCGGGATCTCGTTCGCGGCGGGCGTCGCCGTGGCGACCTCGTCGGTGCCGCCGTCCTTGTGCGTGGCCGCGTGCAGGATCGGCGGGATCCACCCCGGCGCGAGCTGCCCGCTCGGCATCGCCTTCGGGATCTTCCCCGCCGTCGGCGCGAGGGTCGCGTTCGCGGGGTCCTGGACGACGAGCGCCGCGCCGTCGAGGGTCGCGAGTCCGTCCGCGACGCCGGCGTCGTCCTCGGTCCAGAGGAGTTTCCACGCCACGGGCTACTCGAGCTCCAGCTGCCGCAGGCGCGGCGCGAGCACCTGGTGGCGGAGGAGCTCGAGCGCCATGAGCACCGTCTCGGGCGATGCGGCGTGGCGGTTGACGACCTCGCAGAGGTCGTCGTGGAGCGCGCGCGTGCGCTGCTTCTGCGTGCCGCGCGCGCCCTCTGCGACCGGCGGTCCGGGATCCGCGGGCGCGGGCTCCTCCCTCGGGGTCTCTGGTACCGGCGGCCCGGGCGGGACAAAGACCTGCGGGCGGCCGGACGCCTCCCGCGCGGCACGCGCGTGGACCCTCGCGAGGAACGCAGCGTCCGCCACGGTCAGTACCAGACCATGAGGCGCGTGATCGTCGTGTCGAAGATGATGCGGCCGTTCGCGGGCGCGGCCGGACGCGCGCCGGTGACGTAGCCCTTCGGCCGCAGCGCCGTGATCTCGTTGTCGTTGAAGTCCCACGCGGTCCCGGCCTGCGAGGCCGCCGGGACGCGCGTGTCCGAGAGCCGCCCGTCGTTGCCCGCGGTCGCCTGCTGCGAGCCGGTGCCGAGGGTGCGAAGCGACGGGACGCCGACGAGACCGTCCTTGTTCGCGGCGGCGACGTGGGAGTCCGTGATCCCGAGCGCCTTGACGCGGAGCGCGTCCGCGTTGATTTCCAAGGTCGCGTTGTCGACGTTCACGTCGAGCGTGTTCCCGGTCTTGGTGAGACCGTTCCCGCCGACGATGTCGCCCGCGCCCGAGAACTGCGACCACGTCATCGCGGTCGTGTTCACGACGATCGCGGCGTCCGTCGTCATCACCCAGAGGGTGTCGAAGTTCGCGGCGCCCTCCTGGACGAAGACGGACGCGCCGACGAGATCGCCCTCGCTGTCGGCGTCGAGCGCGCGGTCGAGCACCCAGGGCGTGCCGCC
>JAIOPE010000057.1 GCA_021414065.1 Planctomycetota bacterium
TGTCGTGGCGCGCGTCTCCCCGAACGGGCGCGTCTGGGCGGGCGCGAAGTACGTCGCGGGCGCGACGCCGATCGCCGAGCGATGGGAGCGCCGCGAGTGCGAGTGCCACCAGTGGACGGGCGACGAGCCGCACCACGCGCCGGGGCGCTGGCTCGCCGACTGCGGACTCGGCGGGACGTACCTGTGCTGCGACGAGACGAAGGCGGAGTGCGAGCGGCAGGCGGCGGCGGACCTCTCGATCGCCCCGGCGACGTTCACCGCGGTCTGAACGGTCGCACGCGCGTCGCCGACCGGGGCGGGCGCGGTCGGACCCGCGCTCAGGGCTTGCGCCACGGGACGAACTGCGCGCGCTGGATCGCCGTGCGGTGCTCGGCATCGACGTCGCGCAGGAACCGTTGCAGGTCCATCAGCCCCGCGAGGTCGAGCGCGTCGAGGTTGAGCCGCTCGTAGCGCCGGCCCGTGGTCCGGGTCATCTCGACACGGATCACGTCGATCAAGCGGCGGCGGTGGGACTCCTGCGCGGCGTTCTCTGGCATGGGGTGCTCCTCCCGACACGTTCGCTCCGGGGACGGCGTGGTGCGAGGGACGAGTGGCCGTGAACCGCAGGTGAAGCCTCGCTTCCAGACTTGCTGAGGTCCGCGGTCCGGAGCGAATGTCCCGTCCACAAGGAGCCACCATGACGACCGCTAAGCGACGCAGGACGAGCGGGCCGACGATGACGATCGAGACCGTCGTGAACAACTACGGGCTGGCGGAGCCCTCGATCCGGATCGACCTCGGCGCGGGGGCGACGTCGCGACAGACCAAGGCCGCCATGCACCTCGTTGCCGCGCGGGTCGAGCTGCTCTCGGTCGGAGCGTCGTGGTGCGTCCAGACGCGCGACCACGGCTTCTGCGAGCACAAGGGGCGCGTGTACCTGGAGCTCGCGTCCGCGACGGCCGAGGAGTGCGAGCGGGGGCTTGGGGTCCTGCGCGCGGTGGTTGAGCGGGACGCGAGCGCGGTACT
This sequence comes from Planctomycetota bacterium, assembly GCA_021414065.1. Classification (GTDB taxonomy): domain Bacteria; phylum Planctomycetota; class JAJSAM01; order JAJSAM01; family JAJVHW01; genus JAIOPE01. The sequence goes on from JAIOPE010000057.1 coordinate 1,006, forward strand.
GGCGGTGCGCGCGGGGACCTAGGTCGGCTGGCCGACGCCCGGCGTCCGCCGGCGCCACTCGGGGGGCTCGTCGCTCAGGAGGAAGGCACGGACGCCGGTCCGGAGGCGGGCGAGCAGGCCACGTACGGGCGCGGACATGGACCGAGAGTCCCCGTTCGCGGAGGCTCGTGCCACATCGTGCGAGGCGCTAACTCGGCAAGACGAGGCCGAGCGCGGTGCCAGCCGCACTGGCGCGCGACACGGCAAGTGAGATTGCCCGATCCTGCGCCGACGCGCCGCCCTTCGCCTTCGCGACGGCTGCGAGCAGCAACTGCGATGGTGACACCGGGCAGAAGAACAGGCGCGCTTCGCTGGGCCCGTGATCCTTCGCCTCGATGAGCTGAAGCGACTTGGCATCTGGGCGCTGCACGATCGACTCCACCTGGTTGTTGCCCTGGAACGTGGTGATGGCCGCTCCCAGGCTCGATCCCGCCGCCGCAGCAGCGAACTGCGAAACCACCTTCACGAGCGCCTTGCGCTCGTCCTTGCGGATGTCGTAGCGGCCACAGTCCTTCCCAATCACAGGAACGTCGAACTCGCGCAGTTGGAGAACGTTGGTGGTCACGGGCGTTGCGGACCACTTCCTGACGAACTTCTCGGACGCTGGCACGGCGCGAACCGTCAGGCTCTGCGGCAGAAACCGGACTTTCCCGATGAACTCCGCTCGTAGGTGTGCCGGAACCGCGACCGGCTGCGCGCTGTCCTCGACGATCAGGTACACCGCGTCGAGCGCCTCTCGCGTCGGCCGCCCGAACAGTGCGACTTGGGGTGCCAGTTCGAGGATCGTAGGCGTGAGGTCGCGTCCGAGCACGCGCGAGACCAAACAGGTCAGGTAGCCCGCGCCGTGAAGGGCTGGTTGCATGGCGGAGTGTGCCAGCGGGATGGCGACGAGCCGCTCCACCCAGGCACGCTACTTGCTGCCCGCGAGAACGCGGAGCACCGCACCGAGGAGCGGCACGAAGTGCTCCCGAAGATCGCGCTCACACATCGAACGGCCAGCGCGCGCGACGATCGTGTCGATCGCGTGCAGGGCATCCTCCGTGCGAGACGCGGACGCGATGGCCACCGCCGCGGGTCGGTCGGGCGTATCTCTCCGAGCAGCATGGGCGGATGGCCGCCCGCGGACAACGATGTGTCGAATCCGTTCGAGCAGCGGCGCCAACTCGGCAGCCGGAAGCGCGTCACCGATATGCTTCCGGAGGTGCGCATCGACGAGCCCGAATCGCGCGGCTTGGAGGCGCTCTCCGGCCTCTGCTGAGGCGGTCCACAGAGTTCGCCAGAACTCTTCCCACTGACGTCCGCGAGCAAGCACCTCGAGCCGTTGCCGGGCGGCGGGGTCAGGTACTGCGGCGACGACGGTCGCGGCTGCGGCGTTGAGCTCCTCGGCTGGGATCGGGGGCAGTGGAGTCCAACCATCTCCGGGCTCCGGCTCCGCAGCCGGGCGAACGATGAACTCGCCATTGGAACGCCGCACATAGAGTCGCTCGAATGACGAAGGCGAGAGAAGGAGCCGCGCGAGGCGAGTCGGCGCGAGGCCGCTCGGACTCTGCGGTCGGACGTCGGGTGGGGCATCGGCGCGTACGAAGTACGACTCGGCCCCTGGGTTGCGTTCCTCGACGGCCCCGTTCGTGACACCTGAGACGATGTCTCTGAACTTCCTGCCGAAGCGGCTGCGGGCATCGGCGAGGCCGTTCGGGCAGGCCCGAGCGACGGCAACGCCGAGCTGGGATGCCAAGACCGGACCCTGGGCGACGGCACGCAGGATCTCATCTGAAAGGAGAGGTTCGTCAGGCATGGCTGCTCCCGCGAGGATCGCCTCCCCCGCCCCCTGGAGAGGGGGCGAGGGGGGGCGAAGCTCAAAATTTGACCTAGGAGATCGTGGCCACCGATCTCTTAGGACAACTCGCGGGGCGCCGCGCCTCCCTCACGAGAGGGGGACGACAGCAGATCGAGCCTGTTAGGCTCGCCCGTCTTGCGCCACATCAGTGGGCTAGCAGCGCACGACCGTGTCGCAACCCCGCCTCCGGGGCACTGAAGCATCCTATCCAGGATGGCTTCAGTGGACATCAGTCTGTAGGGATCATCGGCATCCCTCGCCAGCCGGTCAAGTGATTTTCGGCGTGCGCGCGGCGTCAGCCCACCGTTCGCACGCCGCGGTAGGCGTACGGCGACGCCGGGCGGTCGGGCAGCACCATGAGCCGGGAGAGCGCCGTGACCGCGGCGACGATGCCGTCGATCCGCTTCCGCGGCGAGGTCTTCATCAGCCGCACGTCCGCTCACACGCCGATCATCCTGCGGAACCGCTCGAACGTGTACCCCGCGAACGGACCGCAGCGGCGCTGCGCCTCGGCGACATCCGCGTCGTCCTCGTCGTCGTCATCGCGGCTCGGCGGCGTCGTGTCGTCGTCCGGACCGAAGAACCGTGCGCGCACCCGCGCGGCGATGGCGAGCGCCAGAGCGTCGCCGTGGTCCGGCGAGCGACCGACGCGCTGTCGGATGCGGTCCTTGGGCTCCAGCGCGATCCGGCCGTCGCTTCGCTGCTCGTACTTCGGCGCGGTCAGGTCGGCGCGGAGCGCGTCCTGCGTGTCGGGGGACAGGTCCCCGAGGGCAGCGTCGTGCCGGACCCACTCGCGCAGGTCCCACCAGAGCTCGGTCCGTCGGTTGAAGAAGCGCGTCTCGTTCGAGGACTGCCGGGGCGACGCTCCGAAGTTGATCGCCTGCACGTCCCAGCCCTGCTCGCGCAGCCGGTCCACGACGGCGCCGCCGATGCCGGTGTCGTCGATCGCGATCCGCTCCGCGTCGTACACCTCCACGCCGTGCTCGCGGGCGAGTCGCAGGACCGCGCCGGCGGTGCGCATCGTGTCTTGACCCCCGAAGCACTCGACCGCCAGGACGGCGCCGCCCCGGACCACGTAGATCACGGTCTCGTCGCTCCCGAAGCGCGCCACGTCGCAGCCGATCGAGACTGCCCCGCGATCCTCGTTCGACGGTCGCCGCGCGATCGCGGCCTCGACGTCGGCGATCGAGAGGAGCGTATCGACCGAGGACTCGGGGAACAGACCGAGGACCTTCGTCTGGAAAACCGGGCTCGACGCGCCCCAGCGTCGGCGCATCTCCTCGACCCACGCGCGCGTCACGCCCCAGGGCAGCGGCTGGGCGCCGGGTTGCAGGTTCGGACAGTCGGTCGCGGCGATCCGGAGCACGCGCCAGTCGGGCGACCGGCATACGCGCTCGAACTCCGTCCCCGCCGACGGGTTGCCGATCGCAAGCACGCGCGCGTCGCCGGACGTCAGGAGACCGTCGATGGCGCTCCAGACCTCGCGCGCGATGCCGCCCGCTTCGTCGAGGATCACGAGCAGATGCGGCGAGTGGTAGCCGTGCAATCTGGTTGCGTTCTCGCTCGCTTTGTCGGGCGACGTCGCGAAGCCCGTCGCGAACCAATCCGGCTCATCCGGGATCGCCCACTGCGTCAGGTTCGGGGCGCCGAGTCCCGGGTCGCCTCCGAGCGTGCGGACCATGCCCGTGTGGCGGGCGCGGATCTCGGACCACAAGAGGTCTTTGACCTGGCGTTGCGTCGGCGCGGTCGTGATCACCTTCGACGGTTGGTAGGAGACCAGGTGATGGACCGCGGCGACCGACGCGACGAACGTCTTCCCGGACTCGTGGCAGCTCGGGACCGCCACGCGGCGGTGGTCGCGCAGCGCCTCGAGGATCTCGACCTGGCGACGCCACAGAGTGGTCACGCCGAGGACCGAACGCGCGAAGTGGGCGGGGTCCCGGCGCCAGCGTTGCACGGCGGCTTCGAGTTCAGGCGGAGGCATCGCGCACCTCGGCATCCGCGTGCCGAAGCGCCCGGAGCCCGTCGCCGAGCGACACGAACACGTTCGCCTGCGCCGATGTCGCGGACGCCTGCTCCCGGACGCCGATCGATCCGAGGATGATCCGTGCGGCGTCGAGCCGCGCCCGGGCGGTGCCGCCGTCCTGGAAGTCGCCCGTGACCACCTCGGCGACGGCCCGGATCGCGTCGTCCGAGAGCCCGGAGAGCCGCGCGAGCGCGATGTCCTTCGCGGCCTCGACGAGCTGCGGCGCCACGCGCTGGAGCAGCGCCGCGAGCTTGCGTCGCAGGATGATCGGGGCCGGGCGCTCCGTGGCGCCGCGGAAGCGAGCGAGTCCCGTGCCCGGGTCCGACGCGACGGCCCAGAAGGCGTCGAGCTCGTCCTCGCCCGCTTCCAGGCGACGGGCGAATGCACGGACGCGGACGCGGTCCATCGTCGTCGCACGACGGGTCTTCGTGGGCGTGAACGCGATGCGGGATGTGGCAGCGAGATCGGTGGTCATGGTCGTGCTTTGGGTGCGGGTTGGCGTCCGAACAACGATAGAGAGAGTCTATCATAAGTGCGGGACCGATCCATCGGGGGCATGAGCCAACTGCGGTCATTGAGTGACGACGTCGGCGCCAGCGCGCTCCAGGCGCAGAATGCGACGCGCGCGTGGCGGGGCCCCGTGTAGATCGAATGCCGGGGTGTAGAGAAGCGCCGGCATCGACTGGGCGCGCGGCGGACGGCGTGGGTCGAGAGCACACGCCGACGGCTGTGCTGATGCGGGGCTAAGTGCGGACGGGTTGATCCGCGCCCATCGCGCGTCGGATCGTGGCGACGTTCGCGAGGTTCTTCCCGTAGTCGGCGATGGTCGTTCGCCAGGTCGGGCGGCTCGTCACATGGACGGGGACCACGTCATCGAGCGGTGGTCCAAGTTCGATTCGAACGATCTCACCCCAAGACCTCCACGACGTGGACGTTCGTCCCTCAAGTACGACCACGTCACCCGAGGCTTCTCGCGCTGGCGTGACACGCAGCTGCGCCAGCGCCTGGACGGCGGCCTCCGTGGTGCAGGCGAGATTGCCCTGCACGTTGAACGCTTCTGACTGATGCACGTCGGCGAGTGCGCCCGATGGCAATCGCGCGCCGGCCCGGTGCATCGTTCCGAGGATGACTGTCATCGCGATGCCGAACGTCGCCCCGGCCAAGACTGCGGTCGCCGCGCCATCACTGGCGCCGAGGGCTGGGCTTCCCACCACTCCGTGGGTTGCGAAACCCGTGAACGCGCCCGACAGGAGGCCGAACGGCACGCCTGTGGCGAGGAAGCACGTCACGGCGAACCGCGGGATTGAGACGGTCGAGGCGGCCATGAGCTCGATCGTACCTCCATCCATCGGCGGCGCGACGGACGCGCCGCGCGTGAGGGCGGGGGGCACGAATCAGATCGAGTCCAGCGTACGAAACTGCGCCGGTGGACGCCGCCTACCGCCAGTCCGCCACGAGCTTCGCCACCTCGCCGCCCTGGTCCCGGCGAGCGTCGTCGTAGAGGAGCAGCGTCCGCGGATCGGCGTGGCGGCTGAAACGCTGGACGGCACGGACGTCGCCGTGGGTCAGGTCGAGAGCCTCCGTGATCGCGGCGTGCCGGAGCTGGTGCGGGTGGAGCCCCGCGATCCCGGCGGCGGCGCCGAGTCCCCGCACGATCCGGGCGAGGGAGGTTCCGGTGAGTCGCGTCCGGCGGCCAGCACCCCGGGTGAAGTTCAGGAACGCGGCGCCCGGCTCCGGGCCGCGGACGGCAAGCCACGCGGCGAGGGCGTCCCGGGTCGCGTCCGGCAGCTTGAGCTTCACCTTCCCGGTGCGCCCCTTCCCGAGGACGGCGACGGTCGCGGCGGCGAGGTCCACGTCCTCGACGTCGATCGCGGTCACCTCGGCACGGCGCAGCGCGAGGTCAGTGAGCAGCCGGACCATCGCGCGGTCGCGGAGCGCCTTCGGGTCGGCGGCCACCTCGACTTCGGCGAGGAGTGCGCGGACTCCGCGGCGGCCGGGTCCGCGGGTGTCGCGGTACGGCTCCCGGCGCACGCCCGGCACCTCGAGGTTCCACGCGACCAGTCCCTGGACCCGCGCGAGGCGGACCACGGCGCGGAGCGCGGAGAGGTGCAGCCCGACCGTCGCGGTCGAGAGACCCCGGTCGAGGAGCCACCCCCGGTAGCGGTAGACCACGGCATTGGCGCTGCCCGCTGGGGCGCGTAGGAGGGCCTGTAGCGCGTCCGGCGGCGCGGACGCCCCAAACCACGTCCCGAACGCAGTCAGCGCGCCTGCGTAGGCCCTCTGCGTTCCTGGACGCCTCCCGGCGAGGAACGCGGCGAGCAGTTCGGCGACGACGGCGGATTCGGGGGCGTCTCTCGCGGGCGCGCGCGCGAGGGATGTCTCCGGCGGATTCGCGCGTGCGTGCGCGAGGGCGCAGTCGTGGGCGTCACCGGAGGCGGCCGGGGCGGGGACGTTGGCTTCGGGCATGCGCGGACCTTCGCTCTGGCGGCGGCGGACAGCCAGTGCGTAACGGTGCGCTAGTGCGCGCTTTCGCACCTGTCGGGGCGGGCTGGGATGCAGGCGGGATAAGCGTTCCACGTGGATCGGCGCACGTGGCAACGCTCGGAAGTTCGCACTACCGAGCGTTGACGGAAGCCATGCGGGGACTGCGCTTCGGGGGTCGCATCTACCTGGGCCCGAGACCGGAACGTCGGTCGCACGGACCGAGATCCGCGAGACCGCGTGCTGACTGTGGCCACGGCGCGCTGGGGCGATGACAGCGCCCCGCCTCGCGCGCGCGCCTACGGGCGACGGACCCTGCGCCGACTGGCCGGTGGCTCGCGCACGACCACGTCCGGTGACAGGTGACAACGTGTGACGGCTACCAGCGTAAGTTGCTCACGGAAGGTGGTTCTAAGAGGGTTTGCGTCGGCATCTGTCACCGCCCGTCACCTGTCACCATCCAGGCTGGGCGACCACTGCCGGTGACAAGGTGACAAGCCGTGACAGCTCGGCGAACCGGGCCAGTCGAACGTGTGGTTCGCACCCTCGCCGAAGATGCTGATGAACAAGGGCGGGAACCAAGAGGAGAAGTTCGACCACCCGACGCAAAAGCCCATGGTCTGCATGGAGACGCCGCTCCAGAACCACGACTTGGGCGAGGTCTACGAGCCGTTCGGCGGCAGTGGCACGACGCTCATCGCGTGCGAGCGCCGACGCAAGCGGTGCTTCGCGATGGAGATCGACCCGAAGTACGTCGACGTCATCGTGGCGCGCTGGGAAGGGTTCACCGGGAAGAAGGCCGAGCGGGTGCGGGCGTGAAGCGCGTCTTCGTCTGCTCGCCGTTCGCCGCTCCGGCGCCGTCCCTCCTCCGCGAGAACGTCCTCCTCGCCGAGTCGATCTGCCGTCAGATCGCCCTCGGCGGCGACGCGCCGTTCGCGCCGCACCTGCTGCTCCCGCGGTTCCTGCGCGACGACCACCCCGACGAACGCGACCTCGGCATCCGCTGCGGCCTCGCGTGGCTTCCCGTCTGCGACGAGCTCTGGGTCAACGGCGCGGAGTCGCACGGGATGCGCCGCGAGATCCACGACGCCCAGCAGATGGGCATCCCGGTGAGGCGGCCTGCGTGATGCTCCCGGACGCCGTGGAGACGCCCGTGCTTGGCGAGCCCCTGCTCGACGCGCGCGCCGTCGCGGCGTTCCTCAACGTACACATCTCGTCGATCTACCGGTTGGCGGGCGCCCCGAACGGCCTCCCGGTCGTCGAGATCGGCCGCAGCGTCCGCCGCTTCCGACCCGAGGACGTCCGCGCGTACATCGCGTCACGCACCAAGAGTCCGCAGATGGCCGTGGAAGCAAGAGAACTACTCGCTTCCATCGCGTCTTCGCCGGTCGAACTGCCTCGCCTTCCTGGGCGATCAGAGCGTCCATGTGACGTCACCCGCGGCGGCTCCAACCACCGCCCGGGCGGAGGACACTGATGGCGCGGAAGAAGTCGAATCGCAGACGGAAGTTCGCCTGGCTCTGGGCTCGCAAGTGGGACAGCGGCAGGACCAACTGGTACGCGACCTGGCGGGACCCGGTGCTGAAGAAGCGCGTCACGCGGGCGCTCGGCGACAACAAGGACGACGCGGAGAAGTTCCTCGTCGAGCTGGAGACGCGCTACCGGCTCCGGCTTCCCGTCGGGCCCGTCCCGACGCAGAACGAACTGCGTGGCGGCCCTGCGCCGGTCGCCGCGGACGGCACGAAGCTCGTCCCGGCATTCGCCGACTACGCGCATCACCTCCTCGAGGAGCGGCTCGTCGGAACGCTCGCCGAAGCGACCATGGACCTCTACCGCGCGAACCTCGCGGCGCTCCGGGGCTTCTTCGGATCCCGGCGCGTGACGACGCGCGTCCGCGGCGTCGGGGTCGAGCAGACGATCCCCGGCAAGCGCCTCGACGAGATC
>JAIOPE010000059.1 GCA_021414065.1 Planctomycetota bacterium
GGCGACGTCGGCCATCTGCGCGCCGAGCTGACCCCAGCCCGCCGTCTCCTCGCGGAGCTGCGAGATCCGCCCCTGGAACCCGGCCGCGAGGTCGTCGCCGGTGACCGCCTGCTGGAGCTGCCCCTGGCGCGTGATCCGCTCCCGCGCCCCGGCGGCTGCGTTCTCGACCTCCTGCGCGCGCGTGAGTTCCCCGCGGCGGCGCAGTTCCTCGACCTGCTTCCGCGTCTCCTCCTGGAGCGCCGCAAGCCGCTGCTCGGTCGCGAGTGCCGCGAGACGCGCCTGGTCGGTCTCAGCCTCGCCGGCGAGCGCGAGGAGCCGCTGCTGGTAGTCCGCCTGCCACGCGAGTTCCTTCTCGCGCCCCTCCCGCGTGATCGCCTGCCGGAACTCGATGTGCGCCGCGTAGAGGGCGTCCCGCTTCTGCGCGGCCTGCTCCTCCGTGAGGAGTCCGCGGAGCTGCGCGTCGTTCACGGAGCGGAGTTCCGCGTCGTGCCGGACGTTCTCCTCCTCCAGGCGGATGCGCGTCTGGCTCCGGTCGTCGGCGAGCGTCGCCGCCTGCGCCTGCCGCCGGATCGCGTCCACGCGGGAGAGGAACGCGCGCTGCGCCTCGACGCCCTTGTCGTCGAAGTCGCGGTTGATCCCGTCCTCCTTCCGCCGGAACTCGGCGAGGAGGCGGGCGCGCTCGGGGCTCGTCGCAGGCAGCGCGGCCATCTCCTTCGAGCCGAGTATGTCGCCGAACTCGGACCGCGCCGCCGCGAGGGCCTTCGCGCGGTCCGGGAGCGACGTGTTCCCGTCGAGGGCCGCGCGGTCGTTCTCCTTGCGGAGCCCGTCCGCCTTCGCGGCGGCGGCCTCGATCGCGGCGATCTCGCGGCGAACGCGCTGCTCCCGCTCGAGCAGGTCGAGCATCTCGCGCTCGAAGCGGATCCGCGCCTCCAGGTCGCGCCGCTCGTCCGGCGACGCCTTCGAGGCCTTCATGAGGTCCTCGATCGCGTCGTGGACCTTCCCCTTCTGACGGTCGAGCGATGCGTCGGACGCGCCGGGGTTCAGGAGCGACTGGATGTCCACGCGCTTCTCGCGGAGCGCGCGCTCGCGGGTCGTCTCCGCGGTGTCGAACTTCGCCAGGGCGTCCGCGGCGGCCTTCGCGGCGGCGGCGATCTTCTCCTGCGAGGCCGCCTCCTTCTTCGCGGTCTCCTCGGTGGACTTCCTTCGCTGGTCGATCTCGGTCTGGACCTTCTGCTGCTCGCGGAGGGTCCGGATGAACTCCTCCTGCTCGCGGACCGCGCGGCGCGCTGCCTCCTCGGCCGAGTCGATCGAGGGGAGGAACCCGCTACTCGGGAACACGGACGAGCCGAGGTTTCGCCAGAAGGCACCGACGCCCTCCGAGCCGAGGAACCCCGCCTGCCGCTCGCGCCCGACGACGTTCTTCCGGCGGCGCAGTTCGTCCTCGGCACCGGCGATGTCCACGTCCGCCCCGGTCGCGGCCTTTCCCTGGCGTAGGAGCCCGAGTTCGATCCGGAGCTTCTCCAGCCCCTCGCGCGTGGACTTGACCCGCTCCTCGGTCGCCGCGAAGACCGAGACGATCTCCTTCTTCTGGCTCGCGAGGAGCGAGAAGCCGACGCTCACCGCGGCGAGCGCGACGCCGAGCGGCGTGAATCCGCCCGCGAGGAGTCCGCCGAGCGCGTTCGTGAGGCTCGACACCGCGGGCGTCGTCTTCTCGCCGAGGAGCGCGAGCGACTGCGTGGCGATCTGCGACGCCTGCTGGACGCCGCGCAGCGACGGGCCGACGCCCTTGATCTCGGCGGTGACCGCACGGAGCGCCACGCCCGCGCCGCCCATCGAGCGGATCTCGGAGCCGGTCTCCTTGACCGCGGCGCGCGCCTTCCCGAGGTCGGACGTGATCTGCGCCGAGTCCGCGGAGAGCAGGACGCGCAGGGAGCCGACGACGGCGGCGGGCATCGGTCAGCGCTCCCTTCCGCCGAAGGCGGCGACGATCGAACGCGCCGCGGAGATCTGCTCGTCCGGGTCCTGGTCCTCGTCGGCGCACCCGTCGAGCCGCTCGAGCAGCGGCGCGAGGTCGGGGAGGCGCTCGATCCGCTCGAACGCCGCCGCGTGCCACGCCGTGAAGAGAGCGAGCTGGTAGCCGCGCCGGCGGATGGCGCCCAACGCGCGGAGCGTCACGGCCGTCTCGCGGGGCGTCTGGCGCCAGAAGACCTCGGGCGGGACGCCCGCCTCGGCCGCGCGGTCCCGCCACTCCTCTACGCGGAGGCGGCGGGACTCGGAGGGTCCGGGCTCTTCGTCTCCGCGGGCTCGAGCTCGGGGAAGAAGTAGCGGAGCGCCACGCCCATGACGCGCTGCGCCTCCTTTCGGCCCATCTTGTCGATGAGGCGGCCGGCGTCCTTCAGCGTCACGTCCTGGTGGTGCTCCTGCAGGCCCGCCCACAGCATCGCGCGGAGCGAGCGCGCAGAGAGCCGCTCGCGGGCGATGTCGAAGAGGGCGTCCGAGAGCGGCTTCCCGGCGGCCTCCTCGTACTCGGCCGCGGCGTTCCATGAGTAGCGGACGCGGTAGGCCGTGCCGTCCACCTCGAAGCTCGCCTCGCCGCGGTGCGGGTTTCCCATGGTGCTTGTCTCCTTGCGCGCATGGCGCTACGCGAAGTTGGTGGCGACGGTCTTCCCCGTGACCTTCAGCTTCGCCGCGACGGAGATCAGCTCCTTCGCGGCGGACGACGGCTCCCATCCCGTGAGGAAGCCCGGGAAGGTCAGCGTCGGCGTGTTCGCGAACTGCGGCCACTCGACCCGCCAGTTGCGGACGGTGCCGTCCTGAAAGTCCTTCAGCAGCCCAGCCGTAGCGCCCTGGGAGACGTGCTCCGGCCGGAAGTTGAGGACGAGCGAGACCTCGCCGCCGTTCGCGAGTCCCGGGATGAACTCGGCGTGGTCGTCCGGGGACTCGGTGTGGGTCGCCTCGACGGCGTCGCGCGAGAGCGACGGGCCGCCGATCGACTTCACCTCGGCGACGGCGACGTACGTGCCGCTGCCGACCGGGTCCTCCCGCAGGAACCGCGTCCTCGTGCCGAGCTTCGCGCCAGTGGCCGCCATGGTGCTCCTCCTCCGCTACAGCGCGAACGCGCCGACAGTCAGGTCCGCCTCGGTGTCGTAGGTGACGACGACGCGGCCGTTCGCGTCGTTGAAGGAGGCAGGGTCGAAGGGCCCGATCCAGCGCTCGGCGAGCCCCGGGACCGCGACCGCGACGTCCGCCTTCGCGGCGCCCTGCGGGATCGCGCCCGCGGGGAGCTGCGAAACGGCGGTGACCGTCCGCGCGACCGTCGCGTGGGCGTTCTTCACGCGCAGGAAGGCGCGGCCCGTGTTCGGGAACGCGTCGCCCGCGGCCGCCGCCGCTGCGAGGGCGGGGTTCAGGCCGGCGCGGGAGATCTGCTGGACTGCGAGCGTTGCCATCGGAGCGCCTCCGACACCGAGGATCACGGCGTGTCAGAGTTGGGCAACCCGGAGAGAGGTACTTGAGAGCACGTGGCACCGCGGTGTAGGCTCTTCAGTGTGCCCTCGCTTGGGGCACGAGCTCACCGGCGTCGCCCCCCGACGCCGACCCGAGCCGAAGGGGATTAGGTTCCTCGAGCGCTGGTCGTCCTCGCTCTTGGCTGCGTCGGCTCGTGACTGGGGGGACGCGGGTCGGCGTCTGCAAGGAGCGGGACCATGACCGAGAAGAAGAAGCTCAAGCGCGCCATCCGCGCGCGTGCTGAGGCCGAGGGCGTCAGCTATCAGGAGATGCGCCGCCGAATGGGCGTCAGCGCGTCCGCACCCGACGAGCGCCGTGTCGCGATCGCGCAGGCTGCGGCGAACTGCCTGCGCCGCGCTCAGGAGCCACCTGCCGACGTCGACCGTGTGGCCGCGCGGATCGCAGAGCGGGTCTGCGCTGCCTGCGCGCCGTGGATCTCCGGACCCGCGACGACGATGGACCAGTTGTTCGAGCGCGCGAGTTCGCTGGCCGCTGCGGTCTGCGACGTACTGCAGCCCCAGCTCACGCCGGAGCAGATCCAGTCCATTCGCGCCCCGATCCTCCGCGACGGCGTGGTCATCGTGCCCGCGCGAGGACCCGTGCCGCCGCCGACCGAGGAGCAGTTGCGGCGGGAGATCTCCGACGACGAGTTCGCTGAGGTCGCCGTTGCCATCCTCGTCGCGAGTGGCCCGCTCGTGATGGAGAAGCCCTACTGCGGCTACGAGCAGCTGTTCGGCGGAGCCGTCCACAACCACATCTGGCCGCCGGACGACGCGGACTTCGAGTACCTCAGCGACAGCGACGACTAGGCAGCACACGAGAACCGAAGCGATGAACACGAACACACAGCCCGCCGGCCCAGACCCCCACGAGCGCGTTCCCGCGGAGACCCGCGGCGACGCCGCGCCACAGACGTGTGCGACTCCGACTCCCGACGCGACCGCAGGGGCCGCCGCGAACCCGGAGTGCCCGCTGTCGCGCGGGACCCCGTCTGCACGCGTCCTCACGTCGCCGCAGGTCGGCGACTTCGCCGCCCACGAACTCCTCTCCATGGATCGAACGCTCCCCGTTGTGGCGCTCACGACGTGGCCGGGGGACCGCGGGTTCCCGATCGATCCAGACGCCCTCGCGCGCACGCTCGGAGCGCGGGCGCTTGTTGTCGCTCTCCGGACAGGCGAGGACACGTGGGCGCTGAGCACCGCGCTCCCAAAGCGGCTCGACGTCTACGGCGGGGCATCACGCATCTGGTGGCCCGGCCTCACCGCCGCGTCGGACCCCTACGAGCATCCGCTCCTGTTCGCCTACAATGAAGCAGACGCGAGCGTGGTCTGCAGACGGGTCATCGCCGCCATCTGCGAGGGCGACGCGCGCGCCGGCCGCTTCGGACGGTGGGAACCGGACGGCGACGAAACACCGTCTCCGAGACCAAGCGGAGAAGGACTATCGAATCCGCCGCGCCAGATCTCCACGAAGTCGGGGAAGCCGGTCCTCATGGCGCGCGTCACGCGAGTCGAGGGGACCCGCATCCTGGTGCGCGTCGCGGACGCCGAGGGCCTCATCGGGTACACCGACGAGAAGCTCGACGTACTCGCCGCGCGCCTCCGTGTGGGCGACGAACTCCCCGTCTTCGCAACCAGCCCGTGGCCGGACGGGACTCCGCGGTTCTCGACGCAGGGTCTCCTCGGCGCGCCTTCCGCATCGCAGCCCGTGCGCCCAGCACGGCCGGAACCGCCGAGACCGGAGCCGGTCCGCTACGCCGTGGTCGCACGGATCCAGGGCGCGACGATCGAGGTGTCGGTCGATGGGGTGCCGGGGCTCGTCACCGACTCCGACGTGTCGCTCGAGCGCCTCGCGGCGGATCTCGAACCCGGTCATCACCTGCGCGTCCGTCGGATCGGATCGGGGGCGGACGGACGAGCGGCGTACACCGTTCGAGGGCTCCGCGTCGACCCCTGGCGCCGACTCCCGGAGGTTTACCGCGAGGGCGACATCGTTCGGGGCGCGATCTGCCGAATCGAGACCTCCTACGTGCTCGTCGAGGTGCTCCCGGGGGCGGCTCTGATCGTCCCGAGGGCCGAGATCGACTGGACGGACCGCCGACACCCAAGCCAGATCTTCAAGCTCGGAGATCGCGTCAACGTGAAGATCCTCACCCTGGAGCCGGAACGCCGGAAGGCCAGCGGCTCCATCAAGCAGGGCTACACGGGAACGCCGAAGCCACCCGTCGCCCCGGGACCAGGGCAGGCCGCGTTCCTCGCCGACGATCCCCCGCCCGAACCCGCGCCCGCGAACGGGGCCGATGTCAGGCGGGCCGAGCAGTTGGCCGCCGAGCTCGACTCCGCGCTGACGGACCGTGAGGAGCTGATGCGGCAACTGCGCTCGGCGAAGGAGCAGATCGCCGAGCTGCGCCGCGAGAACCGCAGCGCGGAGGACCGGCTCGCCGCCATCACGGCACGCGCGGTCGGGCAGATCGACCCGTCGTCCAGCGAGACGGCGTTCCTCTCTGCGGTGCGGGTCGAGTACGCCCGCCGGTTCGACGAGGGAGATCGAGAGCGATACCCGCTGGCGCGCATGCGGGTCGGGCGGGCGTTCCTGGAGTCGCTCCGAGACCTCGACGGCATCTCGGTTGAGAAGGTCGTGGAGGTGTGCGCGCAGGTCGCGGCGCAACGAGCGCATCTGGTGCCCGGACGCGAGGTTCACCAACTGCGATCCGGGGAGGCCGGTGCCCCCACGCGCGTTCGGAAGCGTGACGCGGCGAAGGCGTGGCGATGCTCGCTGCAGGACAACACGGCATCGGCCCGGCGGCTCCACTGGTGGGACGTTCCGGGCAGCGACGGGCGCGGACGAACGATCGAGTTCGCGAGCGTCGGCGTTCACGACGACATGGACATCCCCGAGTAGACGGCGTTCGCTCGCCCCAAACGGCGACCCGGCGGCGCTCGTGCGCCGCCGGGCGGGAACGTCAGATCGGTCGGGTCAGACGCTCGGCGCGTCGGGTCCCGGGTCGACCGCGGGAGCGGACTCCGTCGGCGCGGAGGACTTCCCCTTCGACTTCGGCGTCTTCGGCTTCGGCGCGTCGGCCGGGCCGCCCGTCAGCCGCATCCAGAGGAACCCGTTGATCGACGCCTGCCCGGTGATCTCGGACGCGAGCTTCGACAGCGAGCGGAACTCCCGCCCGTCGTACCGGAACCCGTCGTCGAGCACCGTCACCCGGTAGTCCTTCCCCTTGTAGGGTCGGACGAGCGTCGTCCCCGCCGCGGGGAGCCGCGGGTCGCGCGGCTTCGCATCGGGGGCCGCGGGGGCGTCCTTCACCACCGCGAGCTTCGGGGCCTTGCGGGGCGCGCCCTTCGAGGGCTTCCCCGCGGTCTTCGTCTGCTTCTTCGCGTGCTTCATCTGAGCACCTCCTTGGTCCGGACCTTCGCTCCGGCTGCGCCACGCCTCAAGTCGTCGCCGCCGTGGAATCGAGTCGGAACCTGACCTCCGCGGGAGCGGGCGGAACGACCTTGCCTTCGCCCGGACGACGCGGACCGCGTCACGCCGCGTCCCCCGCGAGCCACACGTCGAAGTCCTGGCTCGTCCGGTAGAGGTCACTCTCCGCGTCGAAGTCCCACCGTTCCGCGACGAGGAAGCAGGCCTGAACGTCGAGGCCCGCCGCGGCACCCGCGTGACCGGAGAGTGCCGCGCGGACGGCGTGCCCGAGGGCGGTCGCTTCTGCCCGCGTCTTCCCCCACGAGTCGATCTGCACGCGGCGGGACGCCACGTCGGTCGGACCGTCGAGCGCGATGTCGTCCTCGCCCGAGACCTCGGTGAAGACGATGGCCGGGACCGCGCCCGCCTGCGGGAGGACCTCGGTGTAGACCCGGTCCGCGGCGAGAGCCGCGACGCTGGCGTCGCCCGTGAGCACTATGCGGAGGTACTTCCCGAGCGTCATGAGCGGAGCGCCTCTGCCGCCTTCCGGGAGATCGTCCCGGACTCGGCCTGCCGCGCGAGCCGCCGCGCCGTCGCGGCGATCGACTTCCAGAGCTCCTCGCCGGCGAGTTGGACCGCCGCTTCCTTGTTCACCTCGAAGGCGGGCGTCAGGAAGCGGACCGGCGACTGCCGGGCGGAGCCGAACTCGACGAACTTCATGTACCAGTGGCGGCGGTCGGGTCCGACCGTGATGGACGCCTCGGTCGCGACCGACGACTTCACGGCACGCGCGGCGATCGAGTCGGCGCCCGGGCCCATCGTGAGGGACTCGCCCGACTTCCGCTGCTTCATCGAGCCGCGCCGGCGGGGGTCGGTACCGCGACGGGCCCGCGCGCGGGCGTCGCGCACGATCGGCTGCGCCGCCCTGCGGAGCGCCGCCAGGACAACGTTCCGGCGAAGGGACGCCGGGATCTCCGCGAGCGCCGCTTCGAGTTCCTTCAGGCCGACGACGGCGACGTCCGCCACGGCTACCGCGCTTCCGTTCGCGCGCGCCCGACGACGAGCAGCGCCTCGCGGCGGCCGTCCTCGGCGACCGAGACGACGTCGTACTCGCGGCTGTCGTGGACGACCCGGTGGAGCGGCGTCACGTCGGCGCGCCAGCGGATCGTGAAGCGGACCTCGCCCGACGCGACCCACTGCTGCTGCCCGAAGCCCTCCCGGCCGCCGAGCGGCTCCACGCGGGCCCACACTTCCGCGAGCGGGAGCCACCGGACGACGCTCTGGCCTGAGTCGTCCGTCTCCTCGTGGCGCCGCTCGAGGCGGACACGGCGATCGAGCAGGCCCGCGCGAACCGTCACGCCGCGAACCGCCGGACCATGAACGGCCCGAGGAGCCACTCCGCGGTGTGCGGGATCGGCTGCATGGTGGTCGGGGCGACGGACTCGCGGTTCGCGTAGAGCGTTCCGACCAGGAGGAGGACGGCGCGCTTCACGGCCTCGGGGACGTCGGAGGGGTCGCCGTAGCCGCACGTGAAGTCCACGGCGACGGCGTCCGCGACGTCGCGCGTCGAAGGCCAGGACTTCCCGTAGGCCGGGATGACCTCGCCCGGCGTCTCAGCCGTGCGGACCAGGTAGTCAGCGGGGGCCAGGACCTGTGCGACGCCCGCGGTGTCCGCGTACGTGACGGCCTCGACCGACGCGAGCGGCGGGTGCGGGAGGAAGAGCGCCTCGTCCGGGAAGCGATCGAAGGTCGCGCGCCAGCGCTGCGTCACGAAACGCCGTCGGCAGTACGCCTCCGCCTGCGCGGTCGCGGCGAGGACCATCGACGCGAGAAGCGCCGACTCCTCGGGGTTTTCGGAGCGGACGTGGATCTGCGCCTCGGCGAGCGAGACGAGCGGCGCTGCCGGGCCCTCGAGGAGCAGGAGCCCCATGGGCTACTCCGTGGGCGCGGGCGTGTCCGCGGGAGCCGGGACGTCGCGCTTCCGGCGCGGGGTCGGCGCGGGCGGCGGCTCGTCCGCCACCTCGACGAGGCAGCGCGCCGCGACGAGCCGCGTGGCCTCGTCGGCAGGAAGCGCGGGACACGGCGCGCCAGGATCGACGTAGACCCCGCGCGAGCGGTCGTGGAACCGCGAGACGACTCGGTAGCCCATCGGTCACCTCCGCTGCGCCGGGCCTACGGCACGTACTTCCGGTCGCCGCGGGCGAGCCACGCCGCGCCGAGCTTCGCGTTCTCGTCGATGCCGAGGACCGCCGTGACGTGCGTGAAGCCGTTCGCGCCGTCGAGCTCCGACGTCTGCTTCTCGATCTCGACGTCCGCCGGCGCGTTCCCGCCAGCGCCCGCGGCCGTGACCGCCGCGCCGAGGTCCTTCGCGGCGGTCCCGGCGGCGTCCTTCGCCTGCCGGAGCTGGACCGTGAGGATCTTCGCGGCGGTGACCGCCCCGGCCTTCGCGAGCACCGTGAAGCGCCCGCACTGGCTCACGTCGACGAACGTGCCGGTCACGTCCGCCGTGCCGACGTCCTGGGGCGGGACGAGGCAGTCGAAGGCGAGCGCCTCGGTCAGCTTCTTCGTCATGGGGGTCCTCCGGGATCAGGGATGCGAGGGAGCGGGGCCGACGGCCTACGGCACGTCGAGCGCGACGAACGGGCTGTACGTGTTCCCGTCCTCCTGCTGGATCGGGCCGTCGAGCCAGGGGCCGCCGTCGACCGTCTTGAATGCCTTCACGACCGTCTTGTTCTGCTTGAAGAGCACGTGCTCGGACGCGGCGATCGTGGTGTCCACGCCGTCCTTGATGACGTAGTAGGACGGCACGAGGAGGAGCACGTCGCCGAGCGAGCCCGGCGCGGGGCTGCGGTAGTTCTTCACCACCGCTCGGCCGAGCAGCGTCGAGGGCGCGCCGCTCCGCGCGTCCTCCTGCCAGATCAGGTGGTTCGCGCCGTCCTTCATCTGGCGGAGCTTCGGGATCACGCGCGGGGAGACGACCCAGACCGCCTCGCCGTCCTCGTGGAGTTCCGCCTCCATTCCGATGAGGTCCGCGTAGCTGACCTCGTTCGCGACGGCGCGGTTGACCTTCTTGAGCGCCTTCGCGGCGAGGACGCCGGTCGGCCGGCCGACGCCGTTCCCCTTGAGGAAGGCGACGTCCTCGGCAGCGAGCAGCGCGCCCCGGAGCATGCGCTCGATGAGCGCCGAGGCCGAGCGCCAGTTCCGGAGCAGCTTGTCGGTCACGACGATGTGCGCCGCGACCTCCTTCGGGCTCCAGCGGGTCTCCTTGATCTTGGCGGAGGTCTCGGTCTTGTCCCCGCCCTCGCTGATCCAGTCCACCTGCACGCCGCCGTAGAGGTTGGCGCCCACGCCCTGGTTGAGGGACGGGAGCACGAGATCGGCGTCGGGCGACTCGCCGGCGGGCACGACCGTGGCGCGCGGGCGGAAGATCGCTTCCTGCGGACGCACCTCGGCCAGCGTCGGGTTGATGTCGTCCGGGATCGCGAGACCGCCCGACTCGCCGGTGCCCATCTCCATGAGGGCCTGGATGCGGGGGTCCTCGGGGCGGAAGCGGGCGCAGAAGACGAGCTCGCCGACGCACTCGAAGCCGGGATTCTCGACGCGCTTGCGCGTCACGCCCGCGAGCGCCCGCGGCACGGCGGGATCGGGACGGACCGGCTTCGACGGGTCGGCGTCCGGCCGCGGCTTCGACGGGACGGGATCCACGCGGTCGAGCACCGCGCGCTCCGACTCGACGAACTCGACGCGCTCGATCTGCTTCACGAGCGACTCGGTCTGCCCCTTCAGGTCCACGAACGACTTCTCGTCGTCCGGGTTGAAGTCCGGCTTCTCCGCGAGGGCGCTCATCTTCGCGTTGAGCTCCTTGCGCGCGCGCTTCAGCTCGAGGACCTTGCTCATGGCGTCTGCCTCCGGGGATCGGGTCACGTCGACACGGCCGAGCATCGGGCCGCGTCAGAGTCGTTCAACTGGACAGCCGCAGGACTTCGACGATGCGCCGCCGCTGCGCGAGGGGCATGACCTCGCGCGCCGGCGTCTCGATGCGCGGGGCCGCGATCTCGGCGACCCGGGGTACGGTCGGGCATGCCGCAGGCGGCGCGTCCCCGGCCGACGCGGCGAGCTGCGCCGGGACCTGCTTGAAACGGTGGAGGCCGAAGACCTGCGCCTGCTTCTCCGGCTTCGTCACGGCGTCGGCGAACCCCTCGGCGACGGCCTCGTCCGCCGTCATCCACCACTCGCCGCCCGCCGCGGCGACACGCTGCTCGAACGTCGCAGCGCGGCGGCCCGTGCGCCGTGCGTAGGTGGCGAGCATCGAGGACCACGCCTTGTCGAGCGTCTCCGCCTGACGACGCAGCTCGGGGGCGTCGCCCATCAGCGCCGTCCACGGGCGGTGGACCATGACCATCGCGTTCTCGGCGATCGCGATCTTGTTCCCCGCCATGGCGACGAGCGTCGCGGCGGATGCGGCGAGCCCGTCGATGTGGACGGTCACCTTCGCCGGGAAGCGCGCGAGGGCGTTGTAGACGGCGATACCCTCGAAGACGTCCCCGCCCGGGCTGTTGATCCGGACGTCGAGCGCGTCGACGGGCCCGAGAGCGGCGAGGTCGTCGATGACCTGGCGGGCGGCGACGCCGCCGAACAGGTCGACGCCGAGAACGTCGTAGAGGTAGAGGGTCGGGGCGGGCGTTCCGTCCTCGGCGCGCGCGAGGACGTAGCCCCGGCCGCCCTTCATCGCGGTGGTCATGTGGCGTTCTCCTTCTGCGGGTCGGACGCAGCGGGCTGCGTCGACGCGTCCCCGCGCGGCGGGTCGCCAGCGCGGGTCATGTTGAGCGGCTGGAGGTAGGCGTCGCCCTCGGCGCCGATGCCGTTCAGGTTCTCCAGGCGACGGATGTCGTTGACCGACCACCAGCCCCACTGGCGCCCCTGCGCGTAGCCCGCCATGCGAGCGGCGAAGTCCCCGCGCAGCAGCCCGGCGACGTTGTGCTCGGCGAAGAACCGCGCGCGCTCGGACGGCAGGAGCAGGTCCCGCGCGATCGTCTGCTCGAACCGCACGAGCCACGGGCGCAGCGTGTAGACCACGAACTCCAGCGACGCTTGCTCCATGTTCGCGCGCGGCTGCGCCTGCGTGTCGTAGAGCATGTGGAGCGGCACCCGGAAGAGGCGTGCGATCTCGGCGACCTGGAACTTCTTCAGCTCGAGGAACTGCAGATCCTCGAACGTCATCCCGACCTTCTCGAACTTCGCGCCCTGTTCGAGGATCACCGTCTTCCCCGCGTTCGTGACGCCCGCGTAGGCCTCGTCCCACGAGCCCTTGAAGCGCTGGTACTCCGGGTCCTCCATGACGTGCGGGTGCGAGACGATTCCGGCGATGCGGGCGCCGTTCTTCAGCGCCGAGGCGGTGTTCTGCTCGAGGGCGATCGCGAGGCCGACGGACTCGCGCGCGAGGGCGATCGGTGACAGCCCCGTCGCGCCACCCCAGGAGAGGCCCGGGATCCGCCAGATCTGATCCGCGCGTAGCGTCTCCGGCCGGACGCCCGTCTCCGAGACGCGGAACACGAGCGGACCGTCGCGTCGGGGGCGCTCCGGCTGGATGGTCCCCGGCGCGATCGGCCAGATCTCGCGGACGTCCCCGCCGCCGTCACGAACGACGCGGGCGTACGCGTTCCCGCGGAGCAGTACGTGAGCGCTGAGTGTCTCGCGGACCGACTGCGCGGTCGCCTCGTCGTTGCAGAGCGTGTGGAGGATCGAGGAGAGCGGATGCTCGGCCGCGGGCCGCTTGTCGCCGTTCGCCTGGCGCTCGAAGACCATCAGCGGGAGCGTCGAGATCGACTCGGCGAGCACCTTCACGCAGGAGAGGACGGCCGTGACGCGGAGCGCGGTCTGGTCGGTAACGCTGACGCCCGAGAGGGTCGGTCGGCCGACGCCCGGCCACTTCCAGAACGACTCCGGCGGCTCCTCGGAGAAAAGGAACGCGCGGGCGCCGGCGCGGAGGCGCGAGACGAGGCTGCGTCGGGACGGAGCGTCGGGCATCGCACCGAGTCTCCGCGGGTGGCAGAGTCGTTCCACCTGCGAGCCACAAGTGCGCACCGAGGATGTAGATAGAGACGGCTCGTCAGGTGCCCAACGCGCCCGGGGTCAGGGTGCTCGGAACGACCGAGAGCGCCTGCTCACAAAGGTCCCGCGTGCGAGATGCGAGTGCGGCCTCATCCCAAACTGCAACGGTAGTCAGCCGCCGCGTCATTTCGATCCGGGACTGCGCGTACACGCCATCGCGTTTGGCCTCGAAGGCGGCGTTGCTCGCCGATTCGTTGAGCGGCTTCGCGAGAAGCGTCAGGTTGCCGAGGCTTCCGACAAGCGCATCGTGCGACTCCCACCTACGTTCCGCGGGTGGGTTCCTCGGGTAGATGTGCTCCACATGCACGCTACGAGAGTCGGCGATCGTGTCCTCGTGAGTGGCGCGCAACGACTGTTCGATCAGGCGAAGTAGTACTCGGGCAACTGGCGCCTGATGGCGGGCGAATGTCAGCGACGAGAAGCCGAGGCGGAAGTCCTCGTCCGACGGATTGACACCGCGCAAGAGGTCAAGCGCCGCCGCTACGCCCTGCCCATTCGAAACCGCGAGCGCAGCCTCGAAGCATGCTGTCTCGAAGCGCGCCCGGTCGCGACGGCACACCACGTTGTGTCGAACACAGAGTGCGAACGCTGCCCAACTGAGCTCGTCAAGGTCGGAAGCGCCGAGAAACCGCTTTGCCGCGAACAGCAGAGGGAAGGCTGCGTGCGCCTTCAGCGCGTCGAGCGACGACCAGACCTCTGCGATGACGAGCCGCTCGCAGTCTCCATCGCGGATGTCGCGGTAGGCCTGAGCGTCGTTGCGGATTGTTCGGCAGTACTGCAGCGCATCGACGCCCACCAGGTCCTTCTTGATCTCCTTGTAGAGTGACCGCGCCTTCACGTCTCCGTGCTCCGCAATCCACGACCAGCGGATGATGGACTCGCCTCGCTCGCCAGTGCCAGCGCATCCGAAGAGATCGGACCAGCACTCGAGCATCTCCGCGAGTTCCGCATCCGAGCGCGCGCGCGACAGCAGCCAGCTGCGCAGAAGGTCGCCTGTCGAGAGGCCAAGCCCGCGCGCATTCAGGGTCTCGAAGATGGTCGATGCATCGTCTTCGTCGTCCGACGTGAGGATGATCACCTCGAAGTGGTTCACAAGGGCGTTGGCAAGCCTCGACAGCCACGCTCGCTGCGCGTCCGGCGTAGGGCGCTCCACGAACCCGTCCGTAAGCCTCGCCGCAAAGAACTTGTAGGCACTCCGGATGAGGCGATGCGACGGCTTGGTCGCCGGCACGGCCTCCTGCCGCGGGAAGTCCTGAATCGTCGCGCGGAAGTAGGCCGTGTCGAACCGGTTCAACTGGAGCTTCGCGATGTGCTTCCCGGTCAGGTGATCCTCGAAGAAGACGTAGTCGTCCTGAACTTGCTGAGCTGCGCGTTTGTTGAGCGGATCGAGCGCATCGCGCAGCGCGGCGACGAGGATCGTGCTCGTTGCCAAGCGTTGCTGGCCGTCAAGCACGAGATGGAACGAACCGTTGTTCACCAGAACGACAGCCCCAAGGAAGTAGGAACCCGCGTTGGCGAGGTCGGTCGGCGCGCGCCTCGTGAAGTCCACGAGGTCGTTCCAGAACTCGGCGACCTGCTCTTCCTCCCAGCTGTAGTCGCGTTGGTACTCAGGGACACGCAGTGGGGGCGTTGTCCGGCTCAACAGCGTGCCGAGGCTCTGTGCATCGTGCTTGAACGTTCGGCCGGCCATCGCGCGCTCCCGTGGTTGGTACGCGGTCGATCGTAGCCGAGCCCACGGACCGGGGAGAGGGAGCGACGGTCGGTCGCGCGGTCGCGACGGCGCCTCCTGTAGCGCCAGCCCTCACCCGACGGTGCGGACCCCACGTTGCGAGTAGGGCGACACTGGCCCGTCCTGCATCACCATCAGCCGGCTGAGCGCCGTCACCGCAGCGACGACGCCGTCAATCCGCCGCGTCCCCTGCGCGACGCCGCCCGGCTTCACCGGCTTGATGTTCCCGGCCGGGTCGGTCGCGACCTCGCAGTTCGCCACGCACCACCGCATGACGGGATTCCCGTCGTGCCGTATCCGGCGTGAGCGGACGAGCGCCTCGAAGAGCTTCGAGGGCCCCGAGAGCGACGCGTACCCCTGGCGTACCTCGACCATCTGGACGCCCGCCGCAGTGAGCGACGACGCGAGGTGGTTCGCGTTCCACGGGTCGTAGCCGACCTGCGCGAGGCCCTTGTGCTTCGCCCGGATCTCCTCCAGGACCACGCGGTAGACCTCGGCGTAGTCGACGACGTTCCCCTCGGTGACACGGAGCCAGCCCTCGCGCGCCCACACGTCGTAGGGGACCCGGTCCTTCCGGGCGCGCTCGTGGAGGACCTCGCGTGGGAGGAAGAAGCAGGGCACGAGCTCGACCTCGTAGTCGAGGACGAGGCGGTGTTCGACCCTCGGCGTCGGGCCCGCGGCTGGGCGCGCAGCGGCGTCGTCCGGGAGTTCCACGACGAGCGAGTCCGCGGGCCGCGCGTGATCGCGCCGGCGGAACGCCAAGACGATCGCTGTGAGGTCGGCCGACGCGGAGAGGTCGAGGCCCCCGCAGCAGGGAAGCGTCGCGAGGTCCGTGGCGGGCTCCGTCCGCCGGCACGCCTCCCACGCCTCCGGCGCGATCCAGACCGTCCGGCTCTCCGTCCAGATATTGAGCTCCAGCCGGAGGAAGCTGTTCCGCTTCCGCGGCTCGGCCTGCGCCGCAGCGCACTCGGCGCGCATGTACTCCAGCGACTTCGTGACCCCGAGCGAGGGGTTCGAGCGCGCCCACGTCGCCTCGTGCGTCCAGTCCGCGGAAGGGTCCGACTCGAAGATCACCGGGAGGTACTGCTCGTCCTCGATGACGCCGTCGCGGACCTTCTTCGCGTACTCGTACTCCTCGTAGCAGATCGACTCGCGGTCGTCGCCCGCCGTCGTGATGATGAAGACGACCGGCTGCCGCCGCGCGCTCGTGCCCTTGTAGAGCGTGTCGTAGAGGTCGCGCGTCCGCTGCGTGTGGAACTCGTCGAAGATGAGCCCGTGAACGTTGAAGCCGTGCTTCGTTCCGACCTCGGAGGAGACGGCCTTGAACGTCGAATTCGTCGCGGTCTGCACGATCGCGTTGCGGAGCACCGTGATGTCCGCGTCCTTCAGGAACTTCGGGTTCTCGCGAGCCATAACGGCGGCGTCGCCGAAGACGATCCGCGCCTGGTCGCGGTCGGCCGCCGCCGCGTAGACCTCGGCGCCCGGCTCGTCGTCGCCGAAGGCGAGCAGCAGTCCCATGCCCGAGGCGAGCCCCGACTTCCCGTTCTTCTTCCCGACCTCGAGGAACGCCTTCCGAAACCTTCGCGAGCCGTCGGCGCGCTTCCAGCCGAAGAGCGGGCGGACGATCAGGTCCCGCTGCCAGGGCAGGAGTTCGAACGGCCGCCCGGCGAAGTCGCCCTTCACGTGACGCAGGTACATCGGGAAGAAGTCGCACGCCTGGTCGGCGGCCTCGGCGTCGAAGTGGTACCGGCCGCCGCGGTCGTCGAGACGGAGCGACGCCCCGGGCCAGCGCTCCCACGGCGGCGGACCGTCGCCCCACCAGTTCGCGGGCGGCGTCGCGGCGCGACGACGGCGGCGCGCGGTCATCGCCCCGGGCAGAGGAGGAAGCCGACGACCGCGAGCACCAGCGCCGCGAGAACCGCGCGGTCCTCCCACGCGCCGGGGAGCATTCCGCGGAGCCACTCCACGAACCCGCGCCGTTCAGGCGTTCGCGGCGCGCCGGGCGGCTCCGCGTAGCGGACTGGAATGCCGAGCGCCTCGGCGGTCGCGATCTCCTCGCGCATCCCAGCGGAGAGCGGGCCCACGACGAGGACCTCGTGGGACATCGCGAGCCAGCGCCGCCCGGCGTCGATCCCGAGGGCTCGCTCCACCGGAACGTCGTCGTCCAGGAGGTCCGGGTAGAGGAGGTGCGGGGCGAATGGCGCGTCGCCGGCGCGCAGAACCTCGCGGCAGGCGGCACGGGCGACCTCGACGTTCGCGGCGACGTCGCCGCGGTAGGGCGAGCAGACGAAGATGCGCTTCACGCCGTCCTCCGTTCGGCCTTCTGGCCCGAGAGCCGCTCCCATCGGGCGACGATCACGTCGACGTACTTCGGGTCGAGTTCGATCGCGTAGCACCGCCGCCCCGTGGTCTCGGCCGCGGCGATCGCGGAACCCGAGCCGCCGAAGGGCTCGTAGAAGCACTCGCCCGGTTCGAGGTGGTTCTCGATCGGGCGCGTGTAGAGGGCGACCGGCTTCTGCGTCGGGTGGTCGACCTTCTCCTCGCGCTCGCCGACGGGATTCATCAGCATCTTGGGCGACGCTGCGTCCCAGATCGTCGACTGGTCGCGCGAGCCCCGGAACTTCGCGGACCCGTCCTTCCGTGCGTACCAGCAGGGCTCGTGCTGCCAGTGGTAGTGCTGGCGGGAGAGCACGAAGTGCGGCTTCCGCCAGATGATCTGCTGCTTCAGCTCGAAACCGATCCGCCGGAGCCCCGCCCCGACCTCGACCGAGAACGCGGAGGCGTGCCACACGTACGCGGTGTCGAGCGACGGGACGAGTTCGAACGCGTCGCTCCAGTCGGCCTTCGTGTCGCCGGAGATGGCGGTGTTCTTGTGGCCCTCGCCGCGCTGGAGGTACGAGGACTCCGCGGGCCCGAGTCCGTTCAGCCCCGCGCGGTCGCGCCACTCCATGTCGAGCGAGACGCCGTACGGTGGATCGGTGAGGAGGAGCCGGGGCGTCGCGCCGTCGAGGACGCGACGGACGTCTTCGGCGTTCGTCGAGTCGCCGCAGAGGAGCCGGTGGCGGCCGAGGATGAAGAGGTCGCCCCGCTTCGCCGTCGGTTCCGCGGGCGCCTCGGGCACTTCGTCGGGATCGCCGCCGCCGCTCGCTGCCTTGCAGAGCCGCTCGAGCTCCGCCGAGCTGAACCCGCACGCGGCGCGGAGCGACTCGTCGATGCCGGAGAGCGTCTGCGCGAGGAGGT
Organism: Planctomycetota bacterium; assembly: GCA_021414065.1. Classification (GTDB taxonomy): domain Bacteria; phylum Planctomycetota; class JAJSAM01; order JAJSAM01; family JAJVHW01; genus JAIOPE01. Next base: position 17,993 of record JAIOPE010000059.1, read on the forward strand.
CGTCGTCCCAGGACGCGAGTTCGCCAGCGCGGTTGTCCGCGATCGCGTAGGCCTTCGCCTTGGCCTCGTCCTCGAACGTCGCGACGGCGATCTCCGTCCAGCCGAGCGACTTCGCCGCGGCGAGCGTGCCGTTCCCGGCGATCACGGTTCCGTCGGCGAGGGCGACCACGGGCTTCCGCTGCCCGAACTCGGAGAGCGACGCCGCGATGGCGGCGAGGTTCCGCTTGTCGTGCTTGCGCGCGTTCTGCGGGTCCTCGCGGAGCGACGCGATCGGCCGGGCGAGCGGGAGGAGATCGGGCGCGATCACCGACGCGGCCCTCGGATCGTGGCCTGCACCTGCGCGCCGATGTACTGCTCGGCGAGCGGGTCGATCGTGCCGTCGTCCCGGCAGATCCCATGGGACCGGAGCACCGGCGCCAGGGCTTCCGTCTGGTGCGGCGGCACATCGGCGACGCGCGCCCAGTCGCGGAGGACCGCCTTCTCGCCGCGGGTCCGGTCGGGGACGAGCGGCCACGCCACCGCGAGCCGCTGCGCCGCGACGTTGTCCCGGAGGTACACGAGAGCGGCGGGCTTCACGGCGCGCTCGCCTTCCGGCGCTTCCCGGCGACGAGGCTGAAGAACCGCCGCTGGTTCACATCGCCGTCCGCGGCCTGCTCGACCTCCGCGCGGACGCGCGTCGCGGCGGCCGGCGTCAGCCCGAACTCCAGGAGCAGTCGCCGGAACTCCACCTCGGCCTTCTCCATCGCGATGGCGTGGGGGTTCCGGTAGAGGTCGCCCTTCGCGTCGGAGAGCACCTCGCCCATCTCGCGCACCTTGGCAGCGAGACGGAGATAGCGGACCTTCGCGCGGACGAGGAGTTCGAGGGCATCGCCCTGCTCCTTCAGCAGCACGCCCATCGCGGCGAGCCGCGCGCCGAGCGCGTCCCACTCGGTGCGCTCGCGGGCGTCGAGTCCGGACGGCGGCTCGGGGAGGCCCGCCGTGCCGCGCGGTTCCGACGGGCTCTCGCGGCACGGGCGGTACGTCCCGCGCGCGCGCTTCATCGTCGAAGGCAGCGGAGGGGGGCCGCGCTTGCCCATCAGCGCGCCGCCCCGGAAGTGTGAAACCTGGATGCGCGTGCAAACGAGGCGCGCGTCGGTCCCACGCGGCCGGATGCCCACGTTCGATCCCGCCCCCCGGCTGCCACCTCGTCACGCATGGGCGAGGACCTCCTCGGCCTCGTCGTCCTCGAATACGGGCTGCTCCTCCGGCAGTTCGACGGCGGCGGGCGCGACCGTGACGCGGTACCACCCGGCGCCGTCGTTGGCGAACACGCGCACCGTGGGCGCGCTGGGCGCGACCGCGACGGCCGCCACGAATGCTGCGACGATCGCGGCGACGCGCGGCCCGGGGCCGCGGAGGACGATCGCGTCCTTCCCGTGGACGGTGACGACATCGGCGTCGTCGTGCTCCTGGTCGTCGAGCGTCGCCTCGACAAGGGCCGACCCGGCGGGCGTCCGCCACGCGGCGTCGAGATCGACGAGGGGGACCGCGTACCTCATCGCGAGGCGCTCCCACTCCATCGACGGACGAAGGCGTGATCGCGGGCCGTGCGACGGCTGTGGCAGGGCTTGCAGAGCGATCGAAGGTTCGTCGCGGCGTGCGTGCCACCGTCGGTGAGCGCAACGATGTGGTCGACCTCCGTCGCGGCGGTGGTCAGCCGCTGCTCCGCGCAGATGCGGCAGAGCGGTTCGCGGCGAAGCTGCGCGATCCGGACGCGCCGCCAGATCGCGTCGTAGCCGCGACGCGCCGCGGACGGGCGAAGGGAGTCGATCTCGGCGCGCAGCGCGCGCGCGTGCTCGGGGCAGCGCGCCCCCGACTCGACGAGCGCGGGGCAGCCGGGCGACGTGCAGGCGTGGGGAGGACGGCGCGGCACACCCCCAGCGTCGGGCGATGTCAGACTCGCGCAAGGCGCCTCTGCTTCCGCGTCCAGGAGACGTAGGCGTTCCAGCACTCGGGGGAGCAGTAGCGCTTGCGCGCCGTGACGAGCTGCCGCCCGCACTGGACGCACTCGGTCGCGGGCGCGCGCTTGCGGTCCGAGCGGTCGAGCCGCGCGAGCGGGGGGAACTGCTCGAGCGGAAGGGGCGGCGGGAATCGGCACGAGGGACAGCAGTCCAGCAGCCCCACGCGGGAGCGAGCCGCGAACCGGGAGATCGCTGCGGCGGGGAACCCGGAGCGTCGCATCCGGTCGGCGACGGAGCGGCAGCATGCGCACGTCCCGTCCGAGCAGCACGCGGCGCCGAGGAGAAGCGCGACGACGCAGGTCGCTCCGTCCGGGTCGCCTGCAATGCACGGTCGGCCGGCGCTTCGCACGCGTCACGCGACTCCGGACGCGGCGAGCGACACCGCGACGGCGTCGGGGTTCGCGAAGCGGGTCCGCGCGCCGCGGGGCCGGACGATCTCGATCGACGTGGGCCTGACCTCGCCGACCGCGGCGTCCCCGTCGAGAAAGCAGACGAGCCCGTACTCGCGGCCGTACGGGAAGCGGAGGTGGCTGCGGTTCCGGTAGAGACCGGCCTCGGTCCAGCCAAGGGCGAGCGCCTCGGCGCGGACCGCATCGACCTTCGCGACGGCGTCGGGCGCAACCGGTTCCGCGAAGGCGAAGTCGCCGCCGGACGGGAAGGCGTGCCCCGAGGGCCGGGTCGGCGATCGCGGCGTCAGGCGCGCCCCGCAGAGGGGCAGATCGTCGTCGGGGCGGGGCGGCTGGTACTTCGTCGCGTCCGTCGCCTTCGCCGCGGCGACGAGCGCCGCCTCGCCGAATGCCCGCAGCGCCCATGCGTGGATCGCGTTGAACGGCGCGCGGATGACGTCGAACGCAGCGGCGGTGATCCGCTTCGCGTCGAGCGCGCGCTTCGCGCCGGCCATCTGCCGACGCAGCCACGCGTAGTACGGCGGGTCGAGCCGCCGGTATGCCCGGCCGGAGACCGTGACGTCCTCGGCGTAGGGCGCGTCGGCCGCCACCTCGAACGAGTCGAGGTCGGTCGCGACATAGAGCGCGGCGGCGGGCGGATTCGGCTCCACCCTGAGTACATACCGGCGCGCTGGCGATTCCGTCGGCTTGCGGGATGTGGGACGCCCGGCGGGATGTCGCGCGGGAAGTCGAGCAGGGGCATCCCGCGGTGCAAGTGGCGGCGATCGCGCGGCTTCCGACGGTCGGCGGGATGCGGCGGGATGATCCGCGCCAACCTTGCTGGCGCGTGCGCATGCGCGCGTGCGCGCGCGATTCAGGATTCCTGATTCCTACTACGCGCGCGCGTGTGCGCGTGCCCGCGAGGGACGGGGAGAACATCCCGGGACTTCCCGCAGTCCACCGGAACGGCTGTCCGCACAAGGACTTCCGTCGCGGGATGTGCTGCGGGATGCGGGGGAGCGACATCCCGCACATCCCGCAGCCGCCGCGAGGCGTCGGTCCCTCCGCGTAGGTTCTCGGGCACTCGGTCTCACGAAGGAGCCCCCGCCGATGTCCGACCCGAAGCCCGACTGCGCCCTCTGCGGGCGCCCCCTGCGCCGCTGCGCGTCGATCACGTACTCCTGGGACACCCTGCCCGGAGAGCCCGCGGTCGGCTGGCACGCCGGACCGAAGGGATGCTGGAACGAGGACGAGCGCGCCCGCGGGGTCGTCGGCTCCAACGCCGAGACCGGCGCCGCACTGGTGGCCGCGATCGAGGCCCGGGGGACCGGACGCGTCCGGCGGACTGCGCCACGGCACACCCGGTCGGCCGCTGTCCTCGCCGGGGGGTAGCCTCTCTCCCCGCGGATGGGACGTACCCGTCCGGCCACCCCCTTTTCTGCCGAACCGTGCACCGACGTCAGATCTGCCCGATGAGATCAGCCCCGGCGGCAGTCACCGTGCCCCGGAGCGAGGCGTCGCATTGCCGTCCCGGGCCCCACGCGGCGAAACGCCGCGAAGGAGAGACCCCTGGATGGCGACCGTCGACCTCCGCCGCTTCGCGAACCCCGACGCCCTGAAGTCGGTCCACCCCGCGAACCTCACATCCCTGCTCGCGCCGCATGAGCGCTACCTCGCGAAGCGACGCGCGGAGCTGAGGGCCGCGCAGCCGCCCCGGCAGGCCGCCGCGCCGGCCGACGAGGGCGCGATCGACTACGCGGAGCTCGCGAAGATCCTCCTCACGCCGACCGAGGAGACCCCGCCGAAGCTGATCGACGCGCTCTACCTCGTCCAGGAGATGGCGACGCCCGAGGCGATGCAGCAGATCTTCGCGGCGATCGACGCCATGCCGCCCGCGATCCGGATCGTCTTGGACGTCGGGCCGGAACCCACGCCCGCGGACGTCGCGCTCTGCCTCTGGTTGAAGTCGCCCGCGCTGCTCGAGCGGCTCCATGCCCAGCAGTCGGTGGTCGCAGGGCGGAAGTCCTTCGAGAGCTACCTGGCGCGACGCGCGCCCGACGGGCCGTTCGAGACGCCCGTCCGGCCGCAGATCGATTCGATGGAGATCGCCCTCGGCAAGTGGTTCGCGTCGAAGAAGAAGGGCGACGCGGTGCAGATGGACGTCCAGCCCGGCAAGGGCGAGACGTGGTTCACGATCCGCCACGGCGAGGCGTACCGGCGCGAGGGCGCGCTGAAGGGCGGGGAGTCCACGAGCGTCGTCTACCGCCCGGAGAAGACCGACGTCGTGGTCTACGACCACGTCGCGAACGAACTTCGCGTCAACGCGGGCACCGTCGGCGAGAAGGAGCTCTACCGCACGACGTTCGGCCTCCACCTCTTCGGAACCGAGGACTACTTCGAGAGCAGGACGCGCAAGTACACGCTCGACCCGTTGCGGCTCGACGGCCCGCAGTCGCTCGTCTGCGCCGACGTCGAGGGGATCGAGTGGATCCAGCTCGTCGAGGTGTCCTACTTCCTCGGCGGCGCGCAGAAGGAGACGCTCGTCCGACGGGCGAACGACCTCTTCGCCGCGATCGAGGAGGGCGCGCCCCCGCTTCTCGCGAAGGTCCCGATCATCGCGGCGCGGTTCCGGGTCAAGTTCAAGGACAGCAAGCGGCCGCGCATGGCCAAGATCCAGCCGAAGTCCGCGAGCTTCGGGCGCGACGACGACGGCCGCCTGCTCGAGGAGTGGCTGCGCCTGCGCACGTTCACGCTGGCGCGGCGGCGGGAGACCGATGCGGTCGACGGCGTCGCTCTGGCGCGCGCTTGAGGCGATGCCCGTCCTCTCGGGCGTCCGAGAGGCGTGGCGTCGTGCCGCCGGCGCCGACTACGCGGCGATCGAGCGGCTGCTGCGGCCGACGAACCGGCTCGCGGGGAACTACCCGTGCCCGGACGCCGCCGACGAGGGGTGCGCGCGCAGCGTGATCGTCCACGGCGACGACGACATCGCCGCCATCTGCTGTCGCGGCTCGGGCGGATGCGAGACCGTCGCTCTCGTGCGCGTGGACGTCGTCGTCCACCGTCTCGATCTCGCGCTCCTCGCGCGAGCGGTCGGCGCGGCGCTCGGCTTGGAGATCGAGCAGCCGACCGCCACTCATGAGCTCGCGCGCACCGTGCACGCAGGGAACTGCCGACACGCCGCGGGCGTCGCGCTCCCCGCCTACGTGACTCTCGCCAGCGATCGGAGCGCGGTCGCCGAGGTCATCGAGCGGCTCGTTGCGCGCACCGGCGGGCGACTGCTGGTCCTCAGAGCGAACTCCGACGGCGTGGCTCCCGACGTCGCCGAGTCGCTCCGCGTGCGCGGCGGCGCGGTGCTGGCGCTCGCCGACCTCGTCGCGATCGACGATCACGGCGTGCTCGTAGCGGCCCCCGTCGCCCCGGGCCTACTGCAGGACGCGTTCGGCGGCACGTCCGCAGCCGACACGCCGCCCGCGGCGGTATTCCGGAAGCAGGGGATAACGTGGCACGTCGAGTTCGAGGGGCGCACGTGCAGCGTCGGCCAGTCGATCGGGATGGAGTACATCGCGGAGCTGCTCCGGAACCCGCACCGCGACATCCACAGCGCGAAGCTCCGCGACGGTGTCGCGCACGAGGAGAGCCGCGTGCGCGGCAGCGCTGGCGACGCTCTCGACTCCGAGGCTCTCCAGGGCTACAGAAACCGACTCGCCGACATCGACGGCGAACTCGCCGACGCAGAGGAGCGCGCCGACGTGGTCGGCCAGGAGCGACTTCAGCGAGAACGCGAGAAGCTCCTCGGCGAGGTCCGGCGAGCCACCGGGCTCGGCGGCCGTCCTCGGCACGTCGCGGACGACGTCGAGCGCGCGCGCCAGGCGGTCTCCACCGCGATCCACCGCGCCAAGAAGGCGATCAAGCGCGAGCACTCCCCGCTGTTCAACCACCTAGACGGAACCCTGACGATCGGCCTCGTCCTCGCATACCGCCCCGACCGCGAGATCGCCTGGATCACGTGAAGATTCTCCGCGTTCCGCGGCTCGCGACGCCTGTTGTCGCGCGCGCGACGCCTCGTGTCGCGCCTCCGGGCTGAGGACACGACCTGGCGGGTCGGCCCCTCGGAGGAACCCCCGGACATCCCGGGCGTCCTGATCGAGGCACGTGACCCCGCCGTCGGCCCTCCGGAGGACCGATGGCGATCAGAAACGACTACGCGGGGATCGACCCGTACGCCGTGGCGCGCATCCGCGCGGCCGCGGGCCGCCTCATCCGGACCGCGGGCTTCAGCGAGTCCGAGCGCGACGACCTCGAGCAGGAGCTGATGCTCGACCTGCTGCGGCGGCTGCCGAAGTTCGACCCGGCGCGCGCGACGCTGCCGACGTTCGTGGCGCGTGTGGTGAGCCACGGCACGGCGACGCTGGTCGGCGCGCGCTGCGCCGCGCACCGGGACGGGTGGCTCAACGCCCCGTCGCTGAACGACGACGTCGCGGACGAGGACGGCGCGTGCGCGGAAGTCTGGCAGACGCTCGACCACCAGGAGCAGGGACGGAGAGTCGGCGTGGCGGAGCGCGACGCCTTCGAGCGCCTCGACCTCGGGCTCGATCTCGTCGAGGCGCTCGCCGCGCTCCCGCCGGATCTCCGCGTCCTCTGCGCGCGCCTCGCGGGCGACTCGATCACCGACGTCGCGCGCGACACCGGCACCCCGCGCGCCACGCTCTACGGCCGCATCGCCGAGATCCGCCGGCGTCTCGCGGACGCCGGACTCGACCCCGACCGGGCCCGCCGACGTTTCGCCGGCCGCGCCGGTATGTACCAAGGGGAGGCATCGACCTCCCGCAACGGGAGGACCCGATGACCCGCACCGTGTACCGCTTCACGTTCGAGAAGTGCGTGGCGCTCGAGGACGTCGAGAGCGCGCTCGTCCTGGCGCGCATCGCGGCGGAGGGAGTCCACGGGCAGGCCCAGGCGCAGCTCGACGCGTGCTACGGCGTCTCCGAGAAGCGCCGCTTCTGCGTCGTCGATGCCACCGACGCGGTCGGCGCGACGATCGCCAAGGTCCTGACGGCGCTCTTCCTGCGGACGATCGGCGAGGACGCGTTCGACGTGGAGCGGAAGCTCCACGAGGACGACGCTGAGCCGCTGCCGCGCAGAGACGAGGCGCGCCGATGACGGATCGCGCCGTCAGCACGTACTCGATGTGGTCGCTCTTCCGGAACTGCCGCAAGGCCGCGCAGTACCGCTACATCCTCGACCTCGTCCCGATCGAGCGGGACCGGAACCTCGCCTTCGGCTCCCTCGTTCACGAGGCGCTGGAGGTCTGGCACCGGACGCGCGACCTCCCCGCGACGCTCGACGTCGTCGATCGCGCGTGCGCGAACCGCGCGGCGAACGAGGACGAGCGCCGGACGTGGCATCTCGCGACCGCGATGCTCAGGGGCTACGCCGCGCGCTACCCCTCCGAGGAGTTCGAGGTTGTCGCCCTGGAGAAGACCTTCGAGGGCGAGATCACGAACCCCGCGACGGGGGCCGCGAGCCGGAGCTTCGTCCTCGCGGGGAAGGTCGACGGGATCGTCCGGATCGGCGCGGAGCACTTCCTCCTCGAGCACAAGACGGCGTCTGTCCTCGACGGCACCTACCTCGACCGCCTGTGGGGCGACTTCCAGATCGTCCTCTACAGCTACTACGTCGAGCAGGCGCTGGGGATCCGCATCGCGGGCGTCATCTACAACGTGCTCGTTAAGGCGCGACTCCAGCAGTCGGCCGGCGAGAGCGAGGCGGAGTTCGAGGCGCGGCGCGCGGAGCTGATCGCGAAGTCGAAGACCGGGAAGTCCTCGGCGCAGCGCCGCGTGCCCGAGAGCGACGAGGAGTTCCAGCGCCGTCTCGCCGAGAAGTACGCCGATCCCGCGATGTTCCACCGCGAGCGGCTCTTCGTCTCGCGCGAGCAGTTCGACACGCTGCGCGCAGAACTGTGGGAGCTGACGCAGGCCTACCTCGACGCGCGCCGGCGCGGCGTCTTCTACCAGAACACGAGCCAGTGCTTTCAGTACGGGCGTCCCTGCCCGTACCTGCCGCTCTGCCGCTCGGGCGGCAGCACCACGGTGGCGGAGAACTTCTACGAGAAGATCGCGCCGCACCAGGAGCTGCGCGCCGACGCAGCGGCCGAGGCAGTGCCCTTCTGATGTGCGAGCACGCCACGACCGTCCCCGCGGGGCCCGCCGTCCGCGTCTGCACCGCCTGCGGACAGGCCGTCGAGAAGCTCCCCGAGCCCTCGGGCTGTGAGGGCGCAGCGTGCGAGCCGCAGTCCTGAACACGAGCAACCACCTGAAGGAGACCCTCATGCTTCCGACCACGAAGACCCCGCCGCGCAACGCGCTCTCCGACCTGACCGTCCTCGTCTACGGCCCGACGAAGATCGGGAAGACGACCTGGTGCAGCCACGCCGAGGGCGCGCTCTTCCTCGCGACCGAGGCGGGGCTCAACAACCTGGAGACGTTCCAGGCGCCCATCTCGACGTGGGAGCAGCTCCTCGCGGCCTGCGGCGAGATCGCGGGCGGGAACCACCCCTTCAAGACGATCGTCATCGACACGATCGACAACGCCTACCGCATGTGCGCGGACTACGTCTGCGCGAAGCACAAGGTGGAGCACGAGTCGGACCTCGCCTACGGCAAGGGCTACGCCCTCATCACGAACGAGTTCTACCGCGTGCTGAACAAGCTCGCGCTCCTGCCCTACGGGCTCTTCCTGATCAGCCACGCCCAGGAGCGTGAGTTCGAGACGCGCACCGGGAAGGTCATGCGCGTCGTCCCGACGCTCCCCGACAAGGCGCGGAAGGTCGTCCTCGGGATGGCCGACATGGTCCTCTTCTGCGATCTCGACATCTCGCCCGGCGCCGACGGGAAGCAGGTCGCGCGCCGCGTCATGCGTACGAAGCCGTCGGCCTCCTACGAGGCGGGCGACCGCACGGGGCGTCTCCCCGAGACGATCGACCTCGACTACCGCCGGTTCCTCGACGCCTTCGCCGGCGCGACCGTCGCGCGCCCGGCGCCGCAGTCCGCCGCTCCCGCGCCCGCACCGACTGCGGCGCCCGCCTCCTCGGCGCCGGTCGCCGCGTCCCCGACTCCGGTCTCCGCGCCGGCGACGACCGCGAGCCCGCCCGCCGCGGCGCGTCAGCGCCCCGCCGCCGCGAAGTGACGCCGACACAAACGATCCCCTCACCCCCACGAAGGAGAACGACACCATGCACGAGTCCAGCAACGGCCACGTCCAGCCCGGCCAGCCGATCGACCTCACGCAGTTCGACGACGAGTTCGCCGAGCAGCCGATCGAGGAGCGCGCGTTCGAGGAGGTTCCCGACGGCAAGTACCAGGTGAACGTCGAGAAGGTCGCGCTCGTCAACGCGAAGACGAGCGGGAACCCGATGCTCCGCTGGGAGCTGAAGATCCTCGCGCCGCGCTGCGAGGGCCGCGTCCTCTTCCGCCATAACGTCCTCGCCACGCGCGAGAACCTGAAGTGGCTGAAGAACGACCTGCATGTCTGCGGCCTCGACCTCGCCAAGGCCTCGGACCTCCCGACCCGCATGAACGAGATCCTCGACGTGAAGCTCGAGGTGACCAAGCGGACGAAGGGCGAGAACACGAACGTCTACTTCAACCGCCGGATCGTCGTCGACGGAGCGACGCCGGCGTCCGGCCAGGGCTACGACGCCGCGGCGGGCGACGCGCTCGCCCCGTTCTGACATGGAGGGACTCTCGGGAACTCTCCCCGTCATCGCCATCGACACCCGGGAGCAGGAGCCTTACGGCTTCGACCCCTCCCGGGTGACGACGGTGCGCAGGGCCCTCCCCGCCGGCGACTACTCCCTCGCGGGGAAGGAGACGGAAGTGGCGATCGAGCGGAAGTCGCTGGAGGACTTCGTCGCGACCGCGATCCACGCGCGGGAGCGCTTCGCCCGCGAGCTCCGCCGACTCGCCGCCTACGACTTCGCCTGCGTGATCGTCGAGGCCTCGATGGAGGACCTCCTCCAGCACCGCTACCGCTCGGGCGCCGACCCGCGATCGGTCTTCGGCGCCACGCTCTCGATCGTCCTCGACCACCGCGTGCCGGTCTTCTTCTGCAGCGACCGCCAGATCGCGTGCCGCTACGTCGAGGGCCTCCTCACGCACTACCACCGAAGGACCGTGTCCGGATGAGAGGGGCGACCATGGCGACGAGCCGCGCACGCGTGAAGGCGCAGGCGCCGGGCGAGACGACGACCGTCCGCGGCGTCGTCGCGACGGTGTTCTTCGCGAGCCCGAAGTTCTCGGCGGGGCGGCTCAGGGCCGCCGACGGCACGGTGCTCTCCTTCGCCGGCGAGGTCGTCGTGCGGGAGCACCAGCCGGTCGTCCTCACCGGTTCCTGGGAGCGCCACCCGAAGTACGGGCGGCAGTTCAAGGCGACGTCGCTGCTCCACGACCTCGCGCCGGACACGGACGGCCTCGCCCTCTACCTCGCGAACCACCCCGACCTCCCAGGCATCGGGCCCGTGAAGGCGCGGCGGATCGCCGAGGCGTTCGGCGCGGACTTCGAGCGCGCGCTCGACGAGTATCCCGAGGAGGTTGCCGAGGTCGCGGGCGTCCCCTTCGAGAACGTCGAGATCCTCCGCACCGAGTGGGCACGGACGCGCACTGTGAACGCCGCCCTCACGTGGCTCTCGGCCTACGGGCTCACCTACCACCAGGTGACGACCCTCGTCGACGCGTACGGCGAGAACGTCGTCCCGATCCTGAAGGCCGACCCCTACGTGATCGTCGGCGCCATCCCGGGCTTCGGGTTCAAGCGGGTCGACGTCGTCGCGCGGAAGCTCGGGACGCCGAAGGACCATCCCTCGCGCCTCACGGCCGGCGTCGCCCACTGCGTGGACGCCCGCGTCGAGGACGGCGACTGCTGGATCGACTACGAGGTGCTCGTCGAGGCGGCGAACGACCTCCTCGTCCTCGACACGCTCGACAGCCGGACCCGGATCGAGGCCGCGCTGGAGGAACTCCTCTCGAAGAACCGGCTCGCCTGCGTCTCGATCGGCGGGCGATTCCTCGTCGCCCGGCCCCGGCTCTACGCGATGGAGCGCGACCTCGCCGCGTGGGTTGCGCTCGGATCGTCGCCGAACCCCCACTTCGGACCGGGCGAGAACCTCAACCTCCTGATCGACCGCGTCGCACCGGACCTCCTCGACGGCCAGCGGTCCGCCGTCCGGACGGCGCTGTCCCACGCGCAGACGCTGATCTCCGGCGGCGCGGGGAGCGGGAAGACGTACACGATCGCCGCGATCGCGCGCGCCTGCGAGCGGCGCGGGCTGTCGGTGGTCCTCGCGGCTCCGACCGGGAAGGCCGCGAAGCGGCTCGAGCAGGTCGTCGGGCGGGACGCCGTCACGATCCATCGCCTCCTCGAGTTCAACGGCGACGACTTCAAGCGGAACCACGACGAGCCCCTCGACGCCGACGTCGTGATCATCGACGAGGTCTCGATGCTCGACGTGCCGCTCGCGTGGCACCTCTACGACGCGCTCCGGCTCGGCCGCACGGCGCTCGTCCTCGTCGGCGACCACAACCAGCTCCCGCCGGTCGGACCCGGAAACGTGCTCCGCGACCTGATCGAGCGACGCCCGCTGCCGACGGTCGTCCTCGACGAGATCGTGAGGCAGGCGGGCGCTCTCAAGATGAACTCGATCGCGGTTCTCGCCGGCGAGGTGCGGAAGACGGCGCCCGCGGAGGAGGACGGCCGCCGCCCCTGGTACCTCGTCGACCAGTTCACCGACCCCCTCGACGTGCAGCGGTTCCTCGTCGAGCTCTACCGCGAGCGCCTCGCGGAGCGCCTCCGCTTCGACCTTCTCTCCGACGTGCAACTCCTCACGCCGCAGAAGAAGGGCCCGCTCGGTGTCCGCGACCTGAACGTGCTGCTGCAGCGGCTCCTCCAGAAGAAGCTCTGGGGCGTTGATGCGCCGGAGGTCCCCGAGGGACGCCGGCCCGAACTCCTCGTCCATGACAAGGTCATCCAGACGCGGAACAACTACGAGCTCGGCGTCATGAACGGGGCGATCGGCTTCGTCGTCGAGGTCGGTCCGCAGAAGGGCGACCTCGTCGTCGAGTTCGAGGGAGGCCTGGTCCAGATCCGCGCGGACCGCGGCCACGCGGCGGACCTCCAGCTCGCCTACGCCCTCACGATCCACAAGGCGCAGGGCAGCGAGTTCCCGTGCGCGGTGGTGATCGTCCACAAGGCGCACTCGTTCATGCACCACCGGAACCTCTTCTACACGGCGGTCACGCGCGCGCAGGAGACGGCCGTCGTCATCGGGGACCGCTGGGGTCTCAGGAACTGCGCTGCGAAGGAACAGGTCGAGCGGCGGAAGACCTTCCTCTCGGTCCTCAGCTTCCCGCCGGAAGAGGGGACGCTGTGACGGACGCACCGGCACTCGACACACTCCGCCCCGCGGGCGCCGAGGCGGTCGAGATCTTCCGGCGGTGGTTCCTCAACCGCACGGACGTCGTCGCGTTCCGCGCGCCCTGGGACAAGCCCTGCCCGGCGACGGGAGGCGACCTCCTCGACGCGCTCCTCGTCGCTCACGTACTCGGCGAGGAAGCGCCGAAGGCCGTCGTCGAGTACAAGAACCGCCGCGGCCACACCGTAGAGAAGGGCCGCTTCCGCATCGGGAGCTACTGCCCCGGCGAGGGCGATCTCACGAAGTGGGTCTGCCTCGACTTCGACGGGACGGGCCACGCCGAGGCGCTCGCCGACCCGCTCGCCGCCGCGCGCGCCGCGATGGCCGACTTCGCGAAGGCGGCGCTGCCCTGCTACCTGGAGCGGTCGGGCGGCGGTCACGGCTGGCACGTGTGGGCGTTCTTCGACCCGCCGATCGCCGCCGCGAAAGCGCAGGCGCTCGGCCGCGCGATGGCGCCGAAGGACGCTCCGCTCGCCGACGGGGCGGGCTTCGGCGACGTCGCGTCCGCGCGCGGCATCGAGTGCTTCCCGAAGCAGGCGAAGCTCGCGAAGAAGGGCTACGGGAATCTCGTCTGGCTCCCCTGGTGGCGCGAGGCCGCGGAGGGCGCGAACCTCTTCTACGAGGTCGCCGACGACGGTGCGCTCGCCCCGTACCGGCCCACGTTCGCGGCCGTCCGCGAGGAGGACGTGGACCGCGTCCTAGCCGAGCTCGCCGCCACCGTGGCGCCCACGGCGCGCCCCACGGGGAACGACGCGGAGGTCCCGACGACGACGCCCCCGACGACCGGCGACGGCGATCCGGTGTGGGCCGCGTGGCGGAAGGAGGCGCTCGCGGCGCTCTCCCTCGACGCCGTGTACGGCCCGTGGCTGACCGGGAAGACGTCCGGCGCCGGCTGGCTGGAGTGCCGCGACCCGGCGTCCGCGTCGGGCGATCAGCACCCCTCGGCCGGCGTCGCCGACGGGACCGGCCAGGCGGAGCGCGGCGCGTTCCACTCGCACATCACCGGGAAGACGATCTCGGCCTTCGACTTCCTCGTCTCCCACGGCGGCGTCGCGGACTTCCGCGCCGCGTGCGCGAAGGTCGCGGATCTCTCGGGCGTCGCGTTCCCGGCGGGTCGGCCCGCGCCCGCCGCGCCGTCCGGTCCGGCGCGACCGCGCGTGCGGGTGAACGGCCGTCAGCTCCGCGACATCCTCGCCGACGCCTGGAAGGCCGTCCACGCCACGAACACGCGCCCCTCCCTCTTCGAGCGCGCCGGGGTCCTCGCGCGGCTGGCCCGGGCGGAGGACGGGCCGCGCATCGAGATCGTCGAGGAGACGGCGATGTACGGACACCTCGTCCGCGTGGCGAACTGGGTGCGCGTCACGCCCGAGGCGGTCCTCGACGCGACGCCGCCGCGGGACGTCGCCCGCGACATGCTCGTCAACCCCGACGAGGACCTCCCGCCCCTTGACGCCGTGGTGAAGACGCCCGTCTTCGACGCCGAGGGACGACTCGTCTCGACGCCCGGCTACCACCGCGACGCGCGGCTCTGGCTCCACCTCGCGCCCGGCTTCGAGATTCCCGCCGTGCCCGAGCGTCCGAGCGAGGAGGACGTGCGCGCGGCCCGTGCGCTGCTCTTCGACGACCTCCTTGTGGACTTTCCCTTCGCCGCGGAGTCGGACCGGGCGCACGCCGTCGCGGCGCTCGTCCTGCCCTTCGTCCGGAGGATGGTCGCGGGCTGCACGCCGCTGCACCTCCTCGAGGCGCCGACGCCCGGCACCGGGAAGGGCCTCCTCGCCGACGTCATCGCGATCGTCGCGCTCGGCCGCCCGTGCGACCCGACGACGATCACGCCGGACGAGGACGAGGCGCGGAAGAAGATCACCTCGATCCTCGCGCGCGCCCAGCCGCTCATCCTCCTCGACAACGTGAAGGACGGGCTCGACTCGGCGCAGCTCGCGTCTGCGCTCACCGCCGAGACCTGGTCCGACCGGCTCCTCGGCCAGACCCGGATGGTCGACTTCCCGAACCGCGCGACCTGGCTCGTCACCGCGAACAACCCGCATCTCTCCCTGGAGATCGCGCGGCGCTGTGTCCGGGTGCGGATCGACGCGAAGCAGGATCGTCCGTGGAAGCGGATCGTCTTCAAGCACACGCCGCTGCGCGACTGGGTGCGGACGAATCGCGCCGCACTCGTCCACGCGGTCCTGGTGCTCGTCCAGAGCTGGCTCGCCGCGGGGCGGCCCGCGGGGACGAAGCCGCTCGGCTCGTTCGAGAGCTGGGCCGAGGTGGTCGGGGGGATACTCGGGCACGCAGGCGTCCCCGGCTTCCTCGATGACACGGAGAAGCTCTACGAGGAGGCGGACGCCGATGGACAGGCGTGGCGGGAGCTCGTGACGGCGTGGTGGGCGCTGCACGGCGACGCGTGGGTCGCGACGGCCGATCTCCTCCGCCTCGCGAGCGAACGTGACCTGCTTGGCAGCGTCGTCGGCGACAAGTCCGAACGCTCGCGGCTCATCCGGCTGGGGCGCGCGCTCTCGGCGGCCCGCGACCGGCACTTCGGCGCGTACCGGATCTGCTCGGGACGCAACGCGAACACGAAGGCGGCCCAGTACCGGCTCGTCGCCGATGACGCCGAGCCGCAGGCGGTCGCGCCGGCGCCGGTGGACCCGAGCGACGCGTTCGGGGACGGGCTCGGCACGTTCCTCACGGACTTCGAGGGCGCGCTGTGAACGACTCCGCGCCACGCCTCGCGACTGCGGCGCCGGTCGTGCCCTTCGGCGAGCCGCTCGTCGATGCTGCGACGGTCGCCGCGTACATGTCGATCGACCCCGCGACCGTCTACCGCCTAGCCGACCGCGGCGATCTTCCCGGCATCGCGGTCGCGTCGCGCGTCGTCCGGTTCCGGCCTGAGGACGTCCGCGCGTTCCTCGACCGCAGGACACGGAAGGCGACCCCCGCGGGACGAGTCAAGCGCCTTCTCGGGAGCTCGTCGTGACGCTCTCCACCCTCCCGCCCGTGTCGGCTGAACGAACTGGAGGTGCTCCGACGCAAGAGCGTCCATCGCCCGCGCACGGGCTCCGGCTGGTCGGGGTCCCACGCGGAGACGACGACGTGGTGCAGCCAATCGAGAAGAGCGCCCCGGAGAAGCCCGGGCGCACGAAGCGCCGCCGCAGGTTCGGGCGCGTGACGACCCGCAAGTGGCCGTCGGGGCGACGGACGTGGCGGGCGACGTGGGTCTGCCAGGTGGAACGCCGACGGATGTCGCGTTCCTTCGAGTCGGAGAAGGAGGCGAAGGACTTCCTCGCGGAGCTCGAGCGCCGCGTGATCTCGCGCGCGTACGAGGTGCCGCCGACGATTCAGGAGGCGGTGCAGCAGGACGCCGAGGTCGCCGCCGCCGCGCGACCGCGCGAGGTTCCGACGTTCGTCGGCTACGCCGAGGACGTCATCGAGCGGCGGTTCGCCGCCGTCCTCTCCGACGGCGCGATGGGCGTGCAGCACGCCGCGCTGCGCGCGTGGAAGGAGTTCTTCGGACCCAAGGGCGGACGCCGCGCCGTGCGGCTCGACGAGATCACGCCCGCGATGCTCCTCGACTACCGCGCGTGGCGCGCGGGCCACCGGAACTCGCTCGGCGGCCCCGTGAAGCCGATCAGCCCGCGGACGATCAACGCCGACCACGCGGCGATGTGCCGGATCCTCAACGAGTCGGTCCTCGACGGGCACCTCGACAAGAACCCAATCGCCGGGATGAAGAAGCTCCGCGAGGTCCGTCGCCAGCGCCGCTACCTGACGAAGGAGGAACTCGGGACGCTCATCGCGAAGTGCCCCGAGCACTTCCGGCCGTTCGTGGTGACCGCCGCGTACACCGGCGCGCGCAAGGGCGAGCTGACCCGGCTGCGCTGGTCGGACATCGACTTCGAGAGCGGGAAGATCGCGCTCTACCGCCCGAAGGTCGGCAACGCGGACTGGATCGACATGCACCCGGCGGTCGCCGCGGAGCTCAAGCGGCTCAAAGCGTCGCGCGAGGAGAAGCTCCGCGAGGAGGACAAGAAGCTCGCTCCGGCGGAGCACGTCTTCCTCTCACGGCACGGGACGCCCTTCGTCGAGATCCGGCGCTCATGGGTCCTCGCGCTGAAGGCCGCGGGGCTCGACGGGCGCGAGGGGCTCACGCCGCACGCGCTGAGGCACTCCTTCGCGACCCACTACCTCCAGCACGGCGGCGCGGTCACCGACCTGCAGCAGCAGCTCGGGCACGCCGAGCTCGCGACGACGCAGATCTACGCGGCGGCGATCAGCGGGCGGCGGCGGGCGACGGTGATGGCGCTGGAGTTCGAAGCGCCGCGCGTTGTGTGACGAGTGCGTCTACTCCGACATGCGGAGCTGCGCGTTCGAGTCCCCGCCACGCAGCGAACCGCACTGACGCACCACGCACGGCTTGCCGGGCGTCGGGAACAGCGCCTCAACGCGGTACGTTCCCGCGCCCAGGTGCTCGACCGTGAAGCGTCCGTCCGCATCGGTCTTTGCGGAGTACGGATCTCCTACGACCTCGTCGGTGAGCTGCAACTGCACGTTCGCGAGCGGGTTCCCCGACGCGTCGACGACGCGCCCGCCAGCCGAGACCCCGCGTGAGAGCCGAATCTGCATTCCGGCCGATCCTGCGGCGGCACTTCCGATGCGCGTTGGCGCGAACCCGACCTTGCGAACGACGAGGGCGTATGTGGCGCCGCGCGCAGCGCCGTCCACCGCGAACGCGCCGTCCGCGGTCGTCGTAGTGGTAAGTCGTCCAGCCCCATCGACCTGCGTCGCGACGACGCTCGCACCGCCCACGGCGACGCCGCTCTCGTCGCTGACCACGCCGGTGATCTTCGGGAGCGTGCCGGCGACGAGCCGAAGTCCCGATGTCCCGGCCGCTACCTCCTCACCACCATCCAGTGCCAGCGGCTTTGCCCGCCCGACGTCGGCGCCGAGCATCTGGACGAGGCGATATCGTCCGGACTCAAGGCCTGTGATGGAGAAGCGTCCGGCTGAGTCCGTCTTCGCCCCGAGGGGGAGGGAGGACGCCCGCGTCCACGGATCGACGCGTCGCTCGTCGGCCACTCGCGCAGCGATCCATGCGTCCGCGAGGGGGGCGCCATCGGCCCCAAGCAGCACGCCGTCGATCTTCTCGCCGAAGGGCAGCACGAGGTCGAGGTCCTCGGTGCCCACGTTGACTCCGTCCCGACGGATGCCGAGGTAGGCAACGCCCCAGGCGATCGCGCCGTTGTACTCCGGTTGCGGCGGTTGCGCAGTCACCGAGTACGGTCCGTCGTCGAGTCCCAACACGCGGAACGAGCCATCGACGCCGGTCTCCCCCTGACCACCGGTCGTTCCAGTTGGCGGATGAGCGATGATCCGCGCGCCCCGGACCGGCCGACCATCAGCGCCTCGCAGGCGACCCGCGATCACACCGCCCGACTGCACGACGACGTGCAGATCGTTCGTCCCGGCAACGACTCCCTCGACAGTCTTCCGACGAATGTTGCCGCGTGAGAATCCACCCGTCGCACTGAGGACGTACGTCCCGGGCGCGAGACCGCGCAGGCGGAAAATCCCGTCCGCGCCGGTCTCCGGTGCGCCGTGCCAGTTGTCTGCACCGGCCGGGGCGTTACTGCGCGACAGGACCACGCCGACGCCTTCCACAGGACTTCCATCCGCAAGTTCGATGCGGCCGCTGACCTCGAGTCCGGGAGAGAGGTTCACAACGATCGGAGCCGTCGATGGAACGCTGACTCTGGAACTCGCAGTGATGAAGCCCTCCGCCTCCACGCTGACGATCGTCGTCCCTGGAGGAGCGCCGTCGACACGGAACTGGCCCTTCGTGTCCGAGACGGCGGCGACCGCTGGGATCTCTGTTCGAGTTGGCAGCGAGCTCTCTGGCTCCTTCGCGACGCGGACGAGCGCCCCCGCGATCGCCTGTCCATCGCTCGCGGCGACCACGCGGCCTTCGATCGTCCCGCCGCGGGTCAGCACGACGTCGACGACGCACGACTTCTCACCGCGCACGAGGTTGACGTCGCGCGTAGTGACTGTCTGCCAGCCAGGGCCACCTGCGCGGACGACTACCGCTGCCTCGTCGACGGCGAGCGGGACGTCGTAGCTGCCGTCGGCGGACACCGTACGGCGCGGCGCGTACGTCCAGAGGTCGGAGTACCGGTACTTGTCGAGGTCCGCACGGGTCACCACCTGAACGTACGCGCCTTCGGCAGGAGCTCCGTCCGGGGTCGTCACGCGACCGATCACGTGCGGAGCCGGGCGAAGTTGGATCCGCACGTCGATCGGAGTCGCGACATCCTTCAACGTCACCGGCTCGGTCGCAGTGACGAAGCCGTCCTTCGTGACCTCGAGACTGACTGCCCCTCCCGGCACCACACCTGTCACACGAAAGCGGCCGGTCGCATCGGTCGAGTCTTCCGACAGCCAACTCGCCTTGACCACCGCGGCCGCGACTGCGACTCCCTCCGAGGTTGTTACGGTCCCCTCGACGACCGCGCCGCGGCGCAGGTCGATGTCGAACCTGACCTCTCCTGATGCGGGCGCCTGCACGGCTCCGTCCGGAGACTCGCCGTTGATCAGACGCTGCATCCAGTCAGTCGCGACGCCTTCCTGAAACAGCCCGGCCGATCTCGCGAACACGACAACCGGACCTTCCGGCACGGCGGACTCGTAGCGTCCGCTGTCGTCGGTCGTCGTCCGCGCCTGCGTCACCAGCGTCGCCCCCTTCCAGCAGACGGAGACCTGCGCACCGACGACCGGACCGTCGGGCCCCTTCACGACGCCCACGAGCCGCGCACCGCGGCGAAGCACGATGTCGCACGAAGCGCGGCCGGTCGCGTCGAATCGCATGTACGTCGACTGCTCGTCGGTCGGACTGTGCGCGACCACGTAGCCCGGCTTCTCCGCCACGATCTTCAGCACGCCCGCGCGGAACACGGTGTCGAGCTCGTATCGCCCGTCGGCGGCGCTCGTCGACTCGGCGATCCACGTTCCGATGCGGTCTCCGCTTATGGTCGTGCAGTACGCGCGGACGCGAGCGTCACCGACCGGCGCACCGCCCGGCTCTTCGGTGATCCGACCCGCAACGCGGTTCCCGTCGAGGCGTATCTCGTACTCCCCGGCGAACGGCACACGCACTCTGCCCGCGCAGCCCGGCAGGCCAGCCGCCTTCGCCACCCAGATCGCGCGCTCGCCCGTCGAGAGGCCGTCGAGGAGGAAGCGCCCTTGTGCATCGCTGACAGCGGATGGCTGCAGAACCGCGCCATCGACCGCGAGCAACTGCTCTATCTCGGTGGCGAGTAGACGCGCTCCGGCGACGGGAGCACCGTCTCGGTCCAGCACGCGACCTGCGAGCGCGAGGCCGGCATCGAGGCGGAGCTCGAGCGGATCGGGTGCGCCGCCGGAGTGGACCTCAACACGTCTGCCCGCCTTCGCGCGTCCCGCCTTGACCGCGACGACTACGCACTTCCCTGCGGATAGCCGCGGCAGGCGGGCGCGGCCTTCGGCGTCCGTGACCGCCGAAGCGGCCGGAGTCCGTGCATCGCGATAGAAGGGCGCGACGACCCAGCTGTCGGACATGACCCCGAAGTCACCCGCACGATAGGCCTCGACCCGAACACCGGAGAGGGCTTCACCCGCACCTGTTCGCACGTCGACGACGACCGCACCAAGACTGGCTTCCGTCACCGACTTCGCGGCGGCCTCCGCGGCGTCGGCCTTCCCCTCGTCCTGCGCACGATCGTGGCGCTTCCCCGCGACGGGCGACGTCGCAGGCGCGAGTTGGGTGGTCGGATTGGTCGTCGACGCGAACCGGGCCGTCGCGAACCACCCGCCGATGAGGAGGAGCACGAGGATCACGCACGCAACGACCACCTTCTTCGCCATGAGCACCCCTCCGAGGATGGACGCCGTAGTGCTCGCTGTGACCGGAGCGCGGGGCGCGGACGTGTCGAGCGACCGGCGCAGCAACGGCAGCATCGCGATGCGCCACGTCTCGCGGTCCCCTTCGTGCTCGGCGTCGAAGCGCTCGCGCAGTTGCGCGAGGGCCCGCTTCAGGCGGGTCCGCACTGTCTCTACCGGGACGCCCAGACGCTCAGCGATCGCAGCCGGCGGCAGATCCTCGAAGTAGCGGTACAGGATTGCGGACCTGTAGGGCTCGGAGAGATCCATGACCGCGACGACGACCCGCTTGAGCGCGTCCGCCCTGGCGACCATCTCATCAGCCGAAGGGGCTGCCTCCGCCCGCGCCGTCGCGTGCTCGCGCGCGGTGCGGCTCGCCTCGGAACGACGCGCGTTGGTGCGGTCCCGCCGGAGCGCCGTGAACAGCCAACCTCGCGGGGACCGCGCGGTGCGAGGCGGGTGCTGCAGCGCGTCCAGCCACAGGCCCTGCTCGAGGTCGTCCGCGTCGTTCTCGTCCCGGACCATCGCGCGTGCCACGCGGCGAACCCACTCGCGGTGAGCGAGGAGCTGCTCGATCGGGACGGGAGCCTGCGAACTCATGTGCTACTGAAGGAGCCGAGACGTCGGGGTGGATGGTTCAGGCGAAGACCGGATTCTCGCAGCGCACGACGGAGAGCGAGCGACGCGAATCGTCGTCGCGGCGCGTCGGCGATCCCTGTGGCGCGCCGACCGGAAGGAACGAAGGACGACGGGTCGGCGCTCGGCCGCGGGCGACGCGCTCCACGGTCAACCGAGTGCGTGCCGCGACGGCACGCTGCGCGGCCCGCGCGATGCGATGCGCTCCTCCATGCGCTCCTCCACCGGAATCGGGCAGATTTCAGGGGTCGATTCCGCAGTCCTTCGGATCGTCGTAACTCGCGCTCCGCGCGTTGGTTACGTGTTGGTCGGGGCGAGAGGATTTGAACCTCCGGCCTCTTGCTCCCGAATGAACTCTAGGTCGTTACAGGCCAAGTGGTTACGCGTGCGTCGAACTGCACTGGCTGCACTGGATGCACGAAGCCCCTGACGTAGTGCAGCGGTAGTGCAGCTACGCGGACATCCGAACTACGCGGACGTCGCCCGGCGGTCCCCGCCGAGCCAGCCCCCACCGTGCCGGCCCGCTCTCGACACATCCGCCGGGCGGCGGTCAACACGCCACCGGAGACGCCGCAGGGACGGAAGTCGATGCGTTAGACACCCTTCGCTTCCTTGGCGGCGCCCGCTTCTAGTTGCTTCAGAACGGTCTGGAACAGGATCTTGCTCTTGAGCAACGTAGGCCAAGATCGGCTCTCGCCGGCGATCCCCAGGCGAGCGTCGATGATCGTCTCGATGCAGGCATTCAGCGGCGAGTGGTCTCCCGCCTCCAGCGCTCGGAGGAGGTCTTCGAGCTTCTGCCGGCCGATGCGCACGTGCTTGGCATAGACCACCGCACACAGAAAGACCGTGCTGGGCGGGATCACGATGTCCACGAGATCCTTGTGCTTCGCGTACAGGCTAGTCCCAAGCATCGCCTCGTACTTCGCCGGATCCCGCTTCCTCTTGTGCTTGAGGAAGAGCTCGACGTAAGCCCCAACAGCCGCGAGGAGGCGATTTGCCTCGATCACCTTCTCCGCTGATAGATCCTTCGAGAACACCGCCTCGAATTGGCCTCCATCACTAGCGTCGACGAACATCTTCTTCGTGTACGCCTTGGCTAGCTCCGGGTCCTCCATGTATGTGGAAACGTATGCCTGCATGCCCGTTCGCAGCCTTACCGTCTTCGCCTCGACCGGAGCGCCGAACTGCTTTTCCAGCGCGGCTCGATCCGCCGGCGACATCGTCTTCAGCTCATTCTCGCGGCGCTCCAAGTACCAACCACGGCTCGCCATCGCGTACGCCAGCTGGACAACCTGCGGATCGTTGGATCGAAGGAAGCTCGGCTCCATGGGGTTCTGGTTGTTCAGGTTCACCGTCACGTTGCACGCAAACTCCTTATCGTGGGCGGAGGTGATGACTCGAACCGCCACTTGCACATCGCCGCGCAGCTTTGCCGCGTCATGTGCCCTCGCGAGCATACGGATCGTCTGCCCACCGTTCACGACTTGGAACCCGGACACCGTCAGCTTCTTGCTGAACGGGTCGTACCGGGCCTCCTCGGCAAGGAAGACAATGCCGTTGTTGTAGTGCAGGAAGTTGATCGACTCTGCTTCCGTTGTTGCCGTCGCGTAGATGCGGCCGTTGGTGGCCTTGTCTCCTTGCGTCACTCGGATGTTCTGTTGGAGCAGGGCCTCGCGATGAGTCTCGTACAACCCAGCCAGCAGGCCAGCCGGGCAGACAAACATGTGACACTCATGCTGGCCGGCCCGAACCTGATACGGAGTCATGTCGAGCGCGAAAACGAACGCCTGCTTCACGCTAGGGGCCGTCCTTGTGTAGAACATCGACTGCAGTGTCTTGATGTCCTCAACGTACCACCTGCAGAAGTCCTCGCTAGGGGCCTGAAGCTGCTCGATGAAGTTATCGAGCTTCACGGCCACGTCGCCGCCCTGCCCCTTCCCGCTGGTGACGAAGTGGATCTGGTACCCACGCGGAACGCTCAGCTTGATCTCTGATGCGCGCTTGAGCAGCGACTCGTTCGCGTTCGCCCCTGTGAGCTTGTTATTGATTAGGAGCGACAACCCCTGCAACAGCTTATCGACGGCTTCTCCCTTTAGCGCCTTGTCGATGGACTCGGGGTGCTTGAAGCTATAGAAGTGGACCGTGTCGTCGGAGTCGTCGATGCGGATTGCGTCGATGCCGTAGTCGTTGTAGCCGTCACAGTAGATTTGATCGGCCTCGGCATCCTCCAAGTCGAGGATTCGCTTGCAGTACCACCAGAACAGCGAGTCGCCGCGCTTCGTCAGCCCGCGCTCCGTGGTGATGGCGGCGGTTTCATTCTCGATCTGCTCTCGGAACGTCTCCAGTAGACCCATGGCGAGCGAACTCCCTTCTACACCCAACGTCAGGCAGTGGCAGGGCTTTACGCTACGCCTCCGCCCATACTTGCGGCAAGTGCATACTTCCTCGAGACGCACGCCGACGGGACCTTCCACTTCCCGATACTCGTGACGTCGGCGACGTACAAGGTCGTCCTCGACGGCACGCAGCGGCACAAGGGCGGCGTCGCCCGTGGGGTGGGCGTGCTGGATCTCGAGTTCGTAACCGCGGCGTGGACGAGGTGGGCGAGGGAGGTTCTCGACGAGGTGGACCCGATGGGACTGCGAGCCGACGCTTCGAGCGTGACAACGTGGCGCCTGGTGGACTCCTGGAGTCGACGGAGCGCAGCGGAAGCCTCGGGCGGCGCTCTCTCGGCATAGTGACGCTGGGATCCACATACCCCACGACGCCGTGCGGCGCCAGGCACGAAGCGGTGTGACCACTCAACCCTGACGACCACTCGGCGTCTGCAACTCAACGGCGCCCACCCTCGAACCCCTCGTCCGTCAGCTTCTTCGCCGCGGACATCAGGTGCTTCGCCTGTGCATCCGAGGGAACCCACGTCGGACCTCGCGATGCCGCGGTGTTCAGAATGCCGAGTTCCAGCCGCGACAGCACGAGCTTCGACGCCGGCCACGCCGCGGCCCGCGCCCAGAAGCCTCCCGCGCCGAGCTTCACTGCCTCGGTCAGCAGGTTGATCACTCCCTCCTCACGTTCCTCGCCGCGCGCGTCCCGCCTGTCGCCGCGCTCATCGTCAGCCGCCTTCAGGTACTGCCGCAGCTCGGGGACCACAGGAGCCGCTCTGGCCGCCACCTTCTTCCAGCACATCTCCTTCTTGGCCCACTCTGTCACGTTCGCGCCCTCGACGGGCGGCGACATCAGCACATCGAGGACGATCTCGCCGATGTCTTCGAGCTGCGTCGCGATCGGCTCCGCCAAGCTCTGCGCCTTCCAGATCTGATCAAGGTCCAGCACCTGCCCGGGGAACTTCTCCTCGACCAGCAGTGCGAGTCGAGCGATAGCGTACGTCACGACGTTCGCCCGGTATGCGTTCTGGTACCACGCGGCGTCGGACACGATGCGCTCCGTCGAGTGGAACAGGATGGCCTTCGCGACGACGTGCCGGAACCACCTCTCGTTGAACTCAGCCGGGTGCTTCTCGTACTCCCCCTCGTCTCCGCCGACGCGCTCGGCGTACTTCAGGAAGTTCTTCTGCGCGCCCGCGCTGACGATGTGGGGCAGCTTCAGCCATGTGTTCTCGAACTTCGCGAGGTCCGTCTTCGTGATGACCTGGTCCTTCGGATTCTGGATGAGGAACGCTTTCCTCCCGGAGTCGGTCAGCTTGATCTGCTCGGTCTGGAACTGGGCGCGCGCCCGCTCGTAGAACCAGCGGGTCATCTGGTTCGAACCCGGCTTTGCCGGCGCCCACTGCTTGCGGGAGATCTCCTCGATCCGTCGATTGAACGGGTGGTTGGCGAAGAGGTCCGCCTCGCTCACCTTGTTCTGCGTGTTGGCGTACCTCGCGATCTCAGGGACCATCGCGAGCGCGAGATCGGCGGGAAGGACCGAGAGCTTCATCTGCACGAAGATGCCGTCGAGCGACGCCTTGTCCTTCTTCCGCGCGTTGAAGAGCGAGGCGGTCGTCTGGCCGCCGTTGACGATCTGAAGGTCGAGCATGCGGATGATCCGCCCGTCCGGCGCGAGGTCCACCCGCGCCGCAGTCGCAGTGATCCCGTTGTTGAACGCGAAGAAGCGCTCCGGCTGACTGAGGATCGTCGTGCGCAGTCCCTTGTTGACGTTGCCGCGCGCGCTGAGGAACGAGCGGACGTTCCCTTCGAGGACCCGGCTGCCGTACTCCTCGTAGACGTCGGCGAGGAACGACCCGGGGACTACGCAGAGATACGCGCCGTAGTCCGTGCTCCCAATCCCCGCGGAGAGCGCCGGGAGTCCGCCGGGGGCGAGCGCTGCAACATCGAGCTCGATGGGCTCGTGGCCTCCGGTGGCGGCGAGCTTCTGGAAGCGCGCGAGGTCCCAGATGTGCTGCTCCACGCGGATCGAGTCGACCGCACTGCGGCCGACCTCGCGGAACCGCGGACCGAGAGAGCCGTTCGACAGGACCACAATCCGGATGGTGCGAACGTCGTCCCGCGCGTCGTAGATGGCGCGCGCGAGATCCGCGGCTGGAGTGCTCGGCTCCAACTCCTCGTGAAGGACACCGTCGCGCGCGTCGGTGACGAATGCGAGTGCGCGGCCGAACGCCGAGGTCACGTCCGCGGTGCTGAGGGTCTCGACCGACGCCCCATCCCGCTGGACCACGACGAGGACCTGGAGAGTGCCGTCGAGTTCGAGTTCCTCGGTGCTGTAGCCGTCGAGTTCGAGCAGCCGGTTTCGCGAGCCGCGGCCCTCGAAATGGCATGGCGACCAGTCCTGAAGCTCCTCGCTCTCGACCAGTCGGGACGCGAGGTTCTCGACCAGTACGGTGCGCGTCAGCGCGCCCGTCGCTGTGGCGGCCGCGGCCACCTCGTGCATGAGGTCGGTCAGGAACTCGTGAAGGTCATCCGCCATCGCGCTCCTCCGCGCTGCGCCACGTCGCCACCTTGAACGGGCGCAACTCATCGATTGTGAGTTCGTACTTGCAGCCGGCGATCGCGCCGGCGACCGAGCCGCGCTGCAGCCGCGGGAATCCGGCGCCGACCGCGTAGCAAGTCGTCGCTCCGAAGCGGACGCCGCGAGTCTCGTACTCGATCCGGTCCTCCCAGCCTGCCGCACGGAGACTCAGTTCGAGTCCCTCGGACGCCTCCGCGTCCTGCGAGACGGCGGCGCGTACACGACTCACAAGCGCTGGTACACCGCTCGGATCTCCCGCCGTGGTGAGGGTCAGCTCGACGACGTGGCACCACAGGTGGAGCGGGAGCCCCGCGTCGGTGAGCTGCTCCAACGAGGAAACGGTCAGCCGATCCCGCTGTCGGTGGACCGACTTCACCTCCACCTCGGCGCTGTTGAAGACGAAGTCCTTGGGCGAGTCGTAAGGTCCCCGCCACGCCGCCACCGCGGCTCTCGGACCGACCGCAGGGATCGCTTCGCTGAGCAGGAACTCGATCTCGCCCAAGAGGCCGCACAGCGCCTCATCGTCGAGGACGTTCGGCGTGCCACGGGAGAGGAGCCGCTGCCATCGGGCAAGGCGCGCGATGACAACGTCGCCTGGGTCATCAGGCCGCTGACGGGTCGCGCCGTCGAGGTCCTCGACGAGCCGGGTGAAGAGGCCCTTCAGTTCCGGGCGCACAAGTCGCAGGACGAGAGCCCACTCTCCGCTCTGACGGGTCCGGACCTCGACTGCAATGGACGCGAGGGACGGCGGCTGAGGTGGGCGCTTGGGACAGACGACCAGGATCGCCCTCTGGTTGCCCTCCAGCCCGAGGAAGATGCCCACCGGATGCGTCTCATCGATCCGCTCGAAGACGCCGTCCTGACCGCTGAGCTCGGCCCGGGCGAACTTCTCTTCGAAGCTCACAGGTCATCCTCGGTGAAGTCGTCGTCGTCGCTGGGCTCGCCAAGTCCGGCGAACAGCAGCTCCTTCGCCTTCACCAAGTTGATCTTGTATGTCACCTCGCGCGCGGCCGTGCCTTTCAGCTCGGGGAAGCTCAGGCCGATCGCGACCAGATACGCGTCCTTTCGCAACTCCGGCAGCTTCGCATCCCCCTCTGGTTCGCCCTGGAGCACGTGCAGGAGTAGCAGGGGGCGTGAGCGACGTGCGCGATAGAACCGGTCGGCCACATTGATGCGTGCCGGTGGTGGCAGACCCTCCCTCGCGGCGTTCGCATCGGCGAATTCGCGTGCGTCCGCCTCCGCGGCCGCGATCTCCGGATCGGACAGACCCGCTCGCTCGACGCCACGCGAACCGACGCGACGCTTCTTGCCTGAGACGACCCAGACGCCGGGGGGCTCCTGTCGGAGCACGCGTCTCTTCTGGCGGGACACCGACAGTCCACCGATCGGCACCTCCGTCCCTTCGCCTCCCGGGATGCCGACGTCCCAGTCGTCGAGGGTCTCTCCCTCCATCCGCTCCAAGAGGTCGGCGATTCTGTCCGGCTGAAACCGGAACTCTGTGACCGGAAGAGTGAAGGACCGAAGGAGCGTCGCCACCTCGAGGCGCGTCGCGCCGCGAATGAGACGCACGCCCTTCTCGACCACGCCGGTCCCCACTCGCGCCGTCAGGCCCGCGACGAACGCTGTGACCCTGTCGGAGTTCCGTTCCAGCTCGCGCGGCGAGGTCGGCAGCTCCACGCTCTCGAACGACTGCGTGCTCAGGGAGATGGTCCAGGTGACCTCCTTCGCCGTGCGCATCTTGTTCCGTGCAGTGACGAGAAGCGCGTCCGGGTGGGCGCGAACTGCCAGACCGAAGTCCTTCGGCGTCCGATTGAGGCGGTACATCCGTCGAAGCTCATCCCGGAGTTCGTCGGTCGCGTCTGCGATGTGGCCATACCAGTCCATCGTGCTAACGGGTATCCAGACGCGACACAGGTCCTGGTAGCCGGGGCGATAGCCGAACCAGCGGCCCATCTGCAGCAGCGTGTCGTACATCTTCGTGGTCCTGCGGAAGTAGCTGACCATGAGGCCTTCGAGCGTCAGCCCGCGCGAGAGGCTGTTGCCTCCGACCGCGATCACCCGCAGCCCGGTCTCCCGGTGCGCCCGGTAGTCAAGCGCACGTGGCCCCGTCCGCTGGTTCACAGCCTTTGTCGTGATGGGGAGAACGGCGTCGTGCAAGGCGGTCTGGATCGAGGCCCAGTCGAACCCCGCCTGCGTGAACTCGCGTTCCCAGACTCGGAAGAGGGCGAGCAGACACGGATCCTCGAGCGCCTTGTCCGGCGGCAGCGCGCCGAAGCTCCGGATGGCATTCTTGAAGCGTTCGAGCTCGTCGTGCAGGAGGGTCTCGACCTGGTCCTGCACGCGGGTGAAGTGGCTGACGTTGACGAGCATGGATCTGTGCGTCTTCTGATCGCCGCGCAGGTCGCGGATCGCGTTCGCGACGAGGAAGGCGCACAACGCCTCGATCAGGGACGGCGGCAGAGACGCCACCTGGGCGTCGGATCGGTGGCTACTTGGAAGGGCCTCCTCGACATCGGTGATCTCGCGCAGATGCAGCGCACCGCCGACGTCGTCGAGGAATACGCGCCGGGGTCCGAAGTAGTTGCTGGCCGCTTCCAGCGCATAGATGAAGTCGTGCGGGAAAAGGTCGTCGCCGAGCATCTCTTTCTCGGTCTCGGGGTTGACGAAGATGTTGGCGAACGGGGTTGCGGTGAAGCCGACGTAGGTGGTCCGCCGGAACAGCTTCAGGAGCTCCCGGATCCCGGCGTTGACGGCGGTCGGATCCTGCCCCTCGTCGTTTGTGTTGATCGACGCGTTGTCGGCCTCGTCATCGATCATGAGCATCGGGATGTCGATCCCCCCGCTCTGCGCACCCATGTTGTAGTTCTGTATCCAGTCGCGGAGGTTCTTGAGTATCCGCGTGTGCTTCTTGATGACCACGAGCGCGGGCTCCCTCAGCGCGTCGAGGCTGAGGCCCAGCGCCTCCAGCGTCGCCACGCGGAAATCCGCGGCGCTCGAAGTGAACACGGTCGCGTGTCGCGTGCCGTCCAGCAGGCCGACACCTACGCGGAGACTCCGGCCGTTCCGCTTGAGTTGCTCGCTGCTGTCGAACCCGACGAAGCCGATGTCGAGTCGCTCCTGCGTCTGACGCCGGAGATTCTCGATCGTGCCGGTGAGCAGCACCACGAAGCGGTAGCCCGCGTCCGCGGCCTTGCAGATCAACGCCGAATACGTGGCGGTCTTCCCCGACTGCACGTCGCCCATCACGAGCCCGCGTCGCTTCCAGGTTCCGGTCTCCTCGGGGTTGCCGAGCAGATCGAGGATCGCGTCGGTCGAGCGGTCGAGCCCGGTGATGACGCCCGGTGCCCAGTCCTTCTGGAGGAGCAGCTTGAAGCGTGACCAGTAGAACGGGTCGATCGTGGGTCTGCGGGCATCGACCCAGGGAACATGGTCCTCGCAGAGTGCGAAGCCGGTGTCCATCTTCACGAGCCTGCGGGCCAGGACCTTCTGGAGGATCGCGGTCCTCTCTGCTGCACCGACGCCGAACGCCGTCACGAGGCGATCGACGGCCTCGCGGATCTCCTCCTCGGTCGGGACTCGGTCGTCGGGCAGCGAGAGAAGCGCCATGCTCACGATCCGGTCGGCCATGTCACTCATGCAGTCCTCAGTCTTGTCTTGAGCCTCTCGACGAGGCCGGGGTGGAGTGCGAATGGTTCGATCGTCCCTAGGCCGTCGATCAGGCGCAGTTGCTCGTCCCGCCGGTCGGCGAACGCGTCGAGCATCTGGCGCGCGAGTTCCTCAAGTTGTGCGGCCACCGCATCGGAGTCGATGCGCTCCTTCTTGTGACCGATCTGGTCGTTCGCCCGGTCGTTGTACAGGGCCTCGACCGGCAGGCTCGTCCCGATCGCCTGCAGGACGTTGTCGAGCTCCGGCAGCGTCCCGTCATCGACGCTCGCGCGAAGCCCGGCGATCACGGGGTGGTCGCGGTCCAGTTCGTAGCGAATCCCGTCGCGGTCCTCGATCCGTTGCCAGATGGTCCGGATGCCCTTCTTCACCGCGATGTGACCGCGGTATCTGTTGGCCTCCTGGCTGGGGCGAACCAACGTCGGAACGAGGCCTCGCAGGCGGTCACGGATCGCGGGCGGCGGCGACGCGGTCGACTTCTTGATGTCCAGGCTCCACATGTGGTCAAGCGCATTCGGCACGTCGACGCGAACTCTCGTGGACTTCGTCAGCTCCTCCTGACGGAACATCCTGAACCACGTGCCCCAGACGATCAGACGCTGGTTCCGGTACACGTAGAAGCCCTGCTCCCGCCGCAGACCGGCCTCGCCGACGGCCTTGTCGATCTGCGCGCGGGTGAGTCGCGAGATGTGCGGCAGCGTGAATGCCCGCAGCACCACGTGGTGGCCATCGACCGCGATCCGCTCCTCCTCGCCTGCGAGGGCGCCCTCGCTCTCAAGGAACGGGTCGATTGGAGCGACGGGTTGGAGGTTGACGTCGAGGCGCAGGCGAGTGGGGTTGCCCGAGAGGTAGCGATGGAACACGAGGGCGAGGTGGTCGCCGACCTGGGACATCCGGTCGCAGAGTACCGAACCGTCGCCCGGGTCTCCGTCGGCGAGCCGGTCGAGCTTCTCCCAGACGACGAGCGTCCCGCTCGGTCGGGCGAGCAGCTCGTCGAGAAACGGGACGATCTCCAGTTCCTTCGGTTCAAGCACACCGACCGTCCAGTCCTGCGTCGCGATGACCGTGTCGAGATCCCAGACCATGCCGTGAGGCGCGCCGCCAACTCTGCGACTGACCACGGTGAGCCGTCGGCACTGTGACATCGATGCGGTCTTCAGCCCCAGCCCGAAGCGCCCGAGGTCGTTCTCGGCACGACGCTCCGCAGGGCTCTGCGATCCGTGGCGCATCGCAGCCAGCAGGCCAGCCTCGTCCATTCCCGTCCCGTCGTCGACGACCGCGAGGGCGCGTGGCTTGCCTGGATCGAAGCGGATGCTCACGCGACGTGAGTTGGCGGTGATGCTGTTGTCGACGAGGTCGGCGGCGGCAGATGCCGGGTCGTAGCCGATCGCCCGCATCGACTCCAGGAGCAGCGCTGCGTTGGGCGGGAGCCTCACCTCCTTCATGGTCGTGCTCCGCCAGCTTCATCCTGACCCGTGCCTGCAACCGCCGACGTGGACATGTCGGCGTCGCCTTCCGCATCGACGGACCGTAGGCACCCTGGCTCGCGCATCCCGTCTCACCCCCTTGCAGCGGACACCCAGGCCCAGTTCGCGGACGTTGCCCGCCGGGGTCGGCCGGGCGGCTCGCGGCGGGTCGCGATCAGACTATCCGTTGCCCCAGACGCGGAACCACGCTATCTCTCGGGTCGCCGATGGGCAGCCGAACCGCACTCCCCTCCAGTCCCGCGGTGAGCGACTTCATGCGTCGCGTGCGGCGGGAGGACACGGCACCCGAGGTCGCCCTCCGCCGCGCCCTCCATCGTGCAGGCGTTCGCTTCCGGCTGCACGCCGCAGGATTGCCGGGGCGCCCGGACATCGTCCTCGTCAAGGCGCGAGTCGCGGTGTTCGTCGATGGGTGCTTCTGGCACGGCTGCCCGGAGCACTTCGTGCAGCCCAAGACGAACTCGACATTCTGGCTGGAGAAGGTCCAGACGAATCAGGAACGCGACCGCCGGGTCGATGGCGTGCTCAGGGCCGCTGGCTGGAGCGTCGTGCGCGTCTGGGAGCACGAGGATCCCGAGTTGGTCGCGGTCCCATTGACGCGTCTGTGGTTCGGGACGGTGGACCAGCGATCGGGCCGTCGGCACTCGCGATGACTCCGGCGAATCACCGCGGGCGACGTGCGCCCGCACAATCCGCGGCGAGCGGGCACTGCGAGCAACGAGGAGATGTCGCGGTGCAGGTCGTCGCCCCGAGCAGCACGATGGCGGCGTTCAGGCTCGGCACGTCAGCTCCCACGCCGAGGATCCGCGCAAGGAGCATGCGTCCGTCGGAGCGGGACCGCTTTCGATGCACCTGCGTCCCTGTGAACCTCGCAGCAAGCCGGAGCGCTCCAGCCGTCAGAAGAACCCCGTCGTCCTGAAGGCCGACCAGTCGGACCATCTCCATCTGAGCGTCGGTCAGGGCTGCCGCATCTTCCCAGTCCGACTCGAACCACGCCTCCGCGCCGGCGCGGAGGAGCGTCGCCGCTCGGACGAGTCGCTCCGCGCGTGCGACGGTCCGTGGTCCGAGTGGCCTGGCCCACTCTGCCACCGCGCGTTCCTTCGCATCGGCTTCGTCCGGGAATCGAGCGAGGAAGTCCGCTGCGACGCCCGAGTCGATCCCAAGTCGACCCTCGAGGACTACCGCTGCAAGTACGCGCCACGGGTCTCCCGGATACCACCACCGCCTCATCGGAGCGTCGGCCTTGGCCCATGCGAGGAGACGCGTCCGAATGTCCTTCAGGCGCTCCGAGCGGCGTCGCCGCGCCGCCGGGGCAATTCCGCGAACCGATCTCAGCAATGCGCCCGCAACGGACTCAGCGAGAGCAGGCGGCACGGCGTTGCCGATCTGGCGAAACGCATCGCTTCGCGAGCCCGCGAATCGGAAGTGATCCGGAAACGTCTGAATCCGCGCGGCCTCGCGCACCGTGAGCGTGCGGGGCTCACCCGGATGGATGTACCAGTAGCCGTCCTTGGCGATGTGCGCCGTGATGGAGCGGCTGAGCTCGTCCCACCCCAGTCGCTTGTACTTGTCGTCGAAGATGTCGGTGCGGTAGCGACGAAGATGGGCTGGAAGGTCGCTGTAGCGGGTGTCCGGACGCATGAGATTGAACGCGACCCGATCGTCAGCGCGGACCGGCCGGGTCACGTGGTCCCAAACGATTCCGCGATGCCCATTGTCCATCTCGGTTCGCGCCCGTCGCTGGAAGGCGCCGTCGGGGCGACCGTACGGAAGCTCGGCATCGCCGGTCGTGTCGCGAAGTCGAGGCAGGTCGCCGATCGCGTCACGCACGTTGACGCGGCGGGATGCCTGGGGCCACTGGAACGGCGCACCGTCGCGCACCGCAGCAACGATCAGGCGCTGACGATGCTGGGGGACACCGTGGCGCCACGCCTCCACGAGGCGCGCATCCGGCTCGTAGCCAGCTCGCTCCAAGAGATCCAGCATCTCGCGCAGCACGGCTAGGTCGTCGCCGAGTGCCATGTCCGGTACGTTCTCCAAGAGCACCGCGCGAGGGCGCAGCTGCTCTACAACTTGGATGAACGAACGCCAAAGTGCGCGTCGCGAGTCGTTCGCGTCGCGCGTGCCGTCCTCGACAAGCGACCGGATCTTGGATCGTCCGGCCCGGCTGAAGGGCTGGCAGGGCGGCCCGCCCGCGACGAGATCCAAGTCGATGCCGTCAAGTCGCCTGAGCAGGTCGGCGATACCAGCCGGCGAGGACAGGTCGAGATCCAAGGCGAGGCCCGCGAAGTTGTGTCTGTGGGTGGCAAGCGAACGCGCGTCGTGATCGACCGCGAGGATGACCTTGTAGCCGGCGCGCTCGAGCCCGAGGCTCAGGCCGCCTCCTCCAGAGAAGAGGTCGACCGCCCTAGGGAGCTTCTGCCCTAGGGCCCACTCGCGCCAGCGCTCCGGCGTCGGCGCCCCTGGGTGTGGATCGAGCAGCAGTGCTGGCCGCCGCTGTAGTTCAACGCCATAGGCCATCGGGATCGTGCTCCGGCTCAGTTGGATTCATCGGCAGTTTCGCATCCGGCGCGGACGTAGTTGCAGCGTCCGCGTCCCAGCGCCAGGAGTGTCATCGAAGCGGGCCAGGCGACCAGGGGAATGCGGCCAGCGTTCGCGCCGCGACGGGCAACTGCGTCCGTACGCGCGCCGACCGCGTCAGCGACCCCCGCCAGCGGACGACCCAGCGCCATCCCCCTTCGACGCGGGCGGCGGCGACGGCGCGCCGCTCGACGGAACTTCCTCAGTGAAGTTCGGCGGGGGACTGTCCGCCGGGGCAGCCGGGCCCTTCGTGCTCTTCGCGTGCTTCGCGCCACCAAGGGTCTTCGCCCGCTCGATCAGCGTGTTCGCGACCGGCGTGGCCCCGCCAGCGATCGCATCCTGCGCTGCCGAGAGGAGGGCGTCGATCGCCTCTGCGCCGACCTCCGTCGTCTGCGCCATGTCGGCCTGAGCCGACGCGCTGCCGCTGGCACCCACCGGCCCGGACTGGTTGGGCGAACCGTAGACCTTCACTTCAGCTCCCGGCTGCGCGATCAGGCCGATGCCGTTGTAGGCCGGGGCGGTCGCGGCCGGGTTCGCGCCGAGCGCCTGGGCAAGGCCCTGGCACGCGACGAGTGCGCCGGCGACGAGCGCGAGGACGAGGACGGACACGAAGCGACGGACTCCGAGCATGAGGGACTCCCTTCACGAGTTCGCGCACTTGGATCGGTCGATCCCGTCGCGAACGGCATCGGCGATGACCTGGCGGTGCGCGTCGAGGGCTTCGCCGACCTTGCCCAAGACGCGCGTGTTCTCGTTGATGGCCGCGGTGGCCTGCTGCTGCGACGTGTGGCACGTCTCGGCGATCGACTTGATCGTCGAGTCGCGCCGGTCGAGCGCGCGCAGGAAGTAGATGACGAGCACGACGAGCACCGTGAGTGACGGCACCTGCCGGTCGGCTTCCTTGAGCGCTTCGTCCATGGCTCACGCCCTTTCGTGGCGCGGACGCTGCGCGTACGCGAGGTCCGCGCGGAAGACGACGACGCCGCCAGACTTGCCCGCGCCGCCGACGGACTTCCGCCAGAGCGTGACGAGGACGAGGCAGCCCGCAGAGAGCGGGTTCACGGGGTCGTCGTGGTCGATGACGAGCTCGGTGACGTGCGGTCCGCCGCCGTCGTCCACACCGTCGACGTCCGCGCCGATGTCCGTCGCGGCGTCGACGAGTGCGGTCGCGGCCTTCCCGACCTTCTCCTGACCGGGGATGAGCGTGCGGACCTCGCCCGACCACTCGATGTCGTCGCCGGCGAGCTGCGCCTGGTTGAGAAGCTGGAAGACGCGGAGCCGCGCGTCGGTCGTGCCCTGCCAGTTCTTCGGCACAACGAACGCCAGCGTGCGCTTCTCCAGGACGTCGTCGAAGAGCCAGCCCTCGAGCGCGCCCTTCCTCGCCTTGGTCGGCGGGTTCACGGCGTCGTTGCCGATGTCGCCCTCGAGCGGGAGCTCCACGGTGTCGAAGGACGCCGCGGGCGTGATCGAAAGCAGTCCCTTCCAGCCCGCCGAGACCGGCATGTCCGCAAGCCAGAGCTCGCCGTCGGTGATCCGGTAGACGAGGAGCCCGGCGTTGAGCGGCGAGGCGGCCGGCAGCGCGTTGCGGTTCTCGACGCGAAGCGCCTTGTGCTCCCACGGCGCGAGCCGGTCGTCAACGATGCTAGGGTCGGCGTTGATGCTGGCCGGCAGCCGCGAGAGCGGTCCGATCGGCTGCCACGACGGTCCGCCGCCGTCGATCCGCACGTACTGCTTCAGGCGGTACGGGACCACCGCGGAGTCGAGCCAGAGCTGGCCCTCCTGCGGGTTCGTGGGCGGCGTCGCGCCGACGAAGCACGTCCGGAGTTCGACGGTGCGCCCTTCGAGCTCGAGGAACGCGACCGGGATGGAGTCCCCGGTGTTGGGATCGTCGTTGAGGGGAGCCCAGGTCGGCACGCACCGAGGTTCGGTGCGCGTCAGGGTCGATCAACCGCATAGACCCACGTGTCCGCGGGACGCTGTCGGTGGCGGCTAGAATTCGCGGGACATGTTCAGCACACCATGTCCCGCGGATTCAGGCCGCCGCTAACAGACGCGGCAGGTCACCCGTTGGGCGAGTTCGGAGGGGGCGCCGGAAGGTCACGAACGGCGTCGCCACCGGTCCCGACTCGCCGCCAGTGCTGACGCAGCGCGTCAGGCGCGGGCGGAATCTCTCCCGGCCGTACGCGCAGGCCCGCATAGCGCTTGAGATTCGCCGCTCCCCATGGGCTGGTTCCGATCCGTGCCTCGTTGATCAAGATGGCGCCGTCAAGGCCCAACGTGAACCACCCACTCTCGAACGCACGATCGTGCATCAAGCAGAGGCAGAGGCCATTCGCGGTGCTCCCACGCAACTGCGGGGCATCTGCCCAGCGAGCGATGTGGGCGCCAACGAGCAGAGCATCCTCCGAAACGGGACAGTCCGGAAAGCAGCAGTGATGCCCGTAGTTCGCACGGACGTTGTCGGAGAATACGCCCTGTCCGACGCGAGCGAGGAGTTGGCGGACCTGCTCGCCAGTTCGAGCTGCCGGGTTGGCATTGGGTGTGCCGCGAGGCGCCATCTCGGTGGTGCGACCGAGCACGATGCCTGCGAGGCTCGTGCTCAGCTCCGAGAGGTACGCGCCGTTGAGGCACTGAAGACGGCCCGCCTGGAACACGAAGAACACGTGTTCACGGGTCCTTCGCGGCAACTCACGATTCCGATCGAAGTACGTCCGGAGTTCGTCACGCGTTGCCCGGAGCACGTCTCCCAGCGCGATCGGCTCAACGAGGGGGACGAACGCGGAGAGTGGAACTCGGTAGAAGGAGGATGCGTACGACCACTGGCCGGGAACCGAAGGACGCTCACTTGTCTCGTAGCCGTCCGCGTCAGCGACCGAGTGTCCAACGAACGCAGCCCTTGAGCCTTTGCCGCGCAGGTGGACGACGATGTCCCCCTTCCGCACCGACAAGAGCAGCTCCCAGAATGGCCAACGTCCTGAGGGGTTCTTGTGCGAAGGAGACCAGAGGCACTCCGCGAATCCCCAGCCGTCTCCTCCGTGTGACGCGTCGCGCGACATCTCAAGCCACACGTGATCATCCTCCGCCCGCCGGCGCCGGCATGATGACGAGGCGACGCGCCGATCGGGCGCCCCGAGCGTACAGCAGCCGCGTACTCACAGATGCCGACCAATGCGCGACATGCGGAGAGTGGTCTTCTGAGGCAGGCCCTACGTGGCGATGAGCCCGTGGGCGCGCAGGCGCGCGAGGATGGCCATCACCGCCGCCCGGGCCTGGATGTCGATCACGCCGCCGCCCGCCGGGTCCGCAATCGCCGCCTTCTGCGAGCCGACGACCTGAACCGAGTCGACGACGAGGCCGGCCGCCACTGCGCGCTTGGTGCCGTCAAGGGACGGGATGCCGTTCGCGACATCGGTGGGCAGCCACCCGACGTCGAGCGTCCCGCCGGCGTCCGCCTTCGGGATCGCGTTCGCGGCGGGCGTCGCCGTAGCGACCTCGTCGGTGCCGCCGTCCTTGTGCGTCGCGGCGTGCAGGATCGGCGGGATCCACCCCGCCGCGAGCTGCCCGCTCGGCATCGCCTTCGGGATCTTCCCCGCGGCCGGGGCGACGGTGGCGTTCGCGGGGTCCTGGACGACGAGCGCCGCGCCGTCGAGGGTCGCGAGGCCGTCCGCCACGCCGGCGTCGTCCTCGGTCCAGATCAGCTTCCAGGCCACGGGCTACTCGAGCTCCAGCTGCCGCAGCCGCGGCGCGAGCACCTGGTGGCGAAGGAGCTCGATCGCCATAAGCACCGTCTCGGGCGACGCGCCGTGGTGGTTCACGACCTCGGCGAGGTCGTCGTGGAGCGCGCGAGTGCGCTCCTTCTGCGTGAGGCGCGATCCCGTTGCGACGGGCGGCCCGGGGTCCGCGGGAGCCGGTTCCTCGGCGGGCATCTCGGGCACGGGCGGTCCGGGAGGGACGAAGACCTGCGGGCGGCCGTCGCGCTCCTGCGCCTGCCGCGCGGCGCGCGCGTGGACCCTCGCGAGGAAGGCTGGATCCGCCACGGCGATCAGTACCACACCATGAGGCGCGTGATCGTCGTGTCGAAGATGACGCGACCGACCGCGGGCGCCGCCGGACGGGCGCCCGTCGTGTAGCCCTTCGGCCGCAGCGCCGTGATCTCGTTGTCGGCGAAGTCCCATGCGGCGCCCGCCTGCGCGGCCGCGGGGACGCGCGTGTCGGAGAGCCGCCCGTCGTTGCCGGCGCACGCCTGCTGCGAGCCGGTGCCGAGCGTGCGGAACGAGGGGACGCCCACCAGGCCGTCCTTGTTCGCGGCGGCGACGTGGGCGTCCGTGATGCCGAGGGCCTTCACCCGGATCGTGTCCGCGTTGATCTCGATCGTCGAGTCGTCGACGTTCACGTCGAGGGTGTTGCCGGTCTTCGAGAGACCGTTGCCGGCGGAGATCGCGCCCGAGCTGCTGAACTGCGTCCACGTGAGCGGCGTCGTGTTGACGACGATCGGAGCGTCGGTCGTCATCACCCAGAGGGTGTCGGCGTTGGTCGCGCCCTCCTGGATGAAGACCGAGCCGCCGAGGAGATCGCCCTCGCTGTCCGCGTCGGCCGCGCGGTCGAGTATCCAAGGCGTCCCGCCACTGCCCTTGTCGGTGACGACGTAGATGCCGTGCTCGAGGTGGGATGCACCCTCGTTCTTCACGACGACTCGGTCACCGTTGTTGGCCGCTATGCCGTCGACCGAGAGGGCGCCGTTCGCCGAGGCGGTCAGCGTGTTTCCGACGCGGCCGTGGGCAGGCAGCGCCGCGGCCGTCGCGAGCCGCGCCGAGTCCTTCGGCGCGAGGCCCTGCGCGACCGAGTCGACGTAGCCCTTGGTCGCCAGGTGTGCGGGCGCGGTCGGGTCGGCGGCGTTCGTGCCCTTGAAGGCACCGAAGTCGAGGTCGCGCGTGAGCGGCCCGAGCGCGGGAGCCGCATCGCTGCGCATCGCGGTCGTCGCGGCACCGTTGACGGCAGCACCGCCGATCACGGCAGAGGGATTCGCGAACCCTCCGAAGTCGTCCTCGGTGATCAGCTTCTTCCAGGCCACGCAGCACCTCCGGGTACGGAGGTCCAGCGTCGCAGGGGGGCAGAGTCGTGCAAGCGCAGTACGAACGGTCGAGACGTACTTGCCTTCCCGCCGGCTGGCCCACCTCTCGCATCCGCGAAGCGGGGCGCGGGGCGGCGTGACCTTGATGCGTACCGCCACGGAGCGAAGGTCTCGTCAGCCGCAAGGAGGCCAAGATGAACGACACGAAGAGCAAGGGCTACACGCCGACGGAGATCCCGGCGGGCTGGCGCGCGCCAGCGCACCCCTACCCGGACATGCGCTGCGCCAAGTGCGGGGTCCAGTTGGTCCCGTGGGGCACCGTCCTCGGGGGCGCGCGCGAGCTGGTGCAGATGCACTGCGGCGACCACCCGACCGCAGACCGACTGTGGGACGAGCGGACCGGGGAGGACTGCGGGCCGCTCCACGAGACGAGGAGGTAGCGATGCGAGGACTCGGCGACGGCGGGATCGACGACGGCGGGAGCTACGTCGAGTACGTGTTCGAGGGGCGACGCGAGCAGGGCTGGGTCTACCGGCTCCTCCGCGGCGACCTCGTCCAGATCGAGACGTTCTCGGGCGACTACGTCGTGATGCACCACGTCCGCCGCACCGCGATCCGGCACGTCTTCACCGCCGAGGAACTAGCGAAAGCAGATCGGGCAGCGGGAGCGCAGCCGCGCCGCCGGTAGAACGTCGCGCTCGCAGTCGGGGGTCCCGTGCGCGTAGACTCTCGGTGTCGAGACCGAGGCTGGAACTGACCCTTCCGTAAGATCGCGCGACCACTCCACATTCCCCTTTTCCCCTTTTCTCAACGTCGCCGGTTCTCCTTGGTCTCCGACCCCGCAGCGCACGAGCCCCTACGTCCCCATCGCCTGCCAGTGGACAGTCGGGGCAAACGTCGCCGGGTCGCCGACGAACACCGCCGCGCCGCCCGCGATCGTGAAGCCGGTCGGGGTGACGTTCGTGATAGTCGGGTTTCCCGCGTAGCCGAGGAGCGTCGCCGTCACCTTCGGGGAGTTCTGGAAGGGCGTCGGGAAGACGACGTCGACGGGCTGGCAGTTGACGACGACGTGCCCCTCCTGCTTCCGGTTGAACTTCCGCCGCATGACGACGAGCCGGGGGACACGGACGAAGCGCAGTCCGTCGCCGGTCACCGTGACCCGGAGCCGGGACCGCCAGTATTTATATGTGCCCGGCGCGAAGGGACGCCAGCCGTCCCACGGCCCCGCGGGCGTGGCGCTCGTGTCGATCTCGATCTCGACGTCCGTCGGCGGGAGCGGCGTGAGCCGCCACGAGTTCTGCGAGGCGAAGCTCGGCGTGCCCAGGGGCACGAGCGTCTCGTCGCGGAGCCGCCGCGCACCGAGCGCGGGACGTCGGACTGCGCCGAACGGGAGGTTCGGGTCGACGGGCTGCGCGACGCCCATGTCGAGCTCGACGCGCTGGTGTTCGACCTGGCCCGCGTCGAAGGGGGGCGCCTCGTAGACGCCGCGCGGCCAGTACTTCGCGAAGCACGGGACGCCCGCGAAGGACGCGAAGGGCGCGATCGCCGCGCCGAAGTGGAGCGGCAGGCGCTCCAGCCGCAGCGCCCCGCCGTCCACCTCGAGGTGGGTCTTCGTGCCGGGCCAGCCCGCTGCACCCTGGTCCGCGGCGTCGGCGGTCACGTGGCTGTCGAGCGCCGCGATCGTGACGTCGATCGACGCCGCAGCGCGCGACGTGCGGCCGTGCACGTCGACCGCCTTGATGTGGAACGTCGCGGCGCCCGACGCAGTCCACGGCCAGGAGCACGACGTCCCGGTGAGGTCGGCGGCGACGCGCGCGCCGTCCTCCCACGAGTCACCGATGCGGATCTCGAACGTCGCCGCCCTGCCGCCCGCGGGCGCGTCCCACCGGAAGTTGAGGTTCGCGGCGTCTTGCGTGGCGGCGAAGCCCGTGGGTGCCTCGGGCAGCGGCGGCGTCCCTTCGTCGGCCATCGCGGCGACGCGGATCGTCTCCCACTCGTCCTCGGCCGCGAGGCTCCCGTCGCTCTCCACCGGGGCGATCGCGAACGTGTAGCTCCGCTCGGGGTTGAGACCCGCCGCGCTGAACTCCGTCCCGTCCGTCCGGCCGATCTCGTTCCACGCATCGTCGGCGGCCGAGCGCTTCATGACGGCGGAGGTCCCCGCCTCCGTGCGCGACCAGGAGAGGACGACGTCGATGTACGGTGCGGTCTCGAAAGACATGACCTGAAGTCTCGGCCTGCGACAGCGTCGTGCCACCGGCATCGACGCTCCTGAACCAGCAGCGACGGGAGCGTTGGACGCAGCGCGGCGTGCCCCACTCCGCGACGTTGTCCGGTCCAGTCGCGCTAGGCGATGTCCCTGGTGAGGATCACACTGACTCGATGTACCCGGCCGAAGTTCTGAGCCTGTTCCCGCCGTTTGCCCACACCAACGAAGTGTTCGTCGCGATGAGCTTCGACCGGCGATTCGACCCGGTCTGGCAGAGCGTGTTCAAGCCTGCAATCGAGGCTCTGTCCATCGATGGCCAAGCCCTTGTGGCGCACCGCGTCGATCTCTCGCGCAAGAGCGACTCCATCATCACGGAGATCGTGCAGCGTGTGGCGCAGTGCCGACTCGTGCTCGCTGACGTCTCGACGACTGGTTGGATCGGTCGATGGCCGGGCAGGCGTCGCGCCGTGCGCAACAGCAACGTCATGTACGAACTCGGCATCGCTCACGCGTCGCGCCTGCCTGAAGAGGTCGTGGTCGTGCGAGGGGACGCTGACCTCCTGGACTTCGACATCGCGGGGGTCCGTGTCCACTCGTACCCATCAGACTGGAAGTCCGCGCGGACGGCGATCCAGAGCCTGCTCGCTGATGCCCTGAGGTCCGTGGACCAGCGCCGCAGCATCGCGGTGAAGAGGGCCTTGCAGACGCTCGATCCGCAGATGTACTGGATACTCCAGGAGTTCGGGGACATCGCGCATCCGACCATCACCACAATGCGCGACGCGTTGGCGTCGTTGGAGCGCCTTGGCGCGATCCAGAGGTTGCTGGCGGGCGGAATGCTCCAGGCGACCTTCGGTCCACTGCCCGACAACTTCATGGAGCGGCCGATCGCCGAACTCGTTCGCTACCGCACAACACGGTTCGGGATCGAGGTGTTCGCGGCAGCGCGCGACGCGATGGGTTTCAAGGAAGCCCTGGCCAAGTGGATGGCGACCGACTCGGGGAAGAAGTGGCTCGCAGAGCAGTCGGCCGCGGAGGCGCCTCCTCCGTAGGGAACCGCGTGGGTGGCTTCGCGCTGTCGACGACGATCAGTTGACCCGGGCGCGGAGGTTCGTGACGCGGCGTGTCGTGCGCGCGGCGCTCGCCGGGGCTCCAGCCGAGGCTGCGCTCACCGGCACCGAGACGCTCGCGAGGTTGTAGACCGACGAGCTCATCACGCGCCCGGCGTAGCGCACGGTCAGCTTCCCCTCTTCGTCACGCCCGACCGCGCCGACGAGCACCCGGACCTTCAGCTCCGTCGCCTTCGCGCCCGTCGAGTACGGCACGCGCGTCGTCACCGTGACGATGTCGCCCGCCTCGACGTGCTGCACGCCGGGGTGCGCCTCCCACGTGCAGGGGAAGGGCAGCGCGCGCGCCTGCTCGGCGAGATGCCGCAGCATCCGCGCCGCCTCCGTCTCGCGCGTGCAGCCGCGCAGGTCCACCTCGCGGATGTTGATCGGCGACGACTCGGGCAGTCCGTCCACCGGATAGAGCAGCTCGTCGCGCTCGTAGTCGAGGAACTCGCTCCAGAAGGAGCCCTTCACTCCGGTCGGCGACTTGCCCCACTCCTCGAGCTTCAGCACGAACTTCGACATGTTCTGGTTCGCGGGGTCGGTGTCGTCCACGAACGTGAAGACGCTGTCGCCGTCCTGGTCGAGCGGGAAGCGCCAACGCGCGCCCTGCAGCGACGCGAAGCAGTAGCCGAGAAACGCGAGGTCGCCGACCGTCTCCATCAGGGACATCGGCGTGTCGAGGACGATGTTCAGGCGGCAGCGCCGCTCGCCATTCGTGGCGGACGCGGGGAGAGTCGCGTCGTCGCCGGGGCGGCGGACCCACGCGTCGCAGAAGTCGGCGAACGCGATGAGGCCGTTGCGCTCGGCAGGGTTGCCGTCCGTCCCGAGGACGAGGTCCGCGCCGGTGAAGAAGTAGCCCGCGCCGTACCGCTCGACGGCTGCGCCCTCGGACGACGTCACGAGATCGCGGATCGCGAGCGCCGCGTTCTGGCTGCTCCCGAGGTCGCGCGCGCCGGCGTGGTCGTCGGTCCTCGGATCGTAGAGCTTCGCGCGCTTCGCGATGCACGTGACGCGGAGGCTCCCGCCCTGGAGCGACGCACCGGGCGTTCCGCGGAGGCCGAGGAGTGCCGTCCCCGGGTAGGTGAACCCCTCGCGCGTCACCTCCGTGACGTACGCGAAGCTGATCTCGTCGGCGACGAGCGCATCGGTCGATGCCGCCGTGAGCCGCGTGACCCGGACCTCGTACGCCGAGCGGTCGAGATCCGCGAGCGCATCCGCAGCGCCCGTCTCGCCCGAGATCGCGCGCTTCTCCAGCTCGTCGCGCAGCCCGATCTCCCACCGCATCGTCGAAGAGCGCTCGCCGATTAGCGTGAAGGACGTGCCGGAGTGGGAGCGCAGGATCGTCCACGTCGAGGCGCCCTGCTTCCGGTACTCGACGCGGACCTTCACCGAGACGGCGTCCGTCCCGCCGTCGTCCTGGTACTGGATCATCCCGCGCGGCGCCGAGATGCCGACGCGGAGGTCGTCCACCTCGCGCCCGTCCGTCGAGTAGCTGGACGCGGCGTCCTTCGCGAGGCCCGAGTCGCGCGGGTTCCGGGACTGCTCGAGGTCCGTGAATCCCTCGATCGGCTGCTGGTCGAGCGTCCCCGGCCGCCACGACACGCGCAGGCCGTGGAACGAGGTCGT
Source organism: Planctomycetota bacterium (assembly GCA_021414065.1). Taxonomy (GTDB): domain Bacteria; phylum Planctomycetota; class JAJSAM01; order JAJSAM01; family JAJVHW01; genus JAIOPE01. Next base: position 62,098 of record JAIOPE010000059.1, read on the forward strand.
CCGGTACTTCGCCGTGACCTTCTTCCCGTTCGCGGGGGCCGTCCCGAAGACGACCTTCGTGACGCCGGTCGATGCCTGCGTCACGGCGAGGGAGTCGGCCCCGAGGTAGTCGTAGGTCACGCGGACCGTGTAGCCCGTCGGCGGCCGCGTCGCGAAGCGCAGGCGCACCTTCCACGCGGCGAGCTTCTGCGCACCCCAGCGGTAGAGCCCCTCGCGGCGGAGTTGCTCGAGCTCCGGGCGTCCGGTCCCGCGGATGTAGACGCGGACCGTTCCGCCGAGGATGCGCTCGGTCTTGTCGTCGCGGCGCAGGTCGAACGTCAGCTTCGGCGTCGGGAGTCGCACGCCGGTGAGCGGGTCGTACCGCGCGGCGGGCGGTGCAGGCACCGTGAACTCCGCCGACGCCGACCGCTTCGTCCACGCCTTCTTCACGCCGTCCACGTAGACGTCGATCGCGGGGGCCTCGTCGTCCCCGAGGAAGACCCAGCGGTGCGGGAACGCGAACTCCTTCTTCGAGCCGTTGCCCTTCCCGAGTTCCTCCTCGCGGAGCTTCGACACGATCTCTCGGTCGTTGATCTCGATGTCGGTGACGTCCTCGACCGGGCCCTCGCAGATGACGCCGAGCCAGCGGAACTCCTGCCGCGCCGTGTTCCGCACGTCGCCCGGCGACACGCCCTCGATCGCCTCGGTGACGGACTCGGCGATGACGACCGGCTTCACGCGGTGGACGCCGTAGAGGATCGGGACGTGGGCGTCGGGCCCGCGCGGGTTCTCGAACTGGTCGATCCCGTACGTC
>JAIOPE010000061.1 GCA_021414065.1 Planctomycetota bacterium
GCGCAGTGAGGGGTTGCAGGCTCGAAGACGCACGATGCTGACCGGCGCGGGCGAATACTCCGACAGGCTGCTAGAACGGAATGTCGTCGAAGTCCACGCCTTCGGCCGGCCCGGACGGGCGTGTGTTTCCGCCGCTGTTCCCACCGGCGCCCACCCCGCCGCTGCGCGCCGGTCCGCCGGGACCGGGACCCTGCGAGCCGCCACCCGACGGTGCACCGCCGGAGCCGGCCGACGATCCCGACTCGCTGCGGCCACGATAGCCACCGCCTCCGCCTCCGCCTCCGCCTCCGCCGCCACCGCCTCCACCTTCACCGTCGCGCTGAGCGCTACCCAGGAACTGCACCCGCTCGGCGACGACATCCAGCTTCGAACGCTTCTGGTGCGTCTCGCGGTCTTCCCAGGTGCTGAAGTTCAGGCGCCCCTCGATGAACACCGGGCGCCCCTTCTTCAGGTACTCGTTGGACGTCTCCGCCTGGCGTCCGAAGACGGTGATGTCCACGAACGTCGTCTCTTCCTGCTTGTTGCCCGCCTGGTCGCGCCACTCGCGGTTCACGGCGAGGCCGAACTTGCAGATCGCGCTCCCGCCGCCGCCACCAGCACCGGCCCCTCCGCCGCCGCCGGCCCCGCCACCCGCGTATCGCAGCTCCGGGTCGCGCGTCAGGTTGCCCATCAGGAAAACTCTGTTCAGACTGGCCATCTCACACCTCCAGGCGGCGCGACACATCGCGCAGCCCGCGTTGACTCGAGCAGGCATCAACGGCTACGATCCGCACGCGCGGACCCGCCTCACACGAACGACGACGGACGAGTCCGTCGAAAGACATCGAGGACCGACCATGACCAACGCCACCGCAAGCTCGCAGCCCGGACCTTCGAGTGACGAGCGTCGCCGCGCCCGCCGGGCGAAGGCACCGTCCGGCTTGGGCCTTCGCATTCCGGGACTCCTCGATCCGGCAGTCGTCGAGGACATCTCGTCGAGCGGTGTCTGCTGCACGACGGTGCAGGCGGTCCCGCTGCTCAGTCAGGTCCAATTGGTCCTGCTCCTGCCGATCGGCGGGACCACGCGCGAAGTCGTCTGCGCCGGCGCGGTGGTGCGATGCGCCCGCCGCGGCGGCGCTTCCGGCGACAGCCGACGCCGCGCACACGGGTCTCTGGACGCTCGCGTCGGCTCGTCGCAGCACGGGGCCTCGCACGGTGGTTCCGAAGGAGCCGTCCATGAGACGGCGATCTTCTTCACGGAGATCGATGACGCCGACCGCACCGCGCTGGACGAGTACGTCTCGTCGCTCCATCGCGCGGGCATGGTCGCCTGATCCAGCCGAGAAACAGAGACTAGCGCGCCACAGGGACGCCCTCGACGCGTCGGATGATCACGCTACCGACGCGCGGTGCCGCGCACCGGCGAAGCACGGCCGATCGGCTTCGTGCCACGTCGAGATGCGCCGAGCTCAGGACCGCGGTACCTCAGTCGCCTGCGCCCGGCCCGCGAGTTCGTCGTCGAGGAGCCGATTCCCGGCGGACCGCCCCGCGGCGAACGGCTCACCGCCGCAGAGTCCGGCAGCGAACGCCGCGGAGAGCATCGACGCCATGTGCAGCGCACCGACCGACTGCGGCGAGATGGCAGGCAGGCGCACGACGATGCACGGAACTCCGGCCTCGCGGAGGAAACGCCGGAAGGCGGAACTCGTCGTGAGCGCGATCTCCGAGAGGTTGCGACCGGCGAGAAGTTCGAGCCCTGGGCCGTCCTTCGGCATGGCGCGGTCCCGGCTCACCTTGCCCGACTCGATGAGCACGACAGCGAAGTCGCCCTTCGACGCCGCGATGCGAGCGACGAGCGGAGAGAAGTCGCGCGCCAGCGACGCCGACTCGCAGCGCCGCCTGGCAGACGGCTCCCCGGGAGCGGCGCCGATGCTCTCCTCGAACAGACGTGCCATGTGCTCGGCGGTGGACGAGAGGCCCTCCGCCGCGGAGACGAACATGTGGCTGCGGCGCCCGCGACCCGACGCGAGCACGTGGAGCACGGCGGCAAGCTGGTAGGCCGGGTTCGTGCGGAGATCCTCGCCTGCGGTTCGCTCAGCCGCGCCGTGCGCGCCGCCGAGCACGCCGCGGACGTCGATCCCGGCGATCGCAGCCGGCAGGAGCCCGATGGGGGTCAGCGCCGCGTATCGGGCGGGCACGTTCGACGCGACGTCGAACGCGAGGAGCCCGTCGCGCAGCGCCGCTTCACGGAGAGCGCCGGATCGCGGGTCGGTCACGACCACGAGGTGGTCCTGGAACCCCGGCCCGATCCGCTTCTTCGCGACGTCGCGCCCCACGGCGAACTGTGTCAGTGCCTGCGGGTCGGTGCCGCCCTTCGAGAGCGAGACCAGCAGCGTCTGCTCGATCGGGAACGCCTCGAGGAACGCGCCGAGGTGATCCGCGTCTGCCGTGTCCACGAGCACCACGCGAGGGCGCCCGGCGCGCCCCGACGACTGCAGCAGGTTGTGGAAGGGGTGCGCGAGCGCGCCGAGCATCGAAGCTGCGACGTCGGCCTCAGCACCGGTGGCGAGCACCGCCACGCTGTCGAATCGCGCGGCGAGCGACTCGGCGGCCTCGCGGGCGCGCATCGCCTCCTTGCCGAGCATGTAGAGGTCGCCGAACCCGACCTGGCCGCGGGCGCGGGCCAGCAACAGGTCGTCGTGGACCTGACGGCCGCGGGCGACCAGTCCGTCGAGTTCACCGAGCGAAACTCCGCCGTGCGGCAGAGTGGGCGACTCGAGCGCTCCGGCGGCGTCGATCATGAAGGCGTCGAAACTCATGCTCGGGCTTCCTCCGCTCGGATCGTAGGTTCCGGAGGCGCGCGGCCGGACGAAGAACCTGCCCAACGCACGGCGCCCCCGCGAAGTGTGCCTCCCCGCCGGGACTGCTGGAGCGACTTCGGGACGCGCGCGGCATGCGGAGACGGCAGCGGAGACCGCAGCGGAGACCGCAGCGAGACGACCACAGATCGGCACTCGAGTGGCGCCGCCGGTGCCCGGCCCGGGGCACCCGGGGCACCCGGGCCCTTGCGCTGCGCGCCCCGGGCTGCTTGCGGTGAGTTGTCACGTGCGACCGACGCCCCCACCTCCGGCCTCTGGGCCGTTCGAAGTCGCCACCCAGTAGTCGTCTGGGCACCCCCAAAAGTGACATCCGGATTCCGGGAAAATCCGAGACCCGGCCCGGGACCGGTCCGCCGTCGCGCCGAACGCGCCCCGGCGACGACGGCGCCGACCGCGGGCAAGTCGGCGACGCGCGCGATCTCCACCGCCGGAGGGCGTGGGACACCGCCACGACGCGACCGAATCACCGAGTGCGAACGAGCTGAGCGTCGTCGATCCCAGCGGCCAGGCGCGCGCCGCGGGAGGCGCCGAGCCAGCGCCGCGCGTCGAGCGCGTACCCGGCAGTCCGCGGAACACCTGGGCAGACGCCCTCGAAGTACCGATTCCACATCGACATGAAGGCCTCGCGCAGGTACTTCGCGAGCATCGACGCAAGGCCGGTCTCCGGCGCCTCGGCGTCGCCGCCCACGACGAACCGCACCTCAGCCTCGGCATCGTCGAGCTTGACGCGGTACCTGGAACACGTAGGCGTCTCCTCGAGCGGCCAGGTGAACCGCTGCGGCCAGCGCGCCATCATCGGCGGGAGATAGAAACGCCGCCCGCCCTGGCGATCCATCACCGCGCCGACGGCCTCTCCTGGCCGCCGCAGCGCCGAGAGGCGATCGAAGGCGTCAGCCGAGCGCGCGAACAGCACGTCGGCCTTGTTCGGTTGCGTCTCGAAGTCGCGATTGAGACGCGACTCGGGAATGACGTCGGCCCGGAAACCCACGAACTCGACGCCCGCGGCGGCGAGCGCGTCGCGGAGGCGCGTGGCCGCCTGCTCGACGACTGCGACGTCTGCGACCAGCGGAGTCGGCGGTGCCGGCGCCGCGTACCACGGCAGGGCCGTGCGTTCCGCCGGGTCGCCGCCGACGGCGAGGAGCAGTTCGTCGAGCGTCGCGGGCCATCGGCCGTCGCCCCCGGCCCGGCAGGCGATGAAGGCCAGAACCGGAATCTCCAGTGCGGAAAGGTCGTGCGCAGGCCCGTAGATCGCCTTGCTGTCACCGACCACCAGACGGGCGCCGGCGCCGCTGGACCGTCGCCGCCCCGGCGCGGCGAGCGCAGCCGACAGCACGCGGCCGAGATCCGTGTCGAACGGCACTGCAGCGCCGACGTCGGTGTCGCCCCGTCGGTCGTTGTGTCCGACGGTCGCCCCGTCGAACCGAAATGCGGCGCCTGCGACGACCAGTGGACCCAGCGTCGGACCGAGTCCAGCCTCGTCAATTCCGATACGGAGCATCCGGCCTCGCTGTTCGGGAGCAACGGCGTCCGCCGCGACGTCGGGATCTCCCCGAGTCGCTCGCGCCCACTGGAGACGCGACGCCACCGGGCGTGCGTCTCAGGTCGGGCCGTCGCCCGATCCGATGGTACGGACGGGGCGGGACGCACCCCAGAGCCCGGAGACTCCGATGATCCCCTGCCTGCTCGTGACAGCCGACACCGCCATCCGTGACGTCCTCAAGGTCGGACTCGACCAGACCGGTGCATTCCACGTGGACGTGGCGGAAGACCAGTGGGCCATCGAGATGGCCCGGTCCAAGCCGTACCGCGTGGTGATCGCCGATACGTCGCTCTCCGACGGTTCGGACGGCCTGGAACTGTTGCGCCGAGTTCGCGAGGTCGCCGCCGACGCGGAACTGCTCTTCATCGCGCGGAACCGGAACCAGAGCCGTCACCTCGGCAGGGACAAGCAGCAACTCGGGCTCTACGGGTTCATCCACGTCCCGGTCGAGCCGATCGAGTACTACCGCCTCCTCGCTCGGCTGCTCGAACGCGTCGGCGCAGTGCCCGTTTCCGCGTCCTGACCCCGCCGGGATCCGACATCCGGCGGTGCGGCTCCACCGCGCCGACGGGCGATCCCTCGGTTGCCAGTTGGCGCACACGCAGGCGCACAGGCCGGTACGCAGGCACGCGCGCAGACTGTCGCGGTGAACGCCATGGTGAACACCACGGTGAGCGCCACGCTGAACGCGGTGCCGACGGGGAAACCGGCAGGTCCGCAGGGGCGAGCGGCGCAAGCCGTCCCCGGGCGCCGATAGGTCCGGCACCCGGGGAACGACGTAACTCTGGAGCCCACGGTCGGATTTGAACCGACGACCCCCGCTTTACGAAAGCGGTGCTCTACCGCTGAGCTACGCGGGCCCGGAGAAGCTCGGGAATGTAGCGACGGCTGCCCGCGCCGCCTCGCGATTCCACGGCGTCGTGTCGCGCCGATCACGTGGAGATCGTGCGTCCATGGCAGCAACGGCGCTCCGCAGAGGGGCCGCGACCGGGGTTCACGCTATGATCTCCCCCATGGGCGCCGCCATAACCCCGTGTACACGATGCGGCACGCGACTCGACCCCGCGTATCGGTTCTGCCCCGGCTGCGCGCTCCCGACGGCCGGCGACAACGTGCTGTCCACCGAGATCGGTGCGAGGCGACAGGAGGCCGAGCGCCGCGTGCGGACGAGCGCCGCGTGGAAGCGAACCGCGCTGACCCTGTCCGTGTCCACGATGGTGGTGTTCGTAGCCGGTCTCGGCCTGGTGCTGTTCCGGCGGGACGTGCTCACTCGGTGGATCGCCGCGCCGCCGGACCCGGAGCCGGCGGCGCGGCCGGCACCGAGCCGACCGTGGGAGCCCGACTGGGTCTCGATCCCGGTCGGTGCCTTCGCGCAGGGCGACCCGTCTGATCCGCAGCCGATGACCGTGGACCAGCCGTACCTGATCGCCCGATACGAGACGCCGAACTCGCTGTGGGCGGAGTTCCTGGCGAGCCGCGCCGAGCAGATCAGGGAACTCGGGATGGACAGCGACACGAACCCCGGCGAACGAGGCGGCTGGACGACCGACCCCGAAGGTCTGCCGCGGCCGCCGAAGGGCGACACGGAGCGCCCGGTCAGGAACGTCACGCCGCTCGCTGCCGCCCTCTTCTGCGAGTGGCTGACCGACCGACTGGCAGAGCCGGGCTGGGAGATCCGACTCCCGACGCGACTCGAGTGGGAGTACGCAGCCCGCGGCGAGCGCAGCCTCGTCTATCCCTGGGGCAACGAGTTCTACGTGGTCCCGCCCACCGGTACCGGCTCCGAGCTGCCGACGACGAAGCGGAACATCTTCACGTCGGGTCCGTCGAAGGTCTACGCGGTGGACGACGACACAGGCCCGTTCGAGGTCGTCGCGATGGGGACGAACGTCTCCGAGATGGCGATCTCGTCGGCCGACCTCGTCGAGCCGGGCGAGACCATCCGCCAACTGCTCTCGACGCGCCTCGTCGAGGCGTCGCGGTGCGGAGCGTCGTTCGCCGACACCGCGCCGAAGGCCGAGAACAACGCCCGAACCTGGAACACCAGCCGCTACTTCGAGCCGGGGCAACGGTTCGCCGACGTCGGCATCCGACTCGTGAAAGCGAAGCGCCCGGCCATCGTGAAATGACCGGGCGCCGGGATCAACCGATGGACGGGGGCTACTCTGCGACCTCGGCAGGCGTCTCGGAGGTCACGCGCTTCTTCGTTGCGCGCTTCAGCTTGTCTTCGGCCTTCAGCGTGGACTTGAGCTTCGGGATGGTGCCCGCGCCCTCGATCGCGCCCTTGCCGATCAGCCGGGACATCTTCCGCTGCCAAACCACCTGGATGCACTCCGACATGTAGGGGCAGTCCTTGGTCAGGCAGATCACGTCCTCGCGTCCGAAGCACCACTTCTTCTTGCCCATGGCAGCGCCTCCCGGCCGTCTGGATCGGCGGGGCCCGCGGCCCCGGCGCCCGTCCAGAACGCTTTGACGGTACCCCCGCCCCCAGGGGCGGGTCAAGCGGTCGTTTTGGGACGGGCCCCCACAGGTGGGGGGATTCGTCCCATCGAACGCCCTCTGTGGCCCTATCGGCTCGGCCCGCACGAACGCCGGAATCCGGGTGCAGACGCCCCCATCCGCCGGTCCCGGCGCCGGGCCGCCGACGGCTCTCGGGCAGACGACGGTGCTCCACCCGCCGCCGGAACGCGATCGGCGGCGGCCCGAGCCGGACAGGCTCCGGCTCGGGCCCTCGGGGGGTGTGCAAGCTCGGGTCCCGCCGCCCGGCCCGTTTCGAACAACGGAGCGAGACGGCAGCGCAGCACCCGCTACAATCCCGCGCATGCACACGCTCGAGTTGGATCTCGCGGAGGAGAAGCGCCGGATCGCCGACCTGGCCCGCCGTGCCCGCCTCCGCCTGGACGAGACTGCCCGCGAGGCCGACGCGCTGCAAGCGCGCGGCGCAAAGGCGGCAACGGAGGGTGACGTGAAAGGCGCAGGCGAGTTGGAGCGCCGCAGCCAGAAGGCGCGGGCGTTGCAGCGTCGCTATCAGGATCTCGTACTCGAGCTGGAAGGCTCGGGCGAGCGGTTGGCTGCGGAGGTTCTCCTCGCGCGGCTGCAAGGTCCGGAAGTGGATCTTCTGGCGGGCGAGGTCGAACGGAATCGCGACCTTCTGCTCCAGCGAGCCACTGCGCTGCTCAAGTCGCGCGACCGGCACCGCGCTCTCCGTCAGAAGTGGGCCGAGTTGAACGAGAAGATCCGCGTCCTGCGCGCCGATCGCGGGCTGCAGGCGCCGAAGCAGGCCGCCGTCGATTTCCGCGTGATCGTCTCGCCCCAGACCTACTCGCAGAAGCCCGACGGCCCGACACTCCGCGAGCTCTCGGACCTCATCCACCAGCTCGGTCTCTGAAGGGACATCCGCCCATGTTCGTCTGCAGGCATGTCTGGACGACCGGACCCGACGCCGGGAAACGGTGCACGCTCGGCCCCCGCATGGAGGACGGCTTCTGCATCTTCCACTCTCAGGCCGACGAAGATCGCCACTGGCCCGACGACCTGGCCGGCCAGTTGGAGGAGCGCGCCCGAAGGGGGCTGCCGTTCGAGGGATTCCGCCTGCAGGACGTGAAACTCCGGCGGATCAATCTCACCGGCGCCGACCTGGCGGGAATCGACTTGTCCGGCGCTGACCTGTCGCTCGCCCAGCTCGTCAAGGCGAAGCTGCAGAAGGCGGATCTGACGAACGCGTTCCTCTTCGGCGCCAACATGCAGGAGGCCGACCTCTCGCGCTCGTTCCTACTCGGGGCGGATCTGGCGGAGTGCGACCTGTTCGGTGCATCGCTGAAGAGCGCGGACGCGTTCGGTGTGGACCTGCGCCGCGCGAACCTCTCGGTCGCCGACCTCACGGGTGCCGATCTGACCGAAGGCAACCTCGCGGGCGCGAACCTGAACGGCGCCAACCTCCAGAACACGAAGCTGGTGGACGCGCATCTCGAAGGCGTGGACGTCTCGCGCGCGAACTCGGCGCCGAACCTCGCCGGCGACGAGTAACGCCGCCCTTCGCGTAGATCGTCGCCATCGCTCGCCGCCCGCAGGACGGTGACCTGGGGCGACTCCGCCGTTCGCTCGCCCGCCGCAGACGCCCACGGGCTCGGACGACACCGGCGTCGTCGCGCGCAGGGAGAACTGCGGCACCCCAACGAAGCAGCCCCGGACCACTCGGTCCGGGGCTGCTGAAACGTCGAGTGAACGCGGCGGACTAGGTCCGGCGCTTGTTGAGCACCTGAGACTGCTGCGCGGGCGTCAGCTTGAGCTGACCGACCGCACCGCCGGCGGCGTTGCGAACGGCTGCATCGGCCGATCCCATCGCCTCGACGAGGGCGTCGAACGTCTCGGCCGCGGGGGCCTGACCGCGGAGGGCCTTGCCCAGGGCAGCGGCAGCGCCGCCGCGGACGGCCGGGGTGTTCTCAGCCTTCATCATGATCGCCCGAAGCGCGCCCTGGGCGCTCGCGGTGGCGCAGTTGCCGAGCGCACCGAGTGCCGCAACGCGAACGTCTTCGTCGGCGCCGTCGCCAGCAGCCTTGAGCAGGCCAGCCTCAGCGTCCTTGAGCGGGAACACCGTGCCATTCGCCGTAGCGAGGGCGGCGGAAGCGGCCTTCGACACGCTGTTGGCCTTCATGCGACCGGCATCGCCCGCCGGGCTCGCGAGGGTCTCTGCGACCTTGTTCACGATCCCCTGGGTGTCGGCCGACGTCGGAACGACGCCGGAGATGCCACGCTTCTGGAAGTCCGCCTCGGCCTCGCCGACCGACGCGCCCTCGGCCATGACGAGCTTCTTCATGCCGTTGGTGCGGATGTCGCGGCCGATCTCGTCGAGAACCTGGAAGGTCGTGAGATCACTGAGCCGGCTGCGGACGATGATCGCGTCGAAGCCGCCGGTGGACTTGGCGGCAGACAGTGCGTCGGACGCGTTCGTGAAGGCGACCGCGTGGAAGCCAGCGGCGTTGAGCGCGCGCTGGACGTTCATCGCGTTCTTGGAGTCGCTGTCGAGCACGAGCACCTGCTTGACCGAGTTCTCCGCAGCGGCCTGGCCAGCGATCGTCGCAACCGCCGAAGCGGCCGGGAAGCCCTGGGCAGGATTGACCTTGAGCAGGGCGATCGCAGCCGCGTAGCGGATGCCGAGATCGTCGGAACCGAGAGCGACGACGAGCGGGTTGTCTGCGCCCACGCCGCGTCCGGCCCAGGAGGCGGCCAAGGCGTCGGCGACGTGCAGGCCGGCGTCGGTGAGCTTGAGTTTGCCGGCCATCGCGAACGCGCGACCGAGCGCGTCCGGACCGACCGATGCCCCGAGCGCGGCGGCGCCGTCGAGACGCTTCATGGCGTTCTGGGCGGCTTCCGTCTTCTTGGCTTCCTCGGAGAGGTTGCCGAGCGCGGCGACTTCGGCGTACGCGCAGAGGGCGATCATCGCCTGGGCGTCGGGCGAACCCGGGTTCGCCGCGAGGGCGTCGAACGCCGCCTGCTCGGCGAGCTCGTAGCCGTAGAGCGAGCGAAGCACCTCGGTGCCCGTCAGCTTGCCGTCCTTCATGGACCAAACGGCCGACGTCTTGTCGTAGTTCTTGAGGACGAGCTGGTCGCCGGTGAGGTACTTCTCGGCGAGGGCCAGGTACGCCGCGCCGGCATCGCCCTTCCCGCCGAGGCGGGTCGCAGCGTCGGCCGCGGCGTTGTTGCCGGCGGTCTTGGCCGCGCGGAGAAGCGCCGGGATGGCGCGGATGTCGCCCGACCCGCCGAGCAGGACGGCCACGTTGCGCTGCTGCATCTCGCTGCCGGAGCCGAGAGACGCGGCGAGCGGGAGAACCGCGTCGGAACCAATGCGGCGCAGGGCCAGGATGGCGCCAGCGCGGGTGTCGATGTCGTTGCTGCCGAGGTGCGGGAGGAGCGCCGGGACGGCGTACTCACCGTGGGCTGCGGCGAGCTGGCGCGCGGCCGTCTCCTGCGCCTGGAGGTCCCGCGAAGTGACGGCGGTCGAAACCAGAGCCGCGATGGCCGCCTCGTCCTTGGACCGGTCGGTCTCCGCCTTCTGGCTGAGGTTGAGGAGGCGCTCGGCGACCTGGGCGGCGTCGCCCTTCGCCTTCAGCATTTCGAGGATTTCCTTCGCCGACGTCGACTGCACGAGGGCGTAGGCCTCCTCGCTGCTCGGATCGGTCGCGAGGACGGCGCGGAACTTCGCGTTCGCCTCCGCGGTGCGACCACGCTGGAGGAGGTCGATGCCGTCCTTCAGCTGCTGGCTGAGGGCGCCAGCGTCCTGTGCGAGAGCAGCGCCCTGGAAGGCGGCGATCAACGCCGCAACTCCGAGGAGCCGAACACCCGTGCGAAGCCCGATCTTCATGTCCAGAGCCCTCCCAGACCGGTCGCGGCGACCGGTCGTCTTTCGTCAGGTTTGCCGCCTCATGCCCAGGCAGGAATCGCCGCTGTCCGGCGTCCGCACGAGTCTAGGAAGCCACCTAGCCCGTTCAAGCGAAAAGTCCGTCTTCGGAATACGTTGTGAAAAGGAGTCGCCGCGTAAGGGAGCGTGGGACACGTCCGCGGGAGGTCCCGGCCTGCGCCCGCAGTCCCACTTCCGAGTGCGTCACTTGGCAGTCACGGTAGGGTCGAGCCCGCGGAGCGGCCCCCCCGCCAAGATCACGTCGAGCGCCGCACGGAACGTGACGGGCGCGTCGCCCCACGCAGCGACAAGCGTGCGTGGAGCGGGAGAGACCCCCTCCATGGCGCCGGGCGCGGTGAAGAGAACCGTCACGGTCTTCGCGGCAGCGCGGTCCAGGATCGCGCCGACGAGCGCTCGCAGACCGGGCGCGAGGTTCGCCCGTCCCTTGTAGGAGCGGATTGAGGAAGCGACCGCCAGGAAGACGACGCCCGCCTCGTCTACGAGGTCGAGCAGCCCGGAGCCCTTTTCAGCGTCCCACGCGACGACGCGGACGAATCCGGCGGAGAAATCCGCCTCCCTCTCGCGGAAGACGCTCTCGCGCCGGGCGTCGTCGTCGTCGTCCACGAGGACGCCGAAGACCCGCTGCCGCGCCGTGGGACCGAGCGGCAGGAGCCGCGCGCTGTTCTCCATCACGGTCAGGCTGTCGCGGGCGAGGGCGTACGCGCCGTAGAGATGCTCCGCCCGCAGCCCCGGCGACTCGTCGGGATCGCCCGCTGCCTCACCATGCGCCGCGGCGGCGCCGGTTGCACCGCCCACAGCCAGATCCGAGAGCGTGAGGAGGATTCGCGCGAGCGGACCGGACAGTTCGATCCGCCCGAGCGCGTTGGCCTGCTCGAGTGCGTCGGCGACCGCATGGGGGTCGGTCGGGTGGAGCAGCAGGTCGCAGCCGGCCTCCACGCACCGGACCGCAGCTTCCGCCTCCGTCATGCGTCCGCCGTCGCGACCCGCGACGAGCAGGCCGTCCATCGTCAGCGCATCGGAGATGACCAGCCCGCCGAACCCGAGCCGCGTGCGGAGAAGGTCCCGCAGGATCTTCGTGCTGAGCGTGGCCGGAAGATCCGGGTCGAGCGCCCGGTAGACGACGTGGGCCGTCATGATCGACCCCACGCCTGCGGCGATCGCGGCACGGAACGAAGGGAGTTCGCGGCGCTCGAGCGCCTCGAGCGGTTCGTTCACCGACGGGAGTTCGGCGTGCGAGTCGCCCGCAGTGTGCCCGTGCCCCGGGAAGTGCTTCGCGCAGGCGAGGACGCCCTGGTCCTGAGCGCCCGCGATCCATGCGGCGCCGAGCCGCGAGACGATCTCCGCGCTGCCGCCGAACGACCGGTTCCCGATGATCGGGTTCGACGGGAGCGAAAGGACGTCCACCACGGGCGCGAGCACGGTATTGATGCCGACCGCACGCGCCTCGAGCGCGGTCACGCGACCGTGGTGGTACGCCCGCTCCTCGGAGAGCGTCGCGCCGACCGCCATGAGCGGCGGCAGTTCCGCGCACCCGCTCACCTGCTGCCCCACGCCGCGCTCGGTGTCGGACATGATGTAGATCGGGCGGCCGGCAGCCTCGCGGAGCGAAGCGAGGAACGGCGGGAGCAGTTCGTCATCTCCGCCGAACACGAGGAACCCGGCCACTCCGGCGGCCGCGAGCGCGCGGAACTCCTCAATGCGTCCGTAGTCCGCGGGCAGGCGGATGGCGGGGACAAGCAGTGCGAGACCCGGGCGCCGCAATCGGTCCATGCGCCGGAGTGTACCGACGGAGCTCAGAGAACGATCTTCCCGAGTGGCACGCGGCGCGAGGCGCCTGTGACCCTCGGCAGGTTCCCCGTCCCGCCGCAGACCGTCTCGTTCGCCAGCACGGCGAACGCCAGCGCCTCGCGCGAGTCGGGATCCATGCCGACGTCCGCGCTGGAGCGTACGGTGACAGGCGCCGCAAGCGCGCGGAGCCTGCCCATGAGCACCGGGTTGTGGACGCCGCCGCCCGAAACGATGGCGTCCGCGGCTCCCGCGGCGACGCCAGCCGACGCGTGGCGGCGCCACGCATCCACGACGGATCGCGCCACGAACTCCGTGAGCGTCGCGACCAGATCCGCGCCGCTCAAGTCAGGCCTTCGCCCGGCGAGCGCCGCGACGAACGGCTCGCCCCAGGTTTCGCGCGATGCCGACTTCGGCGGCGCGCGATCGAACCAGGGGTCGCGGAGAAGTTCCTCCACGAGCTTCCCATCCACGCGCCCGGCGGCGGCAAGTCGTCCGCCCTCGTCGTAGTGCCGCGCGCCGCCGGTCGCGACCGCCACCGCGGCATCGATCGGACCGTTGGCCGGACCGGTGTCGAACGCGGTGACGTCGTCGGGGTCCTGCGTCACGAGCGTGACGTTCGCAATGCCCCCCAGGTTCTGCACGAGCCGCGATCCTGACGCCGGGCGGAGTGTCAGCCAGTCCACCCACGGGACGAGCGGCGCGCCTTCGCCCCCCGCCGCGACGTCGCGCGGGCGGAAGTCGGCGACCACCGGGATCCCTGTGCGTTCGGCGATCACGCAGGGTTCCGCAATCTGGAGCGTCGCTGCGGACACGCCGCCGGAGCGCGGCAGATGGACGATCGTCTGCCCGTGGCTACCGACCAGGTCAACGTCGGCCGACGCGCGCCCCGCCTGCGCGATGACCGCCAGCGCCACCTCGGCGAACCGCTCGCCGAGAAGCATGTTCCAGCGGCAGACGTCGGTGGCAGAGAGGTCGCGCAGTCCCAGGACCGCCGCACGCACGTCGTCCGGGTAGGGCACGGTCCGAAACGCGAGCGTCGTCGCGATCGTGCCTCGGCCGGATCCGCGGATCTCGGAAAGGACCGCGTCGATGCCGTCGGCCGACGTACCGGAGATGAGCCCGACCACGAGCCGGGCGGGCTTCGCTCGGGCTGCGTCGATTCGGGCCCAGCTCATGGTCTCGTGGCGTCCCGAAACTCACGCACGGCCCAGGGCGGCCCGCAGGGAGTCGCCGTGGACGCGCAACAGTCGTCTCGCCTCTCGGGCGGTCAGGTGACGGCGCAGCATGAGGATCGCCGACTTCGCGTGCCCGCCCGCGGACCGCAGCGCCGCGCTCGCGGCTGCGGGGTCCGCGTTCCCGAGTTCGGCGACGAGCCGCTGCGCGCGGTCCTCGAGCTTCGCCGAGCCGACGCGTACGTCCACCATCCGGTTGCGGTAGACCTTCCCGATCCGCACCATCGCGGCGAGCGAGAGAGCGTTGAGCGCCATCTTCGTCGCGGTGCCGGCGTTCATGCGCGTGCTCCCGGCGAGCACCTCCGCCCCGGTCGAGAGGAGAACGTGGACGTCCACGTTGGTTCCGGGCTGCAGCGGGTTGCACGTGACAGCCGCGGTGCGCGCGCCGGACCGCCGCGCCTCCGCGAGCGCTGCGATCACGAACGGCGTGCGACCGCTCGCGCTCACGCCGACCACGACGTCGGACGGTCCGACGCGAAGTCCTCGGATGCGATGAATGCCGTCCTCCACGCGGTCCTCCGCGCCCTCCTGTGCGCGGAACATCGCGGCGTCGCCGCCGGCCAACAGAACCGGGACACGGTCCATCGGCAGGCCGAACGTCGGCGCGAGTTCCACGGCGTCGAGCATCGCGAGGCGACCGCTCGTTCCGGCGCCGACGTAGACAAGACGCCCCCCGGCGTGGAGCGCTGACGCGGCGATGTCGGCCAGGCGCGCGATCTCGGTCGCGGCGGCGCGGCACGCTCGGAAGGCCGTCAGTCCTTCATCGAGCGTGAGGCGAACCAGGTCGGCGGTCGCGAGTAGGTCGAGTTCCGCTGCGTCCGGGTGCGACGCCTCGGTGGCCAGGTCGGAGAACCGGCTGGTCCCGCTCATTTGCGGCGCACCGCGCGGCCTTGGATGCCAAGGCGTCCACGACGGACCGGCAGCGTCACTTCGATGCCGTCGCGAAGCACCACGGCGCTCGCGTTCTCGGCCGACGACTCGGCGTCGATGAGGTCGCGGACCTCCTTCAGATCCCGCGTCGCGTGACCGTCGTACGAGATCAGGATGTCACCCGGCCGAATGCCCCCGGCCGACGCCGCGCCGTCCGGGAACACGATCGTGATGAGGAACCCGTCCACCGGAGGATTGCGGGCCACGATGGCCGCGCGCGCCGCGGCGCGGACCCGGTCGTCCGGATCGGTGTTCGCTGTGGTCTCGAGAGCGCGTGCGAGGTCGGCGTTCGTGGTCGTCGCGAGCGACGTCGCGATCTGCGCGCGCACGCCGGCATCGCGGGCCGGGTCCGCGAGGATCGTCGCGAGGAGGGACTCGGCCCGCGAGTCGTTCATCTGGGCCAGGTTGACGACCAGTGCCTGCTGCACGGTGACCTCCTTCTCTCGCACGAGCGACTTGCCCATCGTATCGATCGCCTGCTCCTTTGGGATCACCCAGGGCAGGCTCCATGCGGAGAGCACGCGGAACGCGGCAGGCGACGGGTTGTCGAGCGACCAGATCATCAGTGTGCGGACGCCCGTGTCGCCGAGGCTCGTGTAGAACGTGTACTGGTCCAGCCGGAGCAGTCCTTCGCCGTTCACGTCGTCGTTGATCTTCAACGCGAGTTCCATCGCGGCGGTCCGGCCTTCGGGAGACAGCGCGGAGAGCCGCCGCAGAAGTTCGAGGAGCTTCTCGCCGTCGGCGTGGGCCACCGCGGGCTCGATCTGGGCCGCGAGGTCGCGAACCTGCTGCGCGCGGTCCGAGTCGGAGAGCGTGGACGCGGGAGCGACGGGCGCAGGATCCGTTGCCGTCGGCTGCACGGTGTCGGAGGGGCGGGCGGCGGCGGGAACGTCGGCTCGCTTGCGACGCTCCGCCTGGAGCGCAGTCTCCGCCCGCTGGGCCCGGGCGAGGGCTTCGTCACGCTCACGTTCGACGGCCTCGACTGCGGACGTGGCCGAGACCGGCTCGTCGGAGTGACGCTGGCGGCCGACCGCCACGCCGACCGCGAATCCCGCGACGAGAGTCGAGACGGCGAGGGCGGCGGCGAACGGGGCTTTCATCCGGTGTGTCTCCGGAGAAGATTGTAGGGGCGCGCGCCCCGATCGCCCCTGCAACCTGCGGCGGCCCGCCGGGGTATCGGCGACAGGAGGCCCATCGAGGTCCATGGACGACTCTGAACTGGCCGTGACCGCGGCCCGGGGTCGTCCGGGATCGTTCGAGGCACTCCTCGACCGGTACGGAGGACGTGTGCGCAGTGTGGCGCTCAGGATCTCGGGAGGGCAGGCGTCGCTCGCCGACGACCTCACCCAGGACGTGTTCGTCCACCTCCTCCGCGTGTTGCCGCGCTACGACCCGGCCCAACCGTTCGCCCCGTGGCTGATGCGCGTCGCAGCGAATCTCTGCCGGAACAAGATGCGCGACCTGCGGAGACGCCCCGCCGGATCGCTCGACGCCGCCGAGGAGGCGGGCGGCGAGTTCGCCGGGCGCGCGGACGACCCGGCGGTGGCCGCCGAGCGCGCGGAGGACGGCCGCCGCGTCCGCGAGGCGCGCGACGCGCTCCCGCTGCTCTACAGGGAGATCCTGACCATGCGCTACGAGGCCGATCTGTCGCTCGAGGAGATCGCCGCCGCGCTCGGCGATCTTCCGATGGGCACCGTGAAGAATCGGCTCTTCCGCGCGCGCGCGGCGCTCGCCGCGAAGCTCGGACTCGACGGGGAGATCGACGGGAAGTCCGTTCGATGACCCCCGCCACGTGTGCCGCGGCCCGCTCCGCACTCGTGCGCGCCCCGGACGATTCGGCGGCGCCGCCCCACCTCGCAGGCTGCGCGCCGTGCCGCGCGTTCGCGGCTCGCGTCTCGCGCGTGGACGCTGCGCTCGACGCCGACCGCGCTGCCGCGGTGCCCGTCCCGGCGACGCTTCGCGCGCGAATCCTGGCCGCGGCCTGCGCGACCGCCCCGCAGCCGCGAGCCGCGCAGCCGCCGGCATTCCGCGGCCGCATCCTCGAACTCGCCGCCCGTGCGGCAGCCGTTGCCGCCGTGCTCGTTGCCGGGCTCTGGCTCGCGCCGGAGCCTGTCTTCGCAGAGGACGTGGATCTCGCTGCGATCCGACTCGAAGGCTTCGACATCCAAGCGCGGCTCGCCGATCTCGACATCGCGCCGCGGCTCGCCGAGCACGTTCGGTCGATCCCGGACATCGTGCTCACCGCGCCGCCGGAGAGCCCCGTCGATCCGATGCTCCTCGCGTCCGCGGCCGTCGTTGCCGCCGCGCTGATCGTCGCCGCGTCGTTCGCGCCGTCACGCGGCGCCGGCAAGCCCACTTCCAGGAGGTCATGATGGAGCCCCCGATCGATCCCATCGGCCAGTTGATGAAGTCGCAGGTGGCCTTCGCGGCGGCGGTCGCCCTCGGGCTGCCCCTCAGCCTGCTGATCCTGGCGTGGCGTCCCGCGTGGCTCGACGCGTCGGCGCGCGCAGTGGACGAAGCGCGAACGAAGACCGTGCTCTGGGGTGCCGCACTCGTCGTACTCGGCTGGATTGCGGTGCTGTTCGCGCTGTCCGCGCGCGTCCTCCACCCCGTCGCCTGGTGCGTCGCGTGCGCGATGCTCGCCAATGCGTACGCGGGGTTCTCCGTCGGAGCGCTGGCCCAAGGCCGATCGATGTTGCGACGCGAGGCCGGTGCGTCGCCGATCGTGTGGGGCTGGCTTGCTCGCGCCGGCGCGTTCGCCGTGCCGGTCGTCGGCGTCGTGGTCGGCGCTTACTTCGTGGCGCTGGCTTCCGGGACACCGTTCGTCGCGTGGCTCGCGTCGAGGAAGTCCACCGCCGCGCCCTCGGACGGCGCCGACACCGCCCGCTGAACCTGCGTGCCGGATCCGAGGCGTTCGGCGAACGCGTCGAACGCGAACGGGAGACCCGAAGCGTCCACCGGCGACGCGCCGTCGGCGACATGGAAGTGCAGGTGCGGCTCGGTCGAGTTGCCTGAGTTCCCCAGGCTGCCCACCACTTGGCCACGCGCAACGCGATCGCCGGTCCGGACCGTCACGGAACCGTTGCGCAAGTGGGCGTACATGGCAAAACGCCCCCCCCCGAGGTCGAGCACGACGTGGTTCCCCGCCACCGTGTCGTTCGACATCTCGACCGCCCGCCGCGTCGCGTCGGGGACGTTGTCGGGGATCCCGTCCACAGAGACAGCGACCCGCGCCGCGGCCACGGCGAGCACGTCGGCGCCGAAGGCGTGGTACGACTCGCAGCGAGCGACGTCACCGGAGAATGTCCGGCCGTCGGCTCCCGCGCGGAAGAAGTCCACCGCGAACCGCTGCGCCGCGCGCGGACGCCCGTGGAGCCACACGACAGCGCGGCGGTGGCCTGAAATCGTGGAGGGACCGTTCTCGCAGATCCAGCCGCCGCCGCGGAGCGGCGGGCCGATCGTGACCGGCACGTCGCTGGACGTGCGCATCTCCGACGCCGTGATCGTCTCAACCGCCGGGGCGCCGGTGTCGGTCGTGGCTGCCAGGACGACATCGTGCTCGAACGTCGTGGTCGCCGCGCCCGCGCCGCAGATCGCATCCAACAGGACGACCGCCCGACCGCCGGGCGCGAGGTCGAGGCGGCCGAGCGGTTCCTCGACCCGCCGCTTCGGGACCACGCGGCGGGCGAGGTCGAGCCCGTCGAGCGCTTGCTCCGCGCCGCCGTCGGATCTGCGACGCAGCACGCGCTCGATCGTCACGGCTCTCTCGCCCTCGTTGCGCAGCGCGACTTCATACACCACGAGCGCGCCGCCGCCGGAGACGACCGCGCTGGGTGCGTCCATCACGTCGGCGCGCACTCCCATGCGACCGAGTCCGCCGCGCGGCGCCGCGCAACCGGACGCCGCACTCGCCGCGACCGTCAGCAGGACGGTCGCACGCGCGATCAGCGACGCGCGCCGTGGCCCCATCGTTTCCAAAGGTCCTCGGCGCTGAACGCGGCGTCGCGGTCGGGGGTGTGGCAACCGCGGCAGCGGGTGATCGCGTTGCGGCCGTACGGCTTGTCCTGGGACTCGACGTGGGCCGAGCCGGGGCCGTGACACGCCTCGCACGACACCGCCCCGAGGTCCGACGTGTCGTCCTTCCCGCGCCAACCGGTGCGATAGAACGCGCCGGTCGTGTGGCAGCCGATGCACTGCAGTCGCCCGAGCGCGATCTCCTTGAACGCCGCGGGGCGCCGCCCGTGCGCCGACGCGCCGTGTTCACCGACCTGCTCCGCGTGGCAGCGAGCGCACGCCTGTGCCCCGACGTAGCGTCCGTCGGCGTGGTCGATGCGCCGGTCGTCCTTGGCCGTTGCGACCGTCGTGAACACCTCGTCGCGCGTGATCACGGCGTTCTCCGCGAGCATCGGATCGAGCGGCGAGCCGTCCGCGAGCAACATCATCCCGAGGCGCACGAGCGACCAACGGCGAAGGGTTCCCCCGTCGGTCGTCAGCACCCACGCGAAGCGGAGCCCGCGCCCGGACGCGAAAACCGGCGTGCCGCCACCGTCGAGCGGATCCTCGAGCGGCAGATCGCCGCCGCGGGCCGCGACCGCAAACGCGAACCCGGGCACCTGACGCACCAGCGCTACCGTCTGCTCGGGTGTGCCATGGTGCAGAAGAACGGCGGCGGCGATCGGCCGATCGACCTTCGCTGCGGCTTCGCGCCCGCGCCGCAGCGCCTCCGCCGCGGCTTCCGAAGGCGAGACGAGGCGCAGGTCGTTTCCGCCGGCAGTGATCTCATCCTGAACCGAGAGGTCGGCGGTGGAGATGACGAGGATGGCGCCCTGCGCCGAGTCGAGGAGAGAGTACCCCTTGAGCACCGGGGCGCCCGAGGGGTCCACTGCGTTCGCGCAGAGTGCCGGGTACTTCTGCACCGACAGGAACGACCGACAGAACGCGCTGCCGTACGAAAGTTCGGAAGGCCCCGCCGCAACGATCTTCACCCCGCACTCCGAAAGCGCAGCCCCGTAGAGGTACGCGGCCGCGCCGCTACCGAGCTCGCCGCCCACGTGGATCAGGTCGCCCATGAACACGGAGACGGCCGTTTCCTTCTCGGGCGTCAGGGATCGGTTGAGCGCGGCCAGCGAGAACAGACCGCCGCACGGATAATCTGCGCAGGGCTCGGGGTAGATCCGGTCATCCGCGCAGCCAGCGATGATGAACCGGATCGGGCCCGGGGCCACCGAAGGCGACGCCGACTTCGGAGCGGGACCAGGCGCAGCGTCGCGTCCGCTGCCGGGCGCGTCGGCTCCGGGCGTGGAGCGGAACAGGGCGAACACCGCAATGGCTGCGATGACAGCGGCTGCGAGCACGGCGAGGCGGACGCGTTGCACACGCCAAGGATGCCCGAAGCTGGCAGTCGCGTCGCGAAATCGAGGGAGCCGCTGGCCCCGGCACGTCTCGCACCCGACCGAGCCCGGGGGCCGCGGGCTGGGTCGGAACCCCTGCGTGGCTCGACGAAGTCCACAGTGCGGGCCCCCGCGTTGCGACCGACTCCTCGCCGCGCGCAACGACGCCGCGCTGTGGCTCGAGCGGGCTCAGGATGGGCGCGCGGCGGCCGTACGTTCTGCGACGCCCGCCGTTCTTACGCGAACCCCGTTCGGATCTCGGGGTTCGGGCGTCAGCCACGTGGCACAGCCAGAGCGCCGGCGTGCAACACATCGGAGCACCGTCGCGCGGAATCGAAAGGGCCGCCGCGACCAGGTCGCGGCGGCCCCAGGAGTCAGATCAGAAGGCTAGAAGTCGAGCTGGAACCGGAGGCCCAGCGCGCTCAGCGACTTGCTGAACGCCGGGTCGTCGGGGTTCGCGTGCGTCCAGTCGAGCGTGACGCGCGTGTTCGGGTTCAGCCACCAGTTGACGCCGAGCGTCAGCGCCGTCATGTCGGAGACGTCGTAGTCGGCCTTCATCCAGCGCGCCGCGAGCTGCCAGGCGCCGGTGCCATCGCCGTCACCGAAGTTCTGCTTGACCTTCGGGCGACCCCAGCCGCCGTAGCTCGGCTCGTACTGCTGGTTCTCGCCGGTGAGCCAGTAGCCACCCTCGAGCGACCAGTTCTGGATGTCGGGGTTCGGGCCGGTCGCGTTCGCGTTGACCTGCTCGTACTCGCCGAGGAAGGAGAACGGTCCCGTGACGTAGGCGGCCTCGAGGCCCCACTGCCAGCCGTCATCGGCGGCGAAGGTCGTGCCGGCCATCGTCGGCCCCTGGTTCACGCCCGGCTTCGAACCGTAGGTGACCGTGTCGTCTGCGTAGTCGCGATAGCTCGCGGACGCACCGACGTGGAGCCACGTCGCGCCATCGTCCTCGACGATCGGACGCGCAGCGACGCGGGCGGCGAGGTTGTACTCACCGGCCTTGGCGTTGCCGACGTCATCGCCGGACGAGTTCGCCTCGCGGAACATGCCGACCTGATAGAGGATCATGTCGTCGGAGCAACGGCCGTGAAGCATGATACCCGTGTTGCGACCGTTCTGGATGTCGTTCGTGTAGTTCCGCTCCATGAACTGGTTGAACTTGTCGCTCGTCTGCCAGTCGAAGCCCGAGGGCTCCTTCATGTGGCCGACGCGGATGTTGCCGAACGAGCAGTGGGCGAGTTCCATCCACAGGTCAGCGGTCGAAACCGTGTTGTGGGCGAAGTCCATCTCGGCGTGCCACTTGACGTTGCCGTAGATCTGACCGTTGGCGCCGAGGCGGATGCGGCGGAACTCGGTGCCCGGGTTCGCCGCGGCGCCGTAGTTGTTGCCGTTGTCGCCGTACCAGGCCCAGTCGTTCTGGATCATCCCGAACCACTGGTACTTGAAGGCGCCGTCGCCGCCCTCGGACTTGACACCGTTCTTGAACATCGAGCCCATCGACATGTCGCCGGCGGCGCGCTCCAGGTCCGCCACGCGGGCCTCGAGGTCGCTGCTCGCCGTGAAGTAGCCGCCCCGCAGGGTGGACTTCACTTCGGAAAGCTGGCTCTCCAGATCCTTGACCCGCTTCTCGAGCTGGGCCTTCTCCGATGCGTCGTCCGCGCGGGCCACGCCCGACACTGCGAGCATCAGGGCGACCGCGACACCGGCGCCTGTGAGGCTATTGCGATTTGCCATCTGACTCGTCCCTCCAGAAGGTGCCGCCAACACGGTCGGCTCTGTTGGGGAGTCTAGAAGAGGGGAGCCCCCGTCCGTCAAGGATTGGCGAACTCTTTGTTTGGACGGGAAGTGATCTGCGTCAAGACGGCGTGCGTCGCGGACGTGGAATCGAAGAGGGGCGCCGCGGCAGATGTTGCCGCGTCGCCCCTTGGGTGGGGTTTCGGTCCGCCCGCAGCGCGGACCGCCCCGTGGTACGTGAGTTCTCCGGGCTAGAAGTCGACCTGGAAGCGCATGACCAGGGCGCGGGTGCTGTCGTCGAGTCCCTTCGCCGCCCAGTCGCCCTGCGCATCGACGACGTTCAACGAGATGCGCGTGTTCGGGTTCAGGAACCAGTTGACGCCGAAGCGCCAGATGTCCAGCTCGCCGCCGTCGTAGCCGCCGTCCACCAGGTCGAGCGTGTCGTACCCGACCGCGATCTGCCAGGCGCCGATGCCGTCCCCGTCGCCGTAGTTCTTCTTCACCTTCGGACGGTCCGTCCGGCCGGCCTTCAGGTCGTACTGCGTGCTCTCGCCGGTGAGCCAGTAGCTGGCTTCGAGCGACAGCGCGCTGAAGTCGTAGTCCTCAGCCGTCGTGTCCGAAGCGCCGTTTCCGTGGGCGAAGACGGTCTCACCCTTGAGCGTGAGCGGGCCCGAGACGAACATCGACTCCAGCCCGAACAGCGAACCGTCGCTGATGTCCTTCAGCGTGCCGGTGTCCGCCCAGTTCGGCGCGATGTTGATCAGCGGCTTCGCGCTGTACTTGACCTCGTCGCTGCTGAAGTCGCGCAGGTTGTAGGACATCCCGAGGTGCAGCCAGGTGTTGCCGTCGTCCTGCACGATCGGACGCCCGCAGAGGCGGCCGACCAGGTTGTACTCGCCGGACTTCGTGTTGCCGGTGTCGGCGCCCTGGGCGTTGGCGTCGCGGAACATGCCGACCTGATACGTGAGCATGTCCTCGGCCGCGTTGCCGTAGAGCATGATGCCCGTGTTGCGCTGCGGCGCGAACGCCTGCGCCGTGATGTTGCGCTCGATGAACGTGCCGAAGCGCGAGCTCATGAGCTGCTCGGACGTGGTCGGCTCGTCGAAGTGGCCCACGCGGATCGTGCCGAACGAGCAGTTCGTCAGCTCCATGTAGACGTCGGCGAAGCTCGCCGCGCCGCCGGAGAAGTCGAACTCGCTCTTGAACTTCACGTTGCCGTACATCGTGCCGGTGG
Organism: Planctomycetota bacterium; assembly: GCA_021414065.1. Lineage (GTDB taxonomy): Bacteria > Planctomycetota > JAJSAM01 > JAJSAM01 > JAJVHW01 > JAIOPE01. The sequence goes on from JAIOPE010000061.1 coordinate 23,125, forward strand.
CGCCGATGCGCACACGGCGGAACTGCACGCCGCCGTTCATCTCGCCGACCGCCGTCTCCGCGTCCTCGTCGGCGTCGAACCAGGTCCAGTCGTTCTGGATACGACCGTACCACTGGTACGAGAACGCCTTGTCGTCGCTCTCCGACTTCAGGCCGTTCTTGAAGATGACGTTCATCCCGCCCTTGTTGTCGAGGCTCGTCCGTTCGAGGTCGGAGATGCGCGCCTCGAGGTCGCTGTTGGCGGTGAAGTACCCGCCGCGCACGTTCTCCGACACCGAGTCGAGCCGCTTCTCGAGTTCGCCGATCCGCGTCTCGAGCGCGCGCTCCCGCGCCTCGTCCGCGCGCGCCGAAGCCTGTGCCATCGCGATGCACGCGAGCGCAGCGACGGCGAGCACGCCCGTCTTCCGATTCACCATGTTCGATCCCTCCGGTGTTCAGCGCGCCGAACCGGTCGGCGTCGCGTGAGGGGGGCAGTGGACGCGGGCCACGTCAACGTTCGATGAAGGCTGCACGGAGATCGCGTCCCTTCTTCGTGAGTGTTCCTTCATGAACCCACCGGCGGGATCCGATCACCCGCGCGCATCTCCCGGGCTACCCTGCGCGCATGGCCAAACTCGTCGTTCCCGAACGGTTCCAGCGCAACTCGTCGAAGGTCCGAACGATCGACCCCGAGGAGACGGGCGCGGCGCTGATTGCGCTTGCGTGCGAGCGTCTCGGACTCCCCGACCTCGGTGCCACGGACGTCCTCGACGTCGGCTGCGGCGCGAGGTTCACGCAGACCATCATCAACCGCGGCCTGCCGTTGAAGTCGTACACCGGCGTGGACGTGGACCGGGATCTGATGGACTGGCTGCGCAAGGAAGTGACGGACCCGCGCTTCCGCTTCGCCGCGTGGGACGTTCGGAACCCCATGTACAACAAGCGCGCGGCGCCGATGACGCGCGACTCGAAGCTGCCGGTGACGGGCGCGTTCGACGTGATCTGGCTGTTCTCCGTGTTCACGCACATGCCGCCCGCCGACTCGGACGCGATGCTGGCGATCCTGCGCCGCCACGTCCGCCCCGCCGGGCGTCTCTTCTTCTCGTGCTTCATCGACGACAGCGTCGGCACCTTCGCGGACCGCACGCCGGAGCGCCCGGCGCTCCACGCGACCTACGCGGAGCGCACGATGCGCGACATGCTCGCGAAGAACGGCTGGGACGCGCGCTCGCTCCACCCGAAGGACGACGCACGGTTCATCCAGCACCACTTCGTGTGCGCGCCGCAGGCGTAGAAGCCGGGATCGGCCGGCGAGGCGTTCAGACGCCGTCGGGCGACGGGGGCGCGATCCGCGCCTCGGCGTTGTGACGCACGATGCGGCCTTCGACGATGAACACGACGTCCTCGGCGATGTTCGTCGCGTGGTCGCCGATGCGCTCCATGTTGCGGACCGCGGCCACGTAGATGGTCGCGTCCTCGACGCCGGTGCGGCCGGACTTCATCAGCCGCATGCAGAGGTCGAGCATGCCGCGGAACCGCTCGTCCACGCCCGCGTCCTCCCGCCACACGTCGCGGGCGAGCGCGGCATCGCGGCGCAGGAGTGCGTCCACGCTGCGGCGCACCATCGAGCGGACCGCGTCGGCCAACTCCTGGAACGGCTGCGCGAACTCGGGGACCGGCTCCGCGGTGATGCGCCACGTCTGCTTCGCGACGTTGCAGGCAAGGTCGCCCATGCGTTCGAGGTCACTGTTGATCTTCAGAGCGCCGGCGAGAAACCGCAGGTCCGACGCCATCGGCTGCTGCAGCGCGAGCGTGTCGAGACAGAGACGCTCCAACTCGACCTCCATGAGGTCGAGGTAGCGGTCGCCTTCGACGACCTTGCCGGCAAGCCCGGCGTCGCGCGTGAGCAGCGAACGGCACGAGTCGTCCACGGCCCGCTCGACGAGACCGCCCTCGTCGGCGAGGCGGCGCTCGACGTCGGCGAGCATCTGTTGGAAGTGTTGGCGCAGAGCCATGTGTGATCGGGACCGAGACTAGCCGAAACGGCCGGTCACGTAGTCCTCGGTCTCCTTCTTCGTGGGGCGCGTGAAGATCTGTTCCGTCGGGCCGTGCTCCAGGAGCTTCCCGACGAGCATGAACGCGGTGAAGTCGCTGACGCGCGCGGCCTGCTGCATGTTGTGCGTCACGATGGCGATCGTGACCGAAGAACGCAGCTCGTGGATCAGGTCCTCGATCTTCGCGGTGGACGCGGGATCGAGGGCGGAGCAGGGCTCGTCCATCAGGAGCACCTCGGGTGCCGTGGCGAGCGCGCGTGCGATGCACAGACGCTGCTGCTGGCCGCCCGACATCCCGATGGCACTCTGGTCGAGGCGGTCCTTCACCTCGTTCCACAGGGCGCCGCGACGCAGCGAGTCCTCGACGATGGCGTCGAGACGGGCACGATCGCCGATCCCCTGGATGCGAGGCCCGTAGGCGACGTTCTCGTAGATCGACTTCGGGAACGGGTTCGGCTTCTGGAACACCATGCCCACGCGGCGGCGGAGGATCTCGACTTCCGTCTTCCGATCGTGGATGTCCACGCCGTCGAGGGCGATCGTTCCGCCGATGCGCGCGCCGGGCACGAGGTCGTTCATCCGGTTGAGGAGCCGCAGGAGGGTTGACTTGCCGCAACCGCTCGGGCCGATGAGCGCCGTGACCTTCCGCGCGGGGATCTTCAGGCTGACGTCCCAGAGAGCCTGCGACGCGCCGTACCAGAAGCTGACGTTCCGGACGTCGATCTTGACTGCGTCTCCGCCGGCCGACGGATCGTCGGTCGGCCGGGCGCGTTGCGGCTGGAGCGGGTCCAACCGGGTCGGGGTGGTGGTGGAGATGGGCCCCTCCGCGGTCATGGGCATCTGAGGACGATCGACTGGCTTCGTTAAGCTATCGTGAAGACACGGCGAGATCAGGAAACGGCGCCGCGCGGACGATCGGTGGGTTCGGCTTCGGCGAGCGGGAGACGGATGCGGAACACCGAGCCTTCGCCCGGGCGGCTCTCCACGTGTACCGAACCCCGGTGCGCCACGACGATGTGTTTCACGATCGCGAGGCCGAGCCCCGTGCCGCCTTGGTCGCGGCTGCGGCCCTTGTCCACCCGGTAGAACCGCTCGAAGATCCGCGGCAGATGCTCGGCGGGGATGCCCTGGCCGGTGTCGGCCACCGAGACATCGGCCGCGCGCCGCGCCGTGTCCACCGAGACCGTCACGGTCACGGATCCCTCGGGGCGGTTGTACTTCACGGCGTTCGCGAGGAGGTTCGTCCACACCTGCTCGAGGCGTCCCTCGTTGCCGAGGACAATCGTGTCGGCCGCCTCGGGCGAAGGCAGCGAAAGTGTCACACCGCGAGCCTTTGCGTCGGCCGCCACGGCGCTCGCCGCCGACCGCAGCCCGCGGAGCAACGGGACCGGCCCGCGTTCGAGCTGATCGCCTTCCGTCTCGATCTTCGAGAGCGCGAGCAGATCGTCCACGATCGCGGCGAGGCGCCGGCCCTGTCGCGCGGCCGTCTCCAGCATCCGTGCGCGGGCTTCGGGTTCCTCGTCGCCGAGGTCTCGGACCGTCTCGACCGAACCGAGCACGGCGGCCAGCGGTGTGCGCAGTTCGTGGGAGACGTTGGCCACGAAGTCGAGGCGCGTGCGCTCGAGGCGGCGGACGACCGTGACGTCGCGAAGCACGAGCACGGCGCCGCGCGCGCCGTCGTCTCCGGGAGCCCCCGCGACGCCGATCGGCGTGGCCCCCACCGCGAGTACTCGGCCCGCTGCGCCGGGCAGCGTCACGTCGATCTCCGGCGCGAGTCTCCCGCCGAGCGCGCGGCGAAGCTGCGTGGAGATCTCCGGCAGGCGGACGACCTCGCGCAGCAGCGAGCCCGGCGCGGGCGCGGCGCTGATCCCGAGACACTCGGCGACCGCGCGATTCGCGAGCAGCACGCGTTCGTCGCGGTCGATCGCGAGCACGCCCTCCGCCATGGAATCGAGGATCGCCGCGAGTTCTGCGCGCGATTGCTCGCGGGAGCGGAGCATCTCGGACAACTCGCGCCCCATGCGCTCGAGCGCCGAGCCGAGGCGGCCCGCCTCGCCGACGCCGGGCGAGTGCGGCACGTGCGTGAAGTCGCCCGCCGCCATGCGCGTCGCGGCCGCCGTCATCTCCTCGAGCGGCCGGGCGATCCGGCGCGCAGCCAGCCACCCGACGAGCGCGGCCACGGGAAGGCCAAAGAGCGCCGCGACTCCCATGGTGCGGATGACGTCGTGGTCGAACGCCTGCACGAGACGTTTCGGCCGTGCGATCCTGAGAATGCCCACGGGACGACCGTCCGCGCCGTCAACGCGCTGGGCCACGTAGACGTACACGTCGCTGGTCGTCGTGCTCTTGCGTTCGGCGCGGCCCCGGCCGTCGCGCAGTGCGTCCTGCACTTCCGGCCGGTCGCGGTGCGACGGGATCGGCAGACGGTGCTCGGACTCCGCGACGACCTCTCCGTCGGGAAGGATGACCGTGAGACGGACCATGCCACGCGCCGTCGCACCGCCGGCGATCGACTGGAGAAGCTCCGTGTCGTTCGTGGTCAGGCCGCGGCGGACCGCGGGCACGAGCATCTCGATGTCGGCCGCGAGACTGTCTTCGAGTTCCTGCTCAGCGAGTTGCACGACCGCGACGCCGATCCATGCGCCGGCGACGAGCGCCGCAAGGAGGAATGAGCCGAGCACCGTCGCCGAGATTCGGAGCCAGAGCGGCAGCCCCGGCGCACGCGCCGTGGGCGGAAACCGCGGTGACGTCGTGGGGGCGGGGGTGGGTGCGGATGCGGTCACGTGAACATCCTGACGCGCGCAAATCCGCGCGCCACGAAGGTTTCCATCTTCACGCGGAATTCACACTCCCAGCGCACGCCGTACATGCCGGGGGCGGAAGCTCCTTCCATCCACCCGAAGTCCCCAAGAAGGAGACACACGAAGATGAAGATGTTCAAGCTCGCCGCCCGTGCGGCCATGACCGCCGCGGTGTTCGCCGCGGCGATCGCTTCCGCGGACCAGACCTCCGCGAAGGTCCAGGCCGACGCCAACCTGCCCGCCTACGCGAAGTCGGACGTCGCGGTCGAGGGCAGCCTCAGCTCGATCGGCTCCGACACCATGAACAACCTGATGACGTTCTGGGCCGAGGGCTTCGCCCGCATGTATCCCGGCGTCAAGGTCCAGATCGAGGGCAAGGGCTCGTCCACGGCGCCCCCGGCGCTCATCGAAGGCACGGCACAGTTCGGCCCGATGAGCCGCGACATGAAGGCCGAGGAGTCGGACGCGTTCGAGAAGAAGTACGGCTACAAGCCGACGCGCATCCGCACGTCGATGGACTCGCTCGCGGTGTTCGTCCACCACGACAACCCGATCAAGGATCTCTCGCTCGCCCAGGTGGACTCGATCTTCTCGTCCACGCGCAAGCGCGGCGGCAAGGAGATCACCACGTGGGGTCAGCTCGGACTCACCGGCGACTGGGCGGACAAGCCGATCAACCTCTACGGTCGCAACGCGGCCTCCGGCACCTACGGCTACTTCAAGGAGCACGCCCTCAAGAAGGGTGACTACAAGAACAGCGTGAAGGAGCAGCCGGGCTCGGCGAGCGTCGTTCAGGGCGTGTCCGAGGACCTCTACGCGATCGGCTACTCGGGCATCGGGTACGTCACGTCCGGCGTGCGCGCGGTCGGGCTCTCGGAGAAAGACGGCGGCACGGTCTACGAGGCGAACTACGAGAACACGCGCGACGGCAACTACCCGCTCGCACGCTTCCTCAATCTCTACGTGAACAAGGCCCCCGGCCAGCCGCTCCCGCCGATCGTCGGCGAGTTCTGCAAGTTCATCCTCTCGAAGGAAGGCCAGGAGATCACGATCAAGGACGGTTACCTGCCGCTCGACGCCAAGACTGCCGAGAAGGAGCGCAAGCTCCTCGACTAGACCGTTCCTTCCCGTTCAACATGGCCGGCGGATGCGATGCGTCCGCCGGCCCTTGCCGCTTCCGGGAGAACCGCATTTGACCGTCATCGACTCGGACCCGCAGCCTGCGCCCGCACCGCACGAGGACCGGCACTCCACGCCGGAGGCGGTCACGCGCCTGAAGCGCGCTCGCCTCGCAGACCGCACCGCCGGCCGGCTGATCCGCATCGGCGGCCTCGGCGTGCTCGTCGCGGTCGTTGCGATCTTCGTGTTCGTCGGAGCCGAGGCCCTCCCCCTGCTCCGCGGCGCGAGGCTCACGCAGGGTCCGGAGTTGAAGGCTGCTTCCGCGGTGGCCGCGGTCGCCACCGACGAGTACGTGGCCGGCGTCTCCGCAGTGCTGGACACGGGTGAGCTCGTCGTGCTCGACGCGAAGACCGGAGCGGTCCTCCGCACCGAGGCAGTCCTTCCCCGCGGACGGAACGCCGTCGCTTCGGTGGACGTCCGCCCGAACGGACAGTTGTTCGTCGCCGGGTCGGCCGACGGCAAGCTCGCCGCCGCCTGGGTCACTCCGAAGGTCAAGTTCGACGCGCAGCGCGTGCGCACCGTGACCGAGGACGTCGAGCTGACCGAACCGCTCGCCATCCGTGAGGACGGCGGCGCCATCACGCGCGTCGCGGCGCGACTCTTCGAAGAAGACAAGGTCTTCGCGGCGGTCGCGGGTCCGAAGCACCTGTCGATCGCACGGTTCAAACTGGGGGCAGCCCGCGCGCGCGTCGCAACGCTCGACGCTCCCGCGGTGTTCGACCAGGGCGCCGAGGTCCGTTCGCTCTCCGTCGCGCTCATCACCGACGTCTTCCGCGTGTTCGTCGGTCTTTCCGACGGACGCGTCCTGCGCTTCGACGCGGAGTGGAGCGAGGAGCCGGCGCTTCACGAGTCGATCGAGGTCTCCAAGTTCCCGGTGACCGCGCTCGACACGCTCATCGGCGGCGAGACGTTGGTGACGGGCACCTCCGAGGGACGTGTTGCGTCGTGGTTCGGCGTCCGCGCCTCGACGAACGCGCAGAGCTGGGACCTCACGCGCATCCGGAACTTCAACGACGTCGGAGCGGAGGCGACCGTCGTCGCGGCGAGCGCGCGCAAGAAGGGTTTCGCGGTGTTCTGCGTCGACGGCTCGGGGCGCATCGACTTCGCCACCACTGGCGACACGCGGGTCTCGATCCCCGCTTCCGGCGCACCGGCGACCGCGGCGTCCTTCTCGCCGAAGAACGACACGCTGCTCGTCGGCGATGCGTCCGGCCGCATCCGCACGTTCGCCTACTCCGACCCGCACCCCGAGGCGAGCGTCACCGCGCTCTTCGGCAAGCTCTGGTACGAGGGCGCGACGGAGCCGGAGATGCGGTGGCAGTCCACGGGCGGCACGGACGATTTCGAGCCCAAACTCTCGATCTCGGTGCTCGTCTTCGGCACGCTGAAGGGCGTGGTGTTCGCGCTGCTGTTCAGCGTGCCGATCGCGCTTCTCGCCGCCATCTACACCGCGCTGTTCCTGCCGACCCGCATCAAGGCGATCGTCAAGCCGACACTGGAGATCATGGCCGCTCTGCCGAGCGTCGTCGTGGGTCTCCTCGCCGCGCTGTGGCTCTCGCCGCTCGCGGAGCGGAACCTGGCTTCGGCGTTCGCCATGGTTCCGTCGTTCCTCCTCTGCTTCGCCACACTCGTCGTCGTCTGGGCACTCCTCCCCCGCCACGTGCGCAACGCTTGGACGCACAGCGCGGGTGTGCTCGGTGTCTCGGCGATCGCCGTGCTGCTCGCCGTCGCGCTCGCCGCGTGCTGCGGCGGCGTCGTCGAGTCGATGTTCTTCGGCGGCGACGTGAAGGCCTGGATGCGTGAGACGCTCGGCCTCGGCTACGACCCGCGCAACGCGATGGTCGTCGGCTTCGCGATGGGCTTCGCCGTGATCCCCGTCATCTTCACCATCGCCGAGGACGCGATCAGCAACGTTCCGAAGAGCCTCTGGGCGGCGTCCGAAGCGCTCGGCGCGTCGCGCTGGCAGACGACGATCCGCGTGGTGCTCCCCGCGGCCACGCCGGGCATCTTCGCCGCACTCATGCTCGGTTTCGGTCGCGCCATCGGCGAGACGATGATCGTGCTCATGGCGACCGGCAACACGCCGATCCTCGACATGTCGCCCTTCAACGGCATGCGAACGATCTCCGCCTGCATCGCAGTCGAGATCCCCGAGGCGCCCCACGGCGACACGCTCTACCGCGTGCTGTTCCTCTCCGGCACGCTGCTCTTCGTCTTCACCTTCCTCTGCAACACCGTCGCGGAGGTCGTCGCATCGAGACTCCGCCGCCGCTACGGGAGGGCCGGATGAGCAAACTCAGGGACAGCTTCAAGAAGGGCGAACCGGCCGTGCTGCTCACCGCGGCGGGGCTCGCCGCGGCCCTCCTGCTGCTCGGCGGCATGGTGGTCCTCGTCGCAGTGTCGGGCCTCGGCGTGTTCTGGCCGAAGTCGCTCGTCCAGTTCGAGACGAAGACCGGGAAACTGCTCGGCGAAGTGATGGCGGAGACGATCGCCGAGCCCCGGCCCGGCTTCCCAGGCGGTCCCCGCTTCAACCTGCGCGTCGCGAACCGCGACATCTACGCCGCCGACTTCATGTGGGTGAACGGGTTCAACGTGGTCGGCCGCACCGAACCCGCCGACGCATGGGTCGTCGAGCGCCTTGAGTACGGGAACTTCCACGGGTTCCTCTCGGAGGTCCGGACGCCCGAAGGAGCGATGGCCTCGTCGGAAGCGGCACGCACGGACGCGTTCGACAAAGCCGTCGCCGCGAGCGAGAAGGACACGAAGAAGGGACCTGAGATCGTCTTCACGACGGCCGACGGGAAGGCGGTCGTGATCCACGCCGGCGCCGTCGTCGATGCGTGGCAGCCGAACCGGATGGGAACCCTGGCCCGGACCGGCCACTACGTCGCCGCGCTCTGGAACTTCCTCACCGGCAACCCGCGTGAGAGCAACACCGAAGGCGGGATCTGGCCCGCGCTGTTCGGGACGTGCCTCATGGTCCTGCTGATGTCGGTGGCGGTCGTTCCGTTCGGCGTGATGGCGGCCGTCTATCTGCACGAGTACGCGCGGCAGGGCGTCGTCGTGCGACTCGTCCGGATCGCCGTGTCGAACCTCGCCGGCGTCCCGTCCATCGTGTTCGGGCTCTTCGGCCTCGGCTTCTTCGTCTACACGATCGGCGGGTCCATCGACCGGGCGTTCTTCTCCGACTCGCTCCCCACACCGACGTTCGGCACCGGCGGCATCCTGTGGGCGTCGCTGACCCTCGCGCTGCTCACGCTGCCGGTCGTCATCGTCGCGACGGAGGAGGCGCTCGCCGCCGTCCCCCACGCGAACCGCGAGGGCGCGCTCGCCCTCGGCTCGACGAAGTGGGAGATGCTGCGCCGCGTCGTGCTGCCGAACGCCATGCCGGGAATCCTCACGGGGATGATCCTCGCCGTGGCCCGCGGCGCCGGCGAGGTCGCACCGCTCATGCTCACGGGCGCGGTGAAGCTCGCGCCGAAGATGCCGTTCGACGCCGACGCGCCGTTCTTCCACCTCGACCGCAAGTTCATGCACCTGGGTTTCCACATCTACGACCTCGGGTTCCAGAGCCCGAACGTCGAAGCCGCGAAGCCGATGGTCTACGCGACGACGCTGCTCCTAATCATCGTGGTGGTCGCGCTCAATGTGACCGCCATCGTGATGCGCGCACGGCTGCGCAAGCGACTCGAAGGCCACGCGTTCTGAACGGCCGAGCAGGAATCGCTTCGCACTTCCTTCTCGGCCGTTCAGTTGTTGAGGTGCCCGCTCGGCCCCTCGCCGACGAAGCGACGCCTGGCCATCGCAGCGATGACCGGCCTACCGCCGTCCCGCCTACAACGGTCGCGACGCGCTGCCGAGGGTCCAGGTCGCTTCCACGGGGTCGTGGTCCGACAACTGGAAGTCACGGACGACGCGGTAGTCGTCGAGCTTCCAGTGGCGCGTGGCGAGCACATAGTCGAGCGTGCGATTCGCTGCGCCGGTCGGGTACGTCCAGAAGGCGGCACTGTCGTCGTGCGCCACGGTGCGAAGCCCCGCCTTCGCGAGGATCTCGAGCGTGCGGTCGCCCTTGTAGCTTCGAACGTCGCGCTCGCCGTCCTCGAAGTCGCCGTCCTTGCAGCCGGGCGGCACAGTGTTCAGGTCACCGAGGAAGATCACCGGCGCGTCGCCAAGTCGGCGCACCTCACGAGCGATCGCCGCGGCCTGGCGGGACCGGGCCTTCGGGTTGTACGCGTGCAGGTGCGTGTTGCCGATCCAGACCGTGCGATCGCGGAGTCGGTACGGCGCCAGCGTGAAGCCACACGCTGCGAGCCGGAACACCGGACAGGGCAGGTCCAGGTCGATCCGGCGATCGGACGCGGGCGGGAGGCTCGAGAGCAGCACGTTCTCGTACCGGAAGCCGGCGAAGCCCACGCGGTGCGCGACGGCGGACGGGTACTCCGTCAGTTCGCGGTAGTAGTCGCGCTGCCGCGGTCCCGCGCGCAGTCGGAGTCCGTCGAACCCGAGGACACCGTGGAAGACCTCCTGCAGCGCAACGACGTCGTAGCGGTCGCGGTGCCGTCGTATCCAGTCGGCCACATGGAAGACGTAGGCGCGCGTCGCATGGAGCATCTCCGCACGCCGCGCGGCGGCCTCCGACGGCGCGGACCGGGTGACGTACTCGAGTTGCGGGCCGCGGCCGCGGTGCGTGTTGATGGTGATGCACCGAACGACGTCGGTGTCGGCGACGCGCCCTCCCCACGCAGGGACGCGCGGGGCGTCCATCGTGGACGGGTGCGACGGGTGCGCCACGCGCGGTGGCGTCCGGATCGTGACAGGCGTGACGTGGCGACTTGCGATGACGGGCATTCCGGCCTCCTGCCATCACCATCGGCCGCGCACGTGAAGATCGGCCGGAGCGCTCACGAAGACTGGGCGACCGCGGCGAGTATCTTCGACGTGCCGTGCTTCGGCATCGTGCGGAACCCGTTCCACGCGGCGGTGGCCAGCGCACCCGACCGGAGCCCGTGAGACAGGCGTGTGAGCAGGCGATCGGCGGAGCGCGCGTCGAAGGCCGCACCCCGAGCGAGCACGTACCGGCGGTTGCAGCGCTCGTGTACGCCGAGCGGTTCCGCGAGCAGGAGCGGAAGCCCGAGCGCGGCGTAGAACGTCATCTCGCTCGGCTTCGTCCAGACGACGTCCGTGCGTGCGAGCGTCTCGTTGATGCGCGCGTAGTACGTCGCGAAGTCCGGCGCGTGCAGGATCTCAAGGCCTCCGTGGCGCGACAGTCCGAGCCGCTCCGACTCGACTCGAAACACGTCAGCGACCTCGGTGCGCGTTCCGGCGACGAGCGTCACACGCCAGCGCCCGCGGGTGATCCCCTCGCCCAGCGCAGCGAGCGCCTCGACGGCTTCCGCCACCTGAGCGCCGGCCCCGCCGACGAGCAGCGCGATGCGCGGCGGGTCTGCGACGCGCGACACGGCGGCGTCGAACCCTTGCAGGCGAAGCGCTTCCGCGTTGGCTCTCCGGAAGGCCCCCGAACGGTCGAGACGCCCCAGGCGCGCGCTCAGGTTGCTGCGAAGCGTGGAGAGGTCGTCTCCACCCGTGAGCTCGGCCGGCAGGGGGAAGCCGGTCCGCTCGATGCGATCCGCCGGCACGCCGTAGCGGCGAAGTCGAACCGCTGTGCGCTCCGTTGGAACGCAGTACCGGATGGCGCTCGCGATCGGGTCCTCCGGCACCCACACGCGGTTCACGTCCGCGTCGGTGACGACGCACGTCACCCCGGGCAGGCCTGCGCCCGCCGCGATCACCGCTGGCGCATAGAACGTGGTCAGGAGCGGGCAGCCGCTGGCGCCCAGCGCCTCGACGAGCCCGCGACCAAGTCCGCGCTCCGCCATCCGCCCGAGCATGCGAACGGCGGCCGTCGGCGCCTTCAGGTCATCGTCGCCGCGCAACTTCGGGATGTCCGTGATCGAGTCCAGCGCACGTCGGAACGCCGGCCCGACGAACGGCAGCCCCGTCCCGCGCGAGACCGTCTCGTAGAACGACCGAGCGCGTCTCCACGACCGCTGCTCGCCTGCGTCGGCGAGTGGCGCCCGATCGGCCTCGAGGACCGAAGTGCCGAGCACCGACCCCAGCGCAGAGGCGGCGCGGAGGTGACCGTAGCCCATGTCGATCGCCACGAGCATGGGAGTCGGCAGCGAGTTCGGTGCGCTCATCTGTGTGTGCTTGTCTCCGATTCCCGCCGAAGATCCGAGACAGCGCGAGGCGCATCCGGTGATTCACGGAGACCTCACGCAGGGCGAGGCCGCACCGCACCTCGCAACTCGATGAATGGGACATGGGAACTGCATTCATCGCGCTCGGACTCGTCTGGATCTCCATCGCGTTCATCGTCCCGGCGGTGCTCGTCCTTGCGCAGCGAGCCATGCTGGGTCGCGAACCCGTGCCCCGCCGCGGACCGGCGCCAGCCGTCAGCGTCCTGAAGCCGCTCCGCGGAGTGGACGCCGCCCTCGAGTCGAACCTGACGACCCTGTTCCGGCAGGAGTTCGCCGAGTACGAAGTGCTGCTCGGCGCGGCCGATGCAGACGACCCGTCCCTCGACGTCGCCCGCCGCGTCGCAGCGGCGCATCCGCACGTTCCGAGTCGCGTGATCGCCGACGCGCGCAAAGTGGGACGCAATCCGAAGGTCAACAACCTCGCAAATCTCGCGCGGCACGCCCGTCACGAGGTTCTCGTCGTCTCCGACAGCAACGTCTCGGTCGCCCCGGACTACCTCGCTCGCCTCGTCGCACGCCTCGAAGAGCCCGGTGTCGGACTCGTCACGTCGCCGATCCGCGCCCGCCCGAATCGGTCGCTCGGGGCGTCGCTCGAGAGCCTGCAACTCAACACGTACGTGATGGGCGGCGTCGGGGCGCTCACGCTCTGGTTCAACGGCGTGTGCTGCGTCGGCAAGTCGATGGCGTTCCGTCGGCGCGACCTCGAAGCGATCGGCGGCTTCCACTTCCTCGGCCGACACCTCGCGGAGGACCAGGTCTCCGGTGAGGAACTGAAGCGCGCGGGCCACGTCGTCACCGTCGAATCCGCCCCGGTGGACAACGTCCTCGGGGAACTCGGAGTGCGCGATTTCTGCGCACGACACCTGCGCTGGGCGCGCATCCGCCGTTGGATGGCGCCGGCTGCCTACGCGGGCGAGATCCTGTCGAACCCGGTGGCTGCGGCGATCGTCGCGTTTGCTGTGCTTCCCTCTGCGACGGCCGCGTGCATCGCTGCGTCGATCGTCGCGTTCCGCTCGGCGTGCGACGCCTCGATGGAAGCGCGACTCGGCATTCGGCGGGCCGTGATCGCCTACCCGGCGCTGCTCCTGTTGAAGGAGTCGCTGACGCTCGCGCTGTGGCCCGTTCCGTTCGTCAGCCGCGCCGTGTCGTGGCGCGGGAACCGGTTCCTTCTCGGCCCCCGCTCCGTGCTCCAGCCGATGCCGCGTGCGGATGTCGGAGCGATGCTCATGCCGCCCGACGTCGTGCTCGACTGGGACCCAGAAGGAGACCCGGTCGCCGCGACTGCGTGAGAACGCCGACTACCGAGGCGCCCCCGCCTCGGCGTCGAACCACGCGCGGATGCGCTCCGGGTCGGGCTCTCTGAGGAGCATCCGGCGGACGTCGTCGCGACCGTCCCAGAAGCCCGCCGCCCGGAACGTCGCGATGAACGCCTTGAACCGCGCGATCGGCCCGGGCGGAGAACCGGGCGGGAGCAACATCTCGAAGTAGCCGCGCGCGAACGCGATCGCTTCGTCGCGCGATGCCGCCGCGCCGCCGACTGCCTCGCGGAAGACCCACGGGTTCGCGAGCGCGCCGCGCCCCACCATGACGGCGTCGCACCCCGTCTGTTCCAGCATGCGCTGGAAGTCCGCCGCGACGTCTGCGCCGCCGTTCCCGATCAGCGGAACCGGTTCCGGCCGCGCGTGAAGACGCTGCGCCGCATGTGCGATCCACTCCCAGCGCGCCGGATCCGCGTACGAGTTGCGCCGAAGTCGCGCGTGCAGAGTCACGGCGGCGGCACCGGCTTCGGCGCAGGCGTCGAGCACGTCGTCGAGGCGCGACGCGTCGTCGACGCCGGCGCGGATCTTCGCGGTGACCGGCAGATCCGTAGCACGCACCGCCGCGGCGACGATCTCGCCCATCCGCTCCGGGAACGCGAGGAGCGCTGACCCCGCGCACTTGTTGAAGACGCGCTTCACCGGGCACCCGAAGTTCAGGTCGATCCACGCGGCGCAACACGCGTCGGCGTTGCCGACGGTCTCGGCGACGAACTCGGCGTCCGCCGCCATCAGTTGCGCGCCGACCGGCACGTCGCGCCGCGGCACGTCGCCCAGCTCGCGTCGGAACACCTTCTTCGGGACGGGGTCCACGCTGATGCGAATGAACTCGGTGAGGCCGCCGCCGACCGACCCTTGATCCAGCACGAGGTCGCGGAAGACGCGGTCGGTGTAACCGTCCATCGGCGCGAGCAACGTCGCGGGCGCGAACGTCACCGCGCGTGCCGGATCGCGGCCCCGGATCGTGAGCGAACGCATCACTTCAGAGTTGGACCGCGCCGCGCAGGATCTCGATCATCCGCGTGTTCGTCGCGGCGTCCTTCACGGCCACGCGCAGGGCCGCCGGACCGAGACTCGCCATCTCGGGGAAGTCGCGAATGAAGAGCCCGCGCTCGCGGCACGACTTCACGACCTGCGTAGCCGTCGGGGCGCCCGACGGCAAATGGAAGAGCACGAAGTTCGCGCCGCCGTGGACCACGTCGGCGCCGATCTCCGACACGAGCGAGCGTTCGAGTGCCGCGCGCAGCACGTGCGTCTCCCGCCACTTCGCCTCGTAGTACGCCGGATCGCGCAGGGCCTCCACCGCGGCGACCTGAGCGATGAGCCCGACCGCCCACGGCGGCGTGAGCATGCGCAGTCGAGAGATCGCGGCTTCGGGCCCGACGAGATACGCCGCGCGCATCCCGCTGAGGGCGTAGACCTTCGACATCGACTTGCACACTGTCGTCGACGGCGACGCGGCGGCAAATCGCTCGAGCGACGCCCCGGGCCCGGCGTACTCGACGTACGTCTCATCGACCCAGAACGACGTCGTCGAGGGCGCCCCGGCGATCACCGACTCGAGCGCGTCCCGGTCCAGATGCACGCCGGTCGGACTGTTCGGGTTGACGATCACGACGAGGTCGAAGCCGTCGCGCAGGCGCGCAGCGAACTGCACGGGATCGACGCGATAGCCATCGACGCGAGACAGCGTGAACCGCTCGACGGTGCACCCGATGACCTTCCCGAGCACGTGCGCATACTCGCCGTACGTCGGGTCGAGCAGCAGCACGCGCGCACCGGAGGTGAGCCGCGTGCGCAGAGCGAGGTAGATGAGCTCGGACGACCCCGCACCCGGCAGCACGTTCGCCTCGGAAACCCCGCGGACGTCGGCGATCGTCCGAACCAGCCCCTCGCAACCCGTCGGCGGCGACGTCGCGATGAGCCACTCGAGGTGCGGGGCAATTGCGGCGGCAATCCGCGGCGACGGCGGGAACCACGCGTCGAGGACGTCCGCGTTGATCACGTCGCGGCGCCGTGAGAGGTCGTCGAACGAGTCGCCGATCGCGTCGAAGAACGCCCCGCCGTGGGCGCAAGCGTTCTGGCTTGCCAGGGACCGGTCAGCGGCGGCTTCGGGTCGCGTCACGACCCCAAGGGTACCCGAGCGGCTCAGGCTTCGACGGTCTCCGCGAACTTGTAGCCCACGCCGCGCACGGTGACGAGGTACTCGCCGTACTCCTCGAGCTTCCGGCGGACAGACGCGACGTGCACGTCGATCGTGCGATCGGTGACGACCGCGTCGGGCCCGCGCACGGCGTCGAGCAGGTCGTTCCGCGAGAAGACGCGGCCCTTCTTCGCCACCAAATGGCGGAGCAGCTTGAACTCGGTCGTGGTGAACGGAAGCGCGCGTCCGTCGAGTGCTGCGACGAACCGGTCGCTGTCGATCTCGAGGAGACCGAAGCGGAGTACGCGCGGGATGTCGTCTTCACGGGCCCGGGTCTGGGCCCGCAACTGGGCCGCCACGCGGGCCATCAACTCCTTCACGCCGAACGGCTTTCGCACGTAGTCGTCGGCCCCCTGCGCGAGTCCGACGATCGCGTCGGTCTCCTCGCCCTTCGCCGTGAGCATGATGATCGGGATCTGCGCCGTCCGCGGGTCGGCGCGGATGCGGCGACAGACCTCGAGTCCGCCGATGCCGGGGAGCATCAAGTCGAGCAGGACGAGGTCGGGCTGGTCGCGACGCGCGATCTCGACCGCCGACTCGCCGTCCACTGCGGAAACGACGTCGTACTGTTCCCGTCGGAGGTTGAACGCCACGATGTCGCTGATGTCGCGCTCGTCATCGACCACGAGGACTTTCTTGCGTGCCATGACGAGGAGGATTGTCCCACTTCATGAAGGGATCGTGAATCCCCAAACAGCTCCCGGGAAGAGATTCACTCAATCTTCCATCGGCACGGAAACGCGGTGCCCGTCCTCGATTCGCACCGCGGTGAGGCTTCCGCCCCAGACGCACCCGGTGTCGATGCCGCGGAACCCAGGCTGCGCCAGCCATCCGAGAGCGGCCCAGTGCCCGAACACGATCGTCGTCCCCCGCCGGTCCGCGCCGCGGGCCCGGAACCAGGGGACGAGCGCGCGGGGCGCCTCGCCGGGTGGACCGGAGAACCCGTCGTTCGGACGACCCCGCTCATCGACGAGGCGGAGCGTGGTCAGTACGGCGGCGTCACGACCGGCGCGAGCGACCCCGCCACCGGCGCGTGTCCAGCGACCGTCCGCCGGGCTGCGCCACGCGCGAAGGAACGCCTTCATCGCCGGCCCGCGGAGGGCCTTCTCCGCCCCGCGCGCCCGTCGCTCGGCCTCGCGAAGCGTCCACGTCGGCGGAATGCCCGCGTGAACGAGCACGTACCCCGGTTCCCGGTGGATGAGCGGTCGCGCGCGCAGCCACGCCACGATCTCGTCTCTGTCCTGCGCATCGAGCACGTCGCCGAGCGTGTCGCGCCGCTTCTGCGCAGAGACCGACGCCGCGCGCGCGAGCAGGTGCAGGTCGTGGTTTCCGAGGACCGTCACGGCGCGGTCGCCGAGCGCCATCACGGTCCTGAGGACCAGTCGCGACGAGGGCCCGCGGTTCACCAGGTCGCCGACGAACCAGACGCGGTCCGCCGCGGGGTCGAAGCGAATCAGGTCGAGCACGCGCGAGAGCGTGCGCGCGCAGCCCTGGACGTCGCCGATCGCCCACGTGCTCATCGCGATCATCGTCACCCTACTCCGCGCAGTGCGCACGTCGTTCTCGTGAGTCGGGCCGGGATTCGCGATGATCGGGCGATGGCTGCACCACGCAACGGGACCCACACGATCGCGGCCGTGGACCTCGGCTCGAACAGCTTCCACATGGTCGTCGCCCGCGCCGAGCAAGGGCAGTTGCGTGTCGTGGACCGCCTGCGCGAACGTGTCGCGCTTGGCGCCGGACTCGACGACGAGGGGCGCCTGTCGGACGAGATGCAGGAGCGCGCCCTCGCGTGCCTCAGGCGGTTCGGCCAGCGCCTCCGCGAACTGCCCCGCGAGAATGTTCGCGTGATCGGCACGAACGCGTTGCGCGTGGCGAAGAACGCACGCGGGTTCCTTTCGCGTGCGGAACGGGCACTGGGGCACCCGGTGGAAGTCGTGCCGGGCCGCGAGGAAGCCCGATTGATCCACCTCGGCGTGGCACACAGCGAGCCGGAAGCGCCGGGGCGGCGGCTCGTCGTGGACATCGGTGGCGGAAGCACCGAGGTGATCGTCGGCGAGCGGTTCGAGCCGCTCCGCACGGACAGCCTCTACATGGGCTGCGTTTCGTGGACGCGCCGGTTCTTCCGCGACGGGCGGATCACACCGAAGGCGATGAGGCAGGCCCGGATCGCCGCGCGGCTCGAGGTGCAGACGATCGCGCGGCTCGTGCAGGCTCTCGGCTGGGACGAGGCCCTCGGCGCGTCGGGAACGATTCTCGCCATCGACGGCGTGCTCCGCGCGAACGGGCACGGCGCCGACGGGATTACGACGGAGTCGCTCGACTGGCTCGCGGACGTGGCGCAGCGCCAGGGCCGGATCGCCCGACTCGACATCGCCGGTCTCGAACCCGAGCGCGCCGAAGTGCTCCCGGGCGGCCTCACGATCCTGCAGGCCGTACTCGAAGGGCTGCACGTGGACCGGATGCGGGCCACGCCCGGCGCGCTCCGCGAGGGGGTGCTCTACGACCTGATCGGTCGCATCCGCCACGAGGACGTCCGAGATCGCACGATCCGGAGCTTCGCGAAGCGGCACCGCGTGGACGAGGAGCAGGCCGCGCGCGTCGAGCGCACCGCGAAGGGGCTCCTCGATGCCGCCGCGCGGCCGTGGAAGCTCCAGGGCGACGCTCCCTCGCACCTGATCTCATGGGCGTCGCGATTGCACGAAGTCGGGCTGTCGGTGGCGTACGCAGGGCACCACAAACACGGCGACTACCTCCTGCGGAACTCGGACATGCCGGGGTTCTCGAAGCCTGACCAGGATGTCCTCGCGACGGTCGTCCGCTTCCACCGACGCAAGATCGAACGAGAGGAATTCGCCGCCCTCGCCGCGGATGCCGGCTCCATGGCGCTGCGCGTGTGCCTGCTGCTGCGACTGTCCGTCCGCCTCCACCACAGCCGTTCCGCGCGACGTCTGCCGGACGTCAAACTCGTGCTGCACGGCGACTCGATGTCGCTGCGCTTTCCGAAGGGCTGGCTCGACCGCCATCCGCTCACTCGCGCCGACCTCGGGGACGAGGCGCGCGAACTCGCCGCTGCCGGAATCGATCTCGTCGTCGGCTGATCGGGAACAGTCCCCGCGCGCCGCGGGTTCTCCCCTACGCTCTTAGCCTGGATCATTCACGAAGCTCCGCGCCTGGACGAGCCCACGGGCCGACCGCTGCGTTGGGACCCTTGCGTGGCTTGACAAAGCCGACGCTGCGGGTCCCGCCTTGCGGTCAGCTCCGCGGATCTCGCCCAGGACGGTGGGGCGTCGTGCGAACGAGCCTCGGATCGGCGTGCACCACAAGCCGTTCCTGGGCTGCACGCCGTTCTCTCGCGGAGCTTCGTGAATGATCCGGGCTGAACCGGAGACCCCCATGCGACTCATCCCTCTGCTCGCGTCGTTGCTGTTCCTTGCCGCGTGTTCCGCCGGCGCCGCGCGTGACGGCGAGCCGGTCGCGCCGGCCCCATCCCCGCAGGAGACCGCGCCCGTGAACCCCACGCCTGACAAGAAACCGGACCCAGCACCGACCCGTTCGGTCAGCGCGACCGCCAGCACCACCGTGAAGGTCGGTCCGGCGAGCGCATCGTCGACAGAGACCGCCACGTTCGCCGGCGGGTGCTACTGGTGCATCGAGGCGGTGCTCGAGACGGTCCCCGGCGTGATCGACGCGAAGTCGGGCTTCATGGGCGGCACGGTCCAGAATCCCACGTACGAACAGGTCTGCGAGGGCGACACCGGCGCCGCGGAGGTCGTGCAGGTCACGTTCGACCCGGCGAAGCTGAGCTACGCGGACCTCCTCGAGTGGTTCTGGAAGGCGCACGACCCGACGACGAAGAACCGCCAGGGTGCAGACGTCGGAACGCAGTACCGTTCCGCGATCTTCGTCCACTCGGACGCCCAACGCGCCGCCGCCGAGCGGTCGATGGCGGCTGCGCAGTCACACTACGCCTCGCCGATCGTCACGGAGATCGTGGCGGCGAGCGCGTTCACCACGGCCGACGAGCACCACCAGGACTTCTATCGGCTGAACAAGTCGTACGGGTACTGCCGCGCCGTGATCACGCCGAAGATGAAGAAGCTCGGCCTCGAAAAGTGAAGCCGCCGTCCGCGACTCGGGCCTACCTCGTCGGGGACATCCCTGCGAGCGCCGGGTCCGTCGCTCCTCGGTCCGGCCCGGCCGCTCTGCTCCGCGGAAGCGCGTTGTGCAGGGCTCTCCGCGTTGAGCCCCGACCCGCTCACTCCGCGAGCTTCGCGAGCAACTCGGACTGCGCGATGTGAGGCGTCGCCTTGCCCGGGCGCCCGCGCCGCCAGGAGCCGTCGGCTGAGAGCGCCCACGACTGCACGTTGTCTGCGAAGTACGCGGTCAGACCTTCGTCGAGGACGCGCGCCCGGAGCTTCGCATCGTCGATCGGGAAGCACGTCTCGACGCGACGGAAGAGGTTCCGCGGCATCCAGTCCGCGCTGGCGAGGTACGTCGTGCCCGCTCCGCCCGCGTGGAAGTGAAAGACCCGCCCGTGCTCAAGGAACCGGCCGACGACGGATCGCACGCGGATGGTTTCCGACACGCCGGGTACGCCGGGCCGAAGGCAGCAGACCCCGCGCACGAGCAGGTCGATCCGGACGCCCGCCTGCGACGCCGCATAGAGCGCGCGAATCACCGACGGCTCCGACAGCGAGTTCATCCGCGCAACGATCTTCGCCGGCTTTCCCGCACGCGCCGCGTCCGCCTCCGCGCGGATCAACTGGAGCAGACGGGGGTGGAGGTCGAAAGGCGACGTGACGAGTTTGCGCATCCGCGCGGTGCGACCGAGACCCGTCAGATGCTGGAACAACCGCTGCACGTCCTCGCCGAGGTCCTCGTCGCAGGAGAAGAACGAGAAGTCGGTGTAGGCGCGCGCGGTGCGGACGTGGTAGTTGCCGGTGCCGAGGTGGACGTAGCGGCGGAGCCGGCGACCTTCGCGACGGATGACGATCAGCGCCTTCGCGTGCGCCTTGTACCCGACGATTCCATACGCGACGTTCGCCCCGACCTCTTGCAGCTTCGTCGCGAGGTCGATGTTGGCCGCCTCGTCGAAGCGCGCGCGGAGTTCGACGAGGGCCGTGACTTCCTTTCCGGCGCGTGCCGCCTCCACGAGCGCCTCGACGACGGGCGAGTCGCTCCCCGTCCGGTAGAGCGTCTGCTTGATCGCGAGCACGTTCGGGTCGCGCGCCGCCTGCCGCACCAGATCCACGACCGGCGCGAACGACTCGTAGGGATGGTGGAGCAGCACGTCGCCCTTGCGGATGACATCGAAGATGTCGGCGTCTCGCAGACGCTTGGGCGTGGCGGGAGTGAACGGCGCGTACTTGAGCCGCGACCGCTGCGTCAGCTCGTAGATCGCCGCTAGGCGGTGCAGGTTCACCGGACCGAGCGCGTGATAGACGTCCCGCGCAGCGAGTTCCACCTCGCCGACGAGGAACTGCGCCATCGCCTCCGAGCAGTCGCTCCCGATCTCGAGGCGGACGGCGACGCCGTACTTGCGGTTCGTGAGCTCGCCCTTCACCGCCGCGAGCAGGTCCTCGACTTCCTCCTCGTCCACCCACAGATCGCTGTTCCGCGTGACCCGGAACTCCGAGCACCCCTCGACCGCCATGCCGGGGAAGAGTTCGCCCACGTTCGCGCGGATAATCGACGAGAGCATGACGAAGTCGTCCGGCCCCGACGCGATCTTGCGCGGGAATCGCAGCAAGCGCGGAAGCGAGCGCGGCACCTGAACGACCGCGATTCCGCTGCGGCGGCCGAACGCGTCGGTGCCGTCCACCGAAACGATGAATGCCAGGCCCTTGTTCAGCACGCGCGGGAACGGATGCGCCGGGTCGAGACCGACCGGCGTGAGGA
Organism: Planctomycetota bacterium; assembly: GCA_021414065.1. GTDB lineage: Bacteria > Planctomycetota > JAJSAM01 > JAJSAM01 > JAJVHW01 > JAIOPE01. Next base: position 44,814 of record JAIOPE010000061.1, read on the forward strand.
TCGGAGCGACGTCGCGCCGGAAGTACGCCCGCGCCCACGTCCGCTGCCGCTCGTTCCAGTCGGCCCGGCGCAGGAGGCGGATGCCCTCCTTCGCGAGAGCCGGGAGCAGTTCGTCGTTGAGCACGCGGTACTGGTCGGCGACGAGCCGGTGCGCCTCGGTCGAGATGCGCGCGAGGACGTCGTCGGTCGAGAGGCCGTCGGCGCCGCGCCGGTGTACGCCGAACGCGATCTTCTGTTCGAGCCCAGCGACCCGGATCTCGAAGAACTCGTCGAGGTTCGAGCTGCAGATGGTGAGGAATCGCAGGCGCTCGAGGAGCGGAGTGCCTTCGTCGCGCGCTTGCTCGAGCACGCGGCGGTTGAACTCGAGGCGCGAGAGTTCCTCGTTCAGGTAGAGCTCCGGCGCGTCGAGATCCGGGCGCGGCGCAGCGCGCGGGCGCCGTCGAGCCGGCTTCTGCTCGGGCGGGGTCGGGGCTTCGGTTGTCGGCGTTGCGTCGGTCACGGGGCCACCAAGCATCCACCGCCACATGAAGTCTGTGTGAATTCTGCGTCCCACCTGCGTTCGAGGGTCCGCAGGATGAGCCGACAGGATACGCTCCCTCCGTGAGCGCACGCCGCAGCGTCCGCCGTTCCCGTGCCATCCGCGACCGCACGCCCCACGACCGCGCGCGCCGCGCCGTGCCGCGTCCCGTGTCTGCCAGACCCGTGTCCGCTAGGCGGTGGCTCCGTCATCTGGCGCACCACCTGCCGATCGCAATCGCGGGCGACGACGCCGAAGGCGTCCACCAAGTCCGCGTCGCGGCCGGGCGCATCGCCGTGTGGCTCGAGATGAGCGGCCGCGCGGTGCTCCGCTCCGACCTGCGCGCGTTCCGCCGCGTCGCGTCGCCGGTGCGCGACGCCGACGTCCTGCTCGAACGCGGGCCGCCCGACGCCTTCGCCACCCGATTGCGCGCCCTCCGCGAACGCGAGCGTGCCGACATGATCGCGTACCTGCGGTGCGACCGCGCCCGCGCTCTGCGTCAAGCTCTGACGCTCCTGCCTCCGATCCCGCGCGACGTTGCGATGGAGGCGCTTCCGAGCTTCCGCGACCGCGTGCTCCGCCGCGGCGACGCCCTCGCCGGCCACCCGGAGCCGCAGGACGAAGACTTCCACGACCTGCGTCGCGCCGTCCGGAAGCTGCGCTACGCCCTCGAGTGGCTCGGACTCGCTGCCGCGCCCGTGAAGGCACTCCAGCAGACGTTCGGCGACTTGAACGATCTCGCCGTGGAACTCCGCGTGCTCGAGGAGACCGGCGCCGCCACCGAACTCCCCGAGCACGCTCGGGAACTGCGGGCGGGGCTCGTCATCGCCAAGCGCGAGGCGCTCGCTGCGTGGATCCAGTCCCGCGCTGGCGTCGCGGAGATCGGTGGATCGTGAACCTGGTTCTCATCCGACACGCGGAGGCGATCAATCGCGGCATCCTGCGCCGTGACGCCGCGCGTCCGCTCACGCCCGCCGGCCGACGACGCTTCGCCCGCAGCGTCGAGGGACTCCGCCGCCTCGGACTGCGATTCGACCTGGTGCTGCACTCGCCGTGGCTCCGCGCCGTCGAGACCGCCGACCTGCTCGCGCCGATCGTCCGCGGCGAGTTCGCCGTCACGCGGAACCTGAGCACGCGGCCGTCGGAGGCCCTCCTGGCCGAGTTGCGGAGCGAGGCCGCTGCCGCCTTGGCGGACGATCGCAGTGTCGCGGTCGTCGGGCACGAGCCGTGGCTCTCCGAGCTCGCATCGCGGTTGGTGACCGGGTCCCCGGCCCACGCAAGGGCGGAGTGATCGTCCTCACCGGCGCGCCCGACGCCGGCGCGATGACCGTCGCCGCCGCGTATCCGCCGAAGACGCTGCGGCGCCTGGCCCGCTGACGCGCGACCGCCTGGCACCGACGGGGATCGCGCGGGCCACGGCGGGTTCGACCGCGTCGGCGCAGCCGCGCGATCCGCGTCTCTCGCCGCGACGTGGCACCCCCCGGGCCGCCCATTGGACGCGCCCGCTACGCCGCCGGAACCTCGTCGAATCCGAGCGGAGTGGGCGCCGAGCCCCCGTACGATCGCGTCATGCGGATCGTCTCCGGCCGGGTCGTTGATGGAAAGGTGGTCGTGGCGGGCGTGCCCCTCGTCGAGGGCGCCGTCGTCACAGTCGTCGCGCCCGAGGGCGACGAGACGTTCGAGCTGACCGCCGAGGACGAAGCGACGCTCCTTGAGTCAATTGCGCAGGCGGACCGCGGCGACGTCGTCCCGGCGGCGACCGTGCTGGATCGCCTGCGCCGAGTCAGGTGACATCGGCGCCTCTTCCGATCGTCGTCACCTCCCGCGCTGCGGGCGAGATCGACGAGGCCTCGACCTGGTGGGTCCGGAACCGACCTGCCGCACCGGGCGCGATTCACGAGGAGTTGACGCGCGCGTTCGCCTTGCTCGCGGCGCAGTCGCGGATCGGAGCCACCGCACGCAACGCCAGCTTGCCGGGAGTGCGACGCATACACCTCGATCGGGTCCGGTACCACGTCTACTACCGAGTCACACCCGCGGCGATCGAGGTCCTGGCCTTCTGGCACTCCAGTCGAGGGCGTGGCCCGGCGCTGTAGCTCGGGGCTCTGACGGTGCATCCTCGCCGCATCGTCCAGCGCGACGGGGCTGACTTCCTCACGTTCTTGGTCTCCTTCGGGGACCTGGTTCCATTGAGCAGTTCTCCGTCAGGGCGAGCCCAACTGATCGCTGCCGAACGACGGACATGATCCCCGCCGCAGCAACCTGGAGGTCCGCGCGGTCGAAAGTGCGCGTCGGCGAAGCTCGCCGCCGCGATGGCCGCAGGCGGCGCTCGTGACGCGCTCCCGCCATGTGAATCGAGCGGAACCGTGACAGGGAACTGCTCAACTCAACCCTGACCCCGGGGGCGGCCGTCGGAGGCCCTCCTGGCCGAGTTGCGGAGCGAGGCCGCTGCCGCCTTGGCGGACGATCGCAGTGTCGCGGTCGTCGGGCACGAGCCGTGGCTCTCCGAGCTCGCATCGCGGTTGGTGACCGGGTCCCCGGCCCAAGGGCGGAGTCATCGTCCTCACCGGCGCCCCCGACGCCGGCGCGATGACCGTCGCCGCGGCGTATCCGCCGAAGACGCTGCGGCGCCTGGCCAAGTGAGTCGCGGTCGCGCGGCGACCGACGTCTCGGAGTTCGGCGTCGCGAGCTCGGAGACGGGGTCGTTCACGTCGCGGACGACCCGGGTCAGCCGGTTGCAGGCGGGACGTCCTTCAGTCTTGCCCTTCCCGCGGCCCGCAAGGCATCAGCGCCCGACGACGAGCGCCGCGACGATCTCGCGGTGGACGGGCACGCACTCCACCGCGCGGTCGCGAGCGTCTTCCGGCAGCGCGGCGAGGACTGCGTCCATCAGCGACTTCGCGGCGTCGAGATGCTCGCGGCGGCCGGAGTGTCGCCAGGCGGCGAGGCGGACCTGTGTGTGGCAGGCGACGTCGAGGACGCACCCAGTCCGCGCCAGGAGACGGTCGATCTCGCCCGCCGGGTCGGAGACGAGCGCCCGCTCCGCGTCCGTGACGCCTTCCGCAGCGAGGTCCGCGGGCGGCGGCAGCGATGCGATCACGACGATGACGGCCGCCTCGCACGCCGGACTCCCCATCGAGCGCGCCTCCAGGAGCGCAGCGCGTGCGACGATGCGCGCCTCGTCGGCGGGGCCGCGCCGCGCGAGGACCGCCGCGAGATGTGTCCGCAGCTTCGTGGTGAGGTCGGGGTCCTCCGTCGCGACCGCCGTCGCGACCGCCGCACGCGCGAGGCGCACCGCCGCGCCGTCCCGGCCGTCCGCGCTCGCGACGCGCGAGAGGCCGTACGTCGCCCACGCCAGCTCTTCCTGATTCCCCGCTGCCACGGCGCCGCCCGCGGCACGAACGAAGCAGTCGCGCGCCGCGGCGAGGTCGCCGCAGTTCGCGCTCGCCATGCCGAGGAGGTTGAGCTCCGACGCGGCTCCGGACGCATCGCTCAACTCCTGCTGCTGTTCGGCTGCGCGGCGGTAGCACTCGATCGCCTCACCGTAGCGTCCGAGCGACCGCAGCGCGTTCCCGAGGTTCGAGAGGGTCCGCTGCTCGCCGTGGCGGTCGCCGAGCCGCCGCAGCGTGCCGAGGTCTTCCTCGAAGATGCGCCGGGCCTCCTCGAAACGCCCCTGCGCGTGGAGGATCGCGCCCATGTTCCCGAGGGCCTTGCGCTCCTCCGCGAGGTCGCCGACCTCCCGGCAGTAGACGAGCCGCCGCTCGAGGATTTGGTGCGCCGCGTCGAAGCGCCCCGTCATGTAGAGGACGCCGGCCAGGTTCACCTCCGCGCCACTGACGTCCTCCGGCGTGCCGAACCGCTCCGCGAGAACGATCGCGTCGCGATACGCCGTCTCGGCCTCCTTGTGCCGCCCGTCCGCCTCGAGCGCGATCGCGAGGTGCGTGAGCATCCTGCGTCGGACGAGCGGGTCAACGTCTCCCGGAACGAGGTCGAGCGCGCGGCGCAGCAACTGCTCCGCCTCGCCCGCCTCGTGCCCCAGGACGAGGTCGTACGCGAGGCCGCCCAGCGCGGACGCCAGCACGCCGGCATCACCGTGCGCCTCCGCCGCCGCCACCGCGCGATGCCAGCAACGCCGCGCCGCCGCCGCGTCCCCCGAGCGACGGAGCTGGCCGGCGCCGCGCATCAGGGTGCGAACGAGGATCTCGCCACTGAGCGTGCCCTCGCGCGACGTCGCGAGATCAACCATCGCCAGCGCCTCGTCGAGCCGCGTGCGGACCGTTGCGTGGTCGAGCGCGGCGAGGATGTGGGGCGCCGCGCGGGACGGCTCCGGCCCGCGGAGCAGGTGGCGGACGAGTTCCTCCGACGCCGCGCCGGGGAGCGGCGCTCCGACGGCCATCCCGTGCGCCGCGTGCCGGGCCTCGAGGGCGGCGGCGATCGCGCCGTGGCGCCGGGTGCGGGCCGCCGGGTCCATCTTCTCGCACATCCGCTCGCGGACCTGGTGGTGATCGAACTGCAGCCCGCGGCCCGCCGTGCGCACGAGTCCGTGACGCTGCTCGATCGCGGCGAATCGCTCAAGAGCGGGGATCGTCGCGAGCCCCTCAGCCTCCGCGACGAGCGCCGGGTCGAACTCGAAGCCGACGCACGCGGCCGTCTCGAGGAGCGCGCGATCCTCCGGGTCGAGCACGGCCAGCCGCGCCGCGACGAGGTCTTCGATCGACGACGGGACGACGAGCTTTCGCGGATCGCCCGTCGCGACCCAGCGGCCCGAGGCGTCGCGCGCGAGCACGCGGCCTTCGCGGAGCCCGCGCAGGATTTCCAGGACGAAGAACGGATTGCCGCCCGACTTCTCCGACAGGACGGGCGCGATCTCCGCGGCGAGGAAGTCGGACCGGAGCGCGTCCTTCAGCAGGGCGTGGACGGCCTCCTGCGGGAGCCGCGGCACATCGACGCGGACGAGCGGCGCCGCGCGCTGGAGGGCGGAGACCCATGCGCCTTCCTCCGTCGGCCGCGAGGTGGCGACGACGAGCGCGCGCGCGCCCCGCAACTCGCCGACGACCGCAGCGATGGCGGCGCGTCCCGCGGGCGCCGCGAAGTGGACGTCCTCGACGAGCAGCAGGAGCGGGCGCTCGGCCGCCACGGCCCGCAGCGTGAGCGCGATGCAGTGCGCGAGCATGTCGGCCGAGAGCGGCGGCGCGCCGCGGGGCGGCGCCTCGGCGCGCAGGTACGCGGCGAACGACGGGACGAGCGGCGCGCACGACGCGAGAGCGGCCGCCAGCGGCTCGAACAGCGTTTCCGCCCCGAAGTGCCCGAGGATCGCGGACGCCAGCGCGCCCGCGCCTCCGGCCGCGCCGGGCACGAAGCCGCCGTGGAGGAAGTGGAGGTCTTCCCCCTCCTTCTCCAGCAGCGCGCTCAGCTCGTCCACGAGCCGACTCTTGCCGATCCCCGCCTCGCCGGTGACGACGACCGACCGCGCCTCGCCGGCGACAGCCTTCGTCCACTGGCGCCGCAGCACGGCGATCTCCTCGTCGCGCCCGGCGAGCGCAGTCTCCCGCGCCACGCGTATCCGCCGGAGCGGCCGGCGCGTGGACGCCCGGATCTCGCGGACGCGCGCGTCCCACCAGGGGCCGTCCTCCGCGCGGCCGAGCACGTCCACGAGCGCCGCAGCCGACGGGAACCGCTGCTCACGGTCCTTCCGCAGCAGCGTCGCGACGACCTCCTCCAGGAACGGAGAGATCTGCGGGTTCAGGACCCCGATCCGCGGCGGCTCGTCGTGGACGATCCGGCGGAAGACGTCGCGCCAGTCCTCGGCCTCGAACGGGTTCGTCCCGGTCGCGAGTTCGTGGAGGACGATGCCGAGCGCGTGCAGATCGACGCGGCCGTCGAGCCCCTTCCCGCCGCCGGTGAACTGCTCGGGCGCCGCGTACTGGAGCGAGCCGACGAAGGCGCCGGTCAGCGTCACGCGGGCGGCGTCGTCGGCGCCGCGGGCGACGCCGAGGTCCATCACCTTGACCTCGTGCCCGCGCGTCACGAGGACGTTCTCCGGCTTGATGTCGCGGTGCACCACGCCCGCCGCGTGGATCGCCGCGAGTCCCGCCGCGATCTCGCGTCCGATGTGGCGGCAGAGATCCTCCGGCATCCGCCGCATCTCGAGTTGGAGGTCGCGGAGCGTGCGCCCCTCGACGTACTCCATCGCCAGGTAGTGGAGCGTCTTCCCCTCGACGACCTCCGTCCCTGAGCCGAGCGTCGCGACGACGTTCGGGTGCCGCACAGTGCCCCCGATCGCCGCTTCGCGCCGGAACCGCTCGAGCGCGTCCGCCGACTCGAGGAGGTGCGGCAGGACCACCTTGAGCGCGATCACGCCGTCCGGCCCCTCGGCGCGGTAGACCGTGCCCATCCCGCCGGCGCCGAGCGTCGCGAGGATGCGGTAGGGGCCGAAACGGACGCCGATCATGGGAGGGGGCGGGAGTCTACCGGTGTGCGGGGCTGCGCGAGCACTCCGCATGTCTCGGGCTCGCTCGCCGATCGCAGCGTCGCAGTCGTCGGGCACGAGCCGTGGCTCTCCGAGCTCGCGTCGCTGTTGGTGACCGGCTCCCCCGCTCACGCGGCGCGGTTCCCGCTCCGCAAGGGCGGAGTGATCGTCCTCACCGGCACCCCCGACGCCGGCGCGATGACCGTCGCCGCGGCGTATCCGCCGAAGACGCTGCGACGCCTCGCCAAGTGACGGGCAGTCGCGGGGCATCGACCGATGCGAATCGTCCGCCGCAGCCTCCGCCGTCGATGAATCCAGCGTCTTCCAGCCGTCGCATCGGCTGTGTCGCCGGCTGAACGCCGAAGGTACGATTCCGCCGCGACGCGACCCGGCGTCGCGCGAGGAGTTTCACTGATGCGAGGCGGACGCGTTCACGGCCGGATCTGGCGAGTTCTGTGGCTCGCAGTCCCACTGCTGGTCTCGGCGTGCGTCGCGCCTGCGGAGTACGTCGAGCGGGCCGAAGTACGCGTCGCGACGGACCCGGTCCTGGACGCCGCGCTGGCCGAGCGGGCGGCAGCCGTTGCGGCTGCCATCGTCGCCGAGCCCCGCTGGCCGGACGGCCTGTTCGACGGCGTGTTCCGCGCGAACGTGCCCGATGCGTCGATTCGCCGCCTCTTCGCCGACACGCACCGGTCCGAGGGGGCCGTGCGGTCGCTGAGAGCGGTGCGTCGCGACGCCCCTCGGGCAGCGCGCTACGAGTTGGAATTCGAACGCGGCGGAGCGCTCCAGCTCGATCTGCGCCTCGACGAGACGCCGCCGTACGCGATCCGCTACCTCTGGATCTACCGCTCCGTGCCGGGTCATGCGTCGCTCGCCGCCGCCGCTGAATCGATGTCCGCACTTGCGGGCCGGGTCTCGTTCGTAGTGCACGAACTGTCAAGCAGCGACGCCGTTCCACGGGAGCTTGCGGCGCTCAATCCCGAGACCTCGCTCGACATCGCCTCGGGGTTCAAGCTGTACGTACTCGGCGCGCTCGTGGACGACATCGCGGCAGGACGTCGCGCGTGGACCGACACGATCCAGCTCGATGCTCGCCTTCGCTCGATTCCCACCGGGCTGATCCACCGATGGCCTGACGGCTCGCCGGTGACGCTGCACACGCTCGCGTCATTGATGATCGATCAGAGCGACAACACCGCGACCGATCACCTGATTGCTCTCCTCGGACGCGAGCGGATCGAGTCGATGGCGGTGACGATGGGACACCGGCACGCGGACCTGAACGTTCCGCTCTTGACCACCGGCGACATGTTCCGTCTGAAGTACGCTGACGGCGGGCACCACGCGGACGCGTACCTGGGTCTCTCCGTGGACGGGCGGCGGGACTACCTGGCAACTGAGCTGGGCGGCATTCCCGTGTCGCGGATCGACACTCCGAGCGGGCGCGACCCGAAGCGCATCGACACGATCGGGTGGTTCGCGTCGGCCGGGGACTTGTGCCGCGCGATGGACTGGCTCCGGCGGGCCGCGGGGAGCGATCCCCATGCGCCGTTGCTCAGAGTCCTTGCCATCGAGCCGGGCACGTCGGAGCCCCGGGACATCTTTCCGTACCAGGGCTACAAGGGCGGTCGGCTGCCGGGCATCGTGAGCGGCGCGTGGCTCGTTCGCCGCGCCGACGGTGCGTGGTTCGCCGTCTCCGCGGTGTGGAACGACCCCGCGGCGGACCCGGACGAAGCGAAGCTGCGATCGACCATCACGCGCGTGCTGCAACTCGTCGCCCGCACGGAGTGACTCTCGCGTCCACGAACGGGTCGTCGTCCTTCGCCTAGAGGAGGCGGTTCAGCGCGTCGTACGCGAACTCCTCCGACGTGTCGCCACCGACTCCGGTTCCGAGCGTGACGAGGTCGCGGGGACGGGCGGGTTCGTGGATGCTCCCCGCCGCGGATGCGAGCTGAGAAAGTGAATAGTGAAGAGCGTCCCGCAAGGTAATCGTGTACCCCGCGAACGGACCGCAGCGGCGCCGCGCCTCGGCTCGCAGGAGACGACTGGAGTAGAGCAACTCTTCGCATCGCGGCGTGCCGCGGGGAAGACGGTGGGGGGCGCTGGGATCGGTGCGGCGGGCGTGCGAACCCGGGACGGCCGGATCGGCGAGCACCGCAGGGGTGTCCCGCAGGCTGGCGGAACTCATGCGATGGGAAGACGTTGCGGCTGAGTCGCGCTCGGGGCGGCGGCGACGAGAACTCGACAGATTCGTGTGGAATGTCGTGGCTGGTAGCTGGGCGGTTGGCTGAGGCGGTTCAAGGCATCGTACGCGAAGTCCTCCGTCGTGTCACCGCCGACGCCGGTTCCGAGCGTGAGGAAGTGATCGGGGCGGGCGTGTCTGTGACAGAGAACTGCGTAACTGAACCCTGTCCCCGAATGTTGCCGTTCGACAGGGATCATCACGGCAACCCGTCGGATCACGGGAGCGCGAAGCACGGACAGGCAGATCAGGCTCACCCTCGCCGCTCTTGAGAGCGCCGCAGGGACGACGGTGCGCGTGACGTTCGGGCCGCCGGGCATGGCGATCGGGAACATGCAGGGCGAGTTCGACGAGTTGACGACCGCGCTCCGTCTGCGGCTGCCCGACGTGCAGGTGATTGCCGTCCGCTGAGTGTGCCGGGCGCGACGAGAACGATACTCCGCAGGGCGCATCGGCGGCGGTCCCGGCGATCCGGTCGTCGTGACGTTCCCGGTCCCCTTCCAGAACGCGCCGAAGGTGACGGCCCACCTGCTCGGCTAGCCGGGCGCGTCGAGATCATTGCCGTCACGGCGACGCAGGCGATACTGCGGCCCGGGGCGCCGGTCTTCGTCGGTGACCCGGCGAGGCTCGCTCCGACGGTCCACTGGCAGGCGGTGCGGACGTGGGACGAACGCCGACAGTCCCACGCACCTCTCGACGATGCGTCAGGTGGCCGCGTCCGCGCGTGACTCGGGGTCGAGGTGGTTCGCTGGGCCTTCCTCGTGCGGCTCTTGTATCCGCTCTCGTTCACTGGATCACTGGCGCATGCGTCCCGCAATGCAACCGATGGCCCTTATCTGGACCTCGTCGGTTGACGAGAACTTCCGGCAGCTCGCCCGGTGCTACGAGCGGATCTCCGGGACGGAAGGCTGGACACGATCACCTGAGCCGCGAGATCGTCGTCCCGGAGAAGTCCTGTGCGCTCGCGGCGCGAATCCCGTCAGCCCACGCAGACTCCTCCCGATAGTCCCAGACTGCGAATCCGATTCGCCAATCCGACTCACCGCCCTCGGCAGGATCCACCAATCTCCATTCCTCTCCCACACGGATCTCGATCCAACGGTGAGGCTCGAGTCGGCCCTGCAAGGGAGCGTCTGCGACATGCACGAATCCGGAAACCACGCGGGCTTCGTATCCGAGTTGCCGGGCCACGGATGCGGCGACGCAGGCGAGACCGACGCAGTTGGACTTCCCGGCGCTGAGCGCCGCATGCGCGTCGGCGAACCATGATCCCGACTGAAAGTGAAATCGCGTGCGTATGGCACGCTCGATCGCTCGCTCCGTCGCGGCGCCGCTGGATCTGTCTTGGCGAACATCGGACACGAGCGTCTGGAGTCGCTCCGCGACCGTGCCGGCAAGTGAGGTGACTCCCCACGGCGATGCGTCCGATTGCGGCGAGGCGGTCTCCACGCGCCAGACCCCGTCATCGGCGACCTGGGCCCGCTGACTCGACGTGCTGGGAATCGCTCGGAGTGCTTGGAACCTGTCGGCCACTCGAAGTACGCAGTCCTGACCACTACGCGGCGTGTGGTCCTCGAGTGTCGGGATCACGCGTGACGTCACATCGACAGGCTCACCTCCGCGCTGATCGCTCCAGCGGTCGGCGCGCACGAGCCAGACGGATCCGAAGAACCCCCGGATGGCGCGACGGGCTACCAGCGACCCGCGGAGGTCCACGATCCAGTCCTCGGAGCCCACGTCGCGCTCCACGTGCGCGGATCTGAGCCCGGCCACTTCGATAGGACAGTCGGAGATCACGTGTCCAGGCGACACGCGGACCACTTCCGCACGCGGGAGGTCGACATCGAGTCCGAACACCCGGAACGACCCTCCCGACGCACCCTCGTTGGCGATCGCAGCCACCCGGCTCTCGAACGCCGACGCCGCCAGGAGCGACAGTTCACTGGGGTGCGACAGTTCTCGACCGCTCTGATCCCTGAGCACCCCATCGGGAGCGACGGCAACGTGTTTCGGGTGAGTCGTCGGGTCGATCACAAGCGACGACACTCGACCGGATGAATCGACCGCCTCCTCGAACTCGCGCTCGATGCGAAGCTGGTCGCCGCGGTACACCCACGCAAGCTCGCTGCGCCACAGGAACGACGACTGCCCGCCAGCCTGGACCCGGAGCGTCCGCTCGACGACGCCAATGCTCCGAGTCCCCACGAGGACTGTGAAGCTCGCTCTGTCCGGTGCGGAACGCCGAGCGATGACGAGGGCCGCGCCGGCACCCAAGACGACCAGGAAGAGCACTGTGACAGAATGGAAGAGTACGCGGCGCGGCACTGCTTGAGTGTGCATCGAGAGAGCTATGCGCTGAAGAAGACTCCGCGCCTGCCTCGCCTCGCGATTCGTGCCGGGCTCGGTCCGCCGAACCTCGACCTTGTCGATCGGGGTTGCCGTCGGACTCCCCGCCTCGCAAGGTTGGACTATCGCCACTCCTCCACGTACTTCTTCCACTCCTTCGGATCGAGCGGGAGATCGGGCCACCAGCCGTCCATGTGCTCCGCGCACGGAGGAAACCTCTCAGCTTCGGAAGAGATGAACCGAATGCCTGGTTTGAATGGGCCGAACGGCTTAGAAGTGGGAAACGGTTCGTGTCCATTGGCACGCAACCACGCGAGCCAACGCTCGATCCACTTCATTTTGCGGTCGTAGCAGTCCTTGTGGGCAACCCAGTCCAGCGCCGCGCGCGTTCTCCGGATGCGTGCAAGGAAGTCGATCCACTGGCTGACGAGATCCATCGCGCCGAGTCCGCAGGTTCCCTTGGTTCCGAGTTTCGACCCAGAGTGGCCGCCGCCGAAGTCCTCCGGCTCAGTCCCAGACGTCATAGGCGGAGCGTCTGCGGACCCAACGGGTCCGGGCGCGACAGGCGCGCTTGGTCCGGGCGTGCCAGACCCTACTCCGATGCCCGGCGGGTCGCTCCCCACCCCGCCACCGAAGTTCGGCGGGCGCCAGCCGCTGGTCGTACCGTCCCCGGGCACAGGTGGTCCGCTCATCGGTGGACTGCCGCCCCGTGAGCGGCGCTCAAGCTCGCGGAGAACCTCACTGGCCGCCGCTTCCGGGTTGATCTCCAACCCTCCCTCGATACCATCCCTTACAGGTGGTCCGAACAGCTCGATGCGCTGTGTGAAAAGGCCACTGGGATCGCAGGCGCGCGATGGGTTGGAAAGGACGTAACTAACCGCATTCGGCCCATCCACATACTCCAGCGGATCACGCTGAATGAACCTCCTCAACTCCGGCGAGTAATGCCGCGCCCGAAAGTAGTACAGCCCCGTCTCCTCGTCGAGCTGCCTGGCCGTGAAGAGGTAGCTGTTCCCGATCGCCGACGCCGAGATCGTGCTGCCGCCAATGTCCTTCATGGTCGGCTTGCCGTAGGGATCGTACTCATAGCTCTCGACCACGCTGCCCGCCGGACCGGTCACTTGGGTGACGCTCCCGATGAGTTGGGTGTGGAAGCTGAAGCGCAGGACCTCGGTCGTGTTGCTGTCGCTGTCCACGTCCGCCTGGTCCGGGGCTTCCATGGCGACGATCTGGTCGATGCGCTCGCCGAAGACAAAGCTGCGGCGGAGGCTTGCGCCGGAGCCGGTCCCGTCCCACTCCTCGATCGACTGCTGGCCGGCATAGACGTACCGGGTCGTGTCGCTGCCGACGACCTTCGTGATCCGCCGCCCGCGCCCGAGGGCGTCGTACGCATATTCGGCGACGAGAGCGTTCGATGACTTCAGTCGCACCTCGATCAGGTGCTGGTGCGCGTCGTACTTGTAGAGGAGCGTGCCGTCGTCCTTCAGCGACCCGGCGTCGGTGTAGGTCGGGCTCTGGCCGCCGATCGCCGTGTACTGGTTCATGGCGTCGGTCGTGTAGCTGGTCGTCGTCGTGCTGCCGCCGTACGGCGTGACCTTGTACGCCGTCAGGTTGAAGACGTCGTCCATGTCGTACTCGAGCTTGTTGACATAGGTCTCGGAGTTCGGGGTTGCGAGCTCAGCGACGGGGTCGTTCACGTCACGGAGGACCTTGGTAAGGCGGTTCGCCTTGTCGTAGCTGTAGAGTAAGCGTTCGCTGGACCCCATCTGGCGCCGGCGCGTAGCTGCGTGACGATGTCGCGCGACCAGGAGGTCGTGCGATGGCGAGGCGGAGACGATGGACCGAGGACGAGCGACGCAACGTGCTCGCGACGTACGCGGAGAGC
>JAIOPE010000067.1 GCA_021414065.1 Planctomycetota bacterium
GGACGCTCTCTGCTCCAAGGCAGCGCGAAGAGCGTCGGACGCGTCCTCGCTCGCATCGCAGACGTGTGTACCGCGATTGCTCATGCCTCACGCCCGAGAGGGGGTGCGAGTGCGTTCGCTCGCTAAGGACACGCACATGGCTTGTCTCGCCGACGCGACAACTTCGAGCGCCGAGCGAATTCGTCCGGTATCCCAGCAAACGCGCGCTACTGCGAGCCGCCTTCTCCAATCGATGCCTGCAGGCAACTCGCGAGCCGCTTGCATGACGATGTTCTCCGCCGCGAGCAGCGCAGGCTCGTCGTTGCCCACGCCACAACGCAGTACGAGGCTTGATGCGAGGTCGACAGCCGCATGGGTCGGGATGGTGTCACAACTCAGCGAACTCGCAACGTGGTGAATGCTCCAGTCCTCGGGCCAGTCTGCCCACGTGGCGCCGAATCGCCGTACGCAGTAGGCAATCAGTGATCTTCCGGTGCTTGTGCGGATCAGCGGGGATTCAGCCGAGGTGCCTGTATGTCTATCGACATGGGCCAGTTCGGTCATGATCCAGCGCCGGTACGCAGCGATGGCTTCGCTTGAGTCAAGTGGTCCGAGCTGTCGACACGGGGCGTCGGCGTCGAGTTGCAGTCGCACCTCAGTCGCTGCCAGAGAAACTACGGACCGGATTCGCGTAGGCACATCGACGCGAACAAGTAATGACGAGAGTTCCTCAAGCGCGCGCAGGTCGCAAAAGAACAACGCAAGTCGTGCGATCAGGGCTCCGGAGAATGCGAGCGTGTCCGGAGTGATGTCAGAGACGTTGCGTAGGAGGCTCAAGGAGAAGGACATCGTGCGACGATTCGGGCATCCGCTGCTGATGTCGGCGGACACGAGCAACAGCGTCTGATTGAGATGAAACGACTTCGCGCCTGCATTGGCGGAGTACCAGGTCGTTGCATGAAGGGCGCGCAGGTCTTGTGGATGGCGGTTCGCGGCCGACTCGACGTACGCTCGAGATGAGTAAATCCAGGCGAGCGCAAACGGGCTTGAGCTGAGGTCGCGACGAGCTCGTGCAGTGGCACCGGTCAGCACGCGTCGTGCAGACCGGATTCGTCGTAGTCGAGCGAGTAGAACGGCGAGCAGGCAGAGGTCGAGCACTATCCGGAGCGCACGTAGCTCGGCGGCGGGGGAGCGGAGTCGTGCTACAAGCATGCGAATGGCGTCGCGGTCCTTGTTCTGCATGGCGAGCGCAAGAGAACGGCGCTCTGAGCACTCGGTGGCCAAGAGCGTCGCTCCGCCGTCGCCGACTTCGGCTAGGGCGAGGCGTTCTTCGCGGTCGGCTAGGTCGGGGCGGCCGCGGAAGAGGTGGGCGATGGACTGGAGGAGGCGGATCTTCGCGAGGATGGTGGGGTCGCCGCAGTCTGCAGGGAGTTCGATGGCGAGAACCCGGGACCAAGCCTGGTCGTATCGGTGGAGGCGGGCGAGCGCGAGGAGGGCGTGGCCCCGCTGATTGGGGGTGGCCCTGGAGTCGGCGGCGATCTCGTCGGCGCAGCGGGTCGCGTCGTCGAGTCGGCCAGCGTGGAGGAGGGTGTCCAGCTGGACGAGGCGGAGCTCGATGTCGAGGGAGCCGGGGGCGAGTCGGGCGAGGGCGTCGTCGAAATGGTCCGCCGCCTCGTCGAAGCGGCCGCTGGCGCGGAGGACGGTCAGAGCCTGGCGTGTCCAGTCGGCGGCGCGCGGGTCGGCGGAGGCGCGACCATGATGGGCGACGGCGGGCCAGTCGCGCTCTGACTGGTCGAGGAGTCGCGACAGGACTTCTCGGTGAAGGCCGCGGCGGCGGTCGTCCGGGAGGCCGGCGAGGAGTCGGGCGCGCTGGCTCTCGGTGCGGAGGCGCCACGTCGCGCCGTCGCGGTTCAGGAGGCCGGCGCGGAGGGCCGCGTCGGACGCCGCCTGGAGGCGGTGCCCAGGGAGGTCCGCGATCTCGGAAAGGACGTCGCGAGTCAGACGGAGGCGGCCGGCGACGGCCAAGGTCTCGGCAAGTGCGTTTGCGTCGCGTCCCGCGATCTCGATGGCGCGGCGGAGGCGGCTCGCGGATGCTGCCCGGACAGCCTCGACAGGGTCGTCGATGTGGAACCGGTGGCCGGTCAGAACGATCGCGTGGCGCTCGGCCATCTCGCGCATGTGCTCGACGACGTCGCCCGGGCGGTAACCGGCCGCCGCGGCCAACTCGGCGGCGAGAATCGGCGCCTTCCCGCGCTCGGTGACGGCCGTCGCGAGCATCTGGGTGAGATGGCGCAGATGCAGGTCGTTGAGTTCGATGCGCTTCCGGGCGGTCGGGATTTCGTCGGGCGCAGCTCGAGTCGAAGCGGACACGATGAGCACGCGGGGCGACGAAGGGCCCGTCAGCGCGGACAGGTGGCGCTCGAGCAGGCGCCAAGCGTGGCTGGCGTGGCCGGCGAGGCCGTCCTCGTCGTCGAGCAGGATCACGCCGCGCTCGACCTCGAATGTCGCGCGGAGCAGCTCGGCGAGCGCCGCGGACGCACCGTCGCCGCCCGCCAGGTCGGGGTCGCCCGCGACGGGGGACGGTGTCTCGCCGACGAGAATGCGGACGCCCCGCTCCGCCCGCAGCGGATGGTCGGTCGGCAACCGGGCCATCATCTGACGGGCGATACCGCCGATCGCGCCCCACGGCTGCTGCGGAGCTCCCCCGTTCGCAGTCATCACGACGTGCCGGCGCGCCCGCGCGATCCGGGCGATCTCGTGCAGGAACCGCGTGCGGCCGGACCCGGGCGGGCCGACGACCTGCACCGACGCGAACTCGGCATTGCGCGTGCCCGTCCGCTCAACGTGGGCCAGAACGTTCCGCACGAGGCGCCGACGCGCGACGAACGTGAGGTCGAGCCACGGGTCGGGCAGCGACTCGTCGCGCTCGCCGAGATCGCTCAGGATCTCGGTGGCGGACTCGTACGCCTCGCGTGGGTCCGTGGCGACGAGCCGGACGAGCACGCGCGCGAGTTCGCTGTCGAAGATGGCCACACGGCTCGACGCCCGCTTGACGACGGCCGGGTCCACCTCGCGCAGTACAGGAGGACTGGTCGTGGGCGGCGGCGCAGGCGCGTCGGTCTCGACCCCGCCGCCGAGGTACATGACGAACGCGATGCCGAGGTCGCGAACGTCCATCGCCACGTCGTCGATCCCCGCGTGGAACGGTCCGCGGCCGACTGCATTCGCCGCGCCCGCCCAGCCGTGGATCCAGAACTCGCCGGAGGGGTCGGCGAGCACGTACTTGGTGGAGAGTCGGCCATGGACGAGTCCGCGGCTGTGCGCCTGTCCGAGCGCCGAGAGTAGATGGACGAGCGCCGGGCGCCATACGCCGTCGGGCAGCGCAAACGTGACGCCGGAGAGCGGGCGAGCGGACGCAGCGCCCACGAGCACGAGCGCCTCCGATCGGTCGGCGGAGAACGCCCGCGTCGGCGGGATTCCGGGCCCTGCGAGGTAATCGAGTCGCTCGCGCTCGAGGCGGCCGATCTCAGGGCTCCGCGGAACGAAGAGGAGCAGTTCTTCACCGTCCGACAACGCCGCGACGAGCATGCCCTCGTCGTTCAGATGAAGTGACTCGATGGTCTCGTACGTGGAACCGCGGGGTCGGTCGAGCAGCATCGGCGCCTCCTGAACACGGCTGAGTTCGGGGAGCGGATGCTAGGCAGAGTGCGTGCGCTGAACGCTGTACCGATCCATGTCATTTGCAGGTAACGAGTTAGGTTGTGGACAAACGAGAGTTGGCCGATGGATGCGAGCCTTCCGGAGCGGAATCGCGCCAAATCGCGCCATAACCGGTCACCGATCGGCCCCGATCGCACGAGGACGACTCACCCGCGCGCCGACCGCCCTTCGCCGACCCGGAGGTCGCGGCACTCGCTCCGTCACTGCTTCGAGACGGACGCCCAGGTGAACTTCGCCTCGTACGTGTGCAGCCCTTCCTGGATCGCAGCGCGGCGGAGCAGGTCGATGCCGTCTTGTGCCGCGTACTCGTAATCGACGGTCGTCTTTCCGTCTTCGACGACCGCTCGTTCGAGTCGCCAGAGCTTCCCGCAGGGCGCCCAGTGGAAGACAGTCCGGACGCGATCCTCGCCGTCGGTCGTCCCGCTCATCTCGACGAGGCCGGTCTCTCGGTTCAGGCGGTAGGAGGCGCTCATCGCACTCTTGAACGGCGGCGCGACGACGAGCGTGTGGCCGTCGGGCGTCGCCATCGTGGAGTACTCGAGCGGCGGCAGATACGAGAGGACGAATGACGTCGGGCCCCGCGTGGCGAGCACGGCGAATCGTTTCGCCTGCTTGGCGGCCCCTGCGTGGATGCCGACGTCCTCCCTGACGACTTTCATCGTGGGTGCATCGTCGGTCGCGCTGTCGGCCCCGGACTTTCGGTCGCCCTTCGAGGCGCTGAACGCGAACTCGTAGGCGCCCGATTTCCCGTCCACCGTCACGTCGATCGTCCCGGTGGCGGATTTCAGGCCGGCGTCGCGGCTCGGGTCGTAGGCGACGGCGCGGAACCGGTCGAGCACCGCCCGGGCCTGCTTGTCGATGTCGGTGCGCCACGCGCGGAGGCGTTCTTCAGCGTGCTCGGGCGTCTCCTGCGGGAACGGGGGGGCGGTCGGCGCCGCGGTACCCTGCACGGGGGCGGCGGGGGCGTGGGACGTGGACCCGCTGACGGGGACGACCCGGGGCGAAGCCGGCTCGTCGTTGCAGGCCGCGAGCCCGGCGAAGCAGATCACGCCGACGAGGACGACGGCCAACGCGCGGGTCGGCGTTCGAAGCGCTGCGCGACGTCTCCCCCGGTTTCTCGGGAGCGCCGACGCGCCAGGCTCGGAAGTGGCGTGTGTTGGCATCACGGGACGAGTGTAGCTCTCCTCGCGCGTCCTGTTCGGGGTACCCTCGGGCGTTCCGCTCCCACGGAGGCGCCCATGTCCGGTTTCGCACCCATTCCCGAGATCCTCGACGAGCTCCGTGCGGGGCGCATGATCGTGCTGGTGGACGACCCCCACCGCGAGAACGAAGGCGACGTGGTGTGCGCTGCGGAACTCGTCACGCCCGAGCACGTCAACTTCATGCTGAAGCACGCGCGCGGCGAGGTCTGCACCACGATCCCCGAGGCGTGGGCCGAGCGCATGGGGCTCGAGTTGCAGGCGCGGGTGAACCCCTCGAAGAACACGTCGCGCATCACCTGCGCCAAGTGCGTGACGGTGGACGCGTCGGAAGGGACGACGACCGGCGTGTCGGCCCAGGACCAGGCGCTGACGATCCGCAAGCTCGCCGACCCCGCGTCGCAGCCCGACGACTTCAGCCGCCCCGGCCACACGCGGCCGATCCGCGCGCGCGACGGCGGCGTGCTCGTCCGCACCGGGCACACCGAAGGCTCGGTGGACCTCTGCCGCCTGGCCGGGCTCTCGGCCGCCGCCGTGATCTGCGAAGTGCTCGACGACGACGGGCGGCCCATGCGCCTCCCCGGGCTGCGCGAGTACTGCACGCAGCACTACTTCAAGATGACGACGATCGAGGAGCTGATCCGCTGGCGCCGCTCGCACGAAAGCCCCGTGCAGCGCATGGCCACGACGCGCATCCCGACCGGCCACGCGCCCGGAACGGTCTTCGACATCCACCTCTTCAACAACTCCGTGGACACGAATCAGCACGTCGCCCTCACGATGGGACTCGACGTGCCGGACGATCTCTCGAAGCCGTTCGCGGAGCTCGCCGACCCGGTGCTCGTGCGCGTTCACAGCGAGTGCCTGACCGGCGACGTCTTCGGTTCGCTGCGATGCGATTGCGGATCGCAGCTCGACGCCGCGATGCGGATCGTGGCCGAGCGCGGGCGGGGCGTCGTCCTCTACCTGCGACAGGAAGGCCGCGGCATCGGCCTCGAGAAGAAGCTGCTCGCGTACCGACTGCAGGAGCACGGCATGGACACGGTCGATGCCAATCTCGAGCTCGGCTTCCGGGCCGACGAACGCGAGTACGGGATCGGCGCGCAGATCCTCCACCACCTCGGCGTCCGCAAGATGCGGCTGATGACGAACAATCCGAAGAAGCTGTCGTCGCTCTCCGGCTTCGGACTTTCGATCGAAGAACAGGTGCCCCTCGAGATCGAGGCCACGGCCGAGAGTGCGGGCTACCTGAAGACGAAGCGGGACCGCATGGGGCACCTGCTGACGCATCTGTAGTCCAGGAAGTCGACGCGCTCGCGCACGGCCGAGCCCGCGGAAACCGCCCCGCAGTGGGCTCCAGCGAGCCTGGACTGGCACCGGGTCGCGCGGCGGTCGCGCTCGAATTCCCAAATTGACCAACGGACGCTATCATCCTGATCGACGTGGCGCCCCAAGGGCCGCGACGACCCCGCAATGAGCGAAACGCACATCCGCCCCAGTCGAAGCGCAGACCCCTCCGGGTCGGCCATGGAGAGCCGTCTGATGGTCCCCCTCTGGGCGATCTTCGCGGGCATCCTGGCGCTCCAGGTGCTGATCGTCGCTGTCGGCTTCCGCTTCCTCGCGTAGCGTCGAAAGCCGCCGGGCGGGACCGGAAGGATTCGGGAAGAACCACCGACCCCGGGCGTCCAACCGGGCGTCGTGATGCCCCAGCACATCGGAGGACCCACTTGGACGAAGCCGAGCTCGTACGCCGGGCTCAGGGCGGCGACGCCGCTGCGTTCGGCGAGCTCGTCTCCTCGTACGAGGCGCGCATCCTCCGGCTCGTGCGCGGCATGGTGCGCGAGCACGAAGCGGAGGACGTCGCGCAGGACGCATTCCTCAAGGCCTGGCGGAAACTCCCCGAGTTCGACGGTCGCTCACGCTTCTACACGTGGGTCTACCGCATCGCTTCGAACACGGCGATGGACTGGCGCAAGCGAGAGAAGTACCGCCGCCACGCCGACCTGCCGACCGGTCCCGAGGGCGAGGACGCGCTCGCCGAGGACCGTCCGGGACCGCGGTCCGGCGCCGAACGTCGCGAGCTGGCGGCGGCGATCGATCGGGCCATCGAGCAGCTTCCGGAGCACTACCACACGATCGTGGTGCTGCGCGAAGTCGAGGGGCTCTCGTACGAGGAGATCGCGGAGACACTCGCCATCAGCAAGGGCACGGTCGAGTCGCGGCTGTTCCGTGCTCGCGAACGTCTGCGGGAATCGCTGAAGGACTGGATGGAACCATGACCGGCCCCAACCCCAACCTGGCCTGCGCGAGATCCGGGCTTCTCGACTCGCTGCGCTCCGACGGCGCAGCCACGCCTGACCAACTCGCCGAGCTGGCGGCGCACCACGCGGCCTGCGCGGCGTGTCGCGGGCAGCACCTGGTCGCGGCGCGTGTCGATCGCGCGGTCGGCGATCGCCTGCGCCGCCGGGCGGCCGGGTCCGTGCCGTCGGGGTTCGCGGGCGCTGTCGTGGCCGCCGCAGTGGCGCAGCGGGCGCAGGCGCTCGCAGAGAACCGGTTTCTGCGCCGCGCCGCCGCCGCGGCTGTGCTCGTCGCGCTGGTCGCGGGCGGTTCGATGCTCACGCAGAGCGCCGCGCCGGACGGCGCCCGACCCCTTGGCGAAGGCGTCGCGTCTGCGCGCGACGCGGCCCGGACAGTGGTCTTCCGTCCCCGTTTCGAAGGCAGGTAGCCCATGCTCGCCGACCGCACACTTCTTGGTGTCACCCTGGTCGCCACGTTCGCTGCCGGAGGCATGAGCGGCTGGGCCGCTCGCGACCACCGCAGCGGCGCGAACTTCAACCCGACCGTGGCGGCTCAGGTCTATGCGCCGCGGATCCGGGAGTTGAAGGATCGCGGCTACGACGAGAACGAGCTGAAGGAGGCACTGACCATCCACCAGCAGTACCTCGACGCGTATCAGAACTGGTGGAAGGCGTTCCTGGACGCCCATTCAGCGAACCTCGACCAGGTGGATCGGACGTTCGAGACGCGGCTTTCGGGGCTCGAGCAGCAGTTCCGGCTGCGGACGCGCGCGGATGCGGAAACCGGAACGCCCGGCGGCACCGGGAAGTGAAGTGACCGGAACCCCTCGCTGACTCTCGGCCCGCGTTTCGACAGGGTTCCGTCGCGGGCCCCGAAACCTCGTGCGGAGGGCCGGGCGGAGGTGTTCCCATCGGTGTGTTCCTGCGTTCGCCGACTCGGCTCTCAGCCCTGAAGGCACGCGGGTGCGAGGAGAGACCTGCTCGTGGCAAAGGCGCTCGGAATCGACATCGGATGGCACGCGTGCAAGGTCGCCGTCGTGGACGGCGGCCCGAAGGGCGCGCGGCTCGTTCGCTATGCAGAGGTGGCGTACGACGCGCCGCAGGGTCAGGACCCCAGCGAAGAGGTCATCGTGGCCGCGCTGCGTCGTGCCCTGTCGGACGCGAAGGGTCCGAAGGGGGCGGCGAGCTTCGCCGTGCCCGCCGAGCAGTGCATCCTCCGCGAGATCACGGTGCCGTTCGACAACGACGACCAGATCGCGAAGGTCGTGAAGTTCGAGTTCGAACCGCACCTGCACCAGGGCGCCATCGAAGACGTCGTGCTGGACTTCGTCCGCACCGGGCCGGCCCGCGCCGGTTCCCGCGTGCTCTGCATCGCGGCGCTGAAGACGCTCATCCGGGCACGGCTCGCGCGCCTGACCGCGGTCGGCGTGGACCCGCTCCACCTCGACGTGGACGTGGCGGCGCTGTTCAACGTCGCGAAGCAGTCCGGCGCCCTGGAGGAACACCCGAACTGCCTCGTCATCGACATCGGTGCCCGCACCACGAAGGCGGTCGCGATCCGTGACGGTCAGCTCCGCGTCGCCCGCTCGATCCGCCTCGGCGCGAAGGGCGCCGACGCCCGCCTCGACGCGCAGTTCGACGGCGACCGCGACGCCGCGCGCCGCGCCCTCGAGACGGCAACGGGTGTCGAGAGTCTCGCCGCACCGGCCGCAGGCTCTGACGGGCCGTCAACTGTCGAGATCGTGGCGTCGGTCCACGAAGTCGAGGCAGCCGTGGCGCGCGCGGTGCAGGACGACTTCCTGTCGCGCGTGCTCCGCGAGACGCAGCGGTCGTTGCCGGCGACGAGCACCGACAAACCGCTCACCCGCGTGTTCCTGACCGGCGGCGGCGCCCGTCATCCGAGGGCCCGCGAACGCATCGCGGCGCACTTCGGCGTCGAGGTCGCGGATCTGCCGGTGTTCGCGAAGATCGAACACAAACTGCCGCCGAGCGACGCCGCGCGGATTGCAACCTCCGGGGCGGTGGCGATCGGCACCGCGCTGAAGGTGATGGGCGTCGACGACGGCGATGTGGACCTGCGACAGGAGGAGTTCCGCTTCTCGCGCACGTTCGACCGGGTGAAGACCGCGCTGGCGATCGGCTCGACCCTGCTCTTCTTCGGCGTCTTCCTCGCGGTGCTCGAGAGCCACCTGAAGTACACGAAGGTCCAACTGGACGCAGCGCAGCTCAAGCGCACGATGGTGAAGGAACTCGAGACCGACGTCTTCGCCGCGTACTCGCAGGTTCCGAAGCCGCGTCCGCGCGTCGGATCGGCGGACAGCGACGCGACGATGTACTTCGCCCAGTCGAAGGCCTACGTGAAGACGATCCAGGGCCATCTGAAGAACGAGCTCGGACTTGCGACGGACGTGCCGCCGATCCGCTCCTGCCTCGAGATCTGGACCGCCGTGACGAAGGGCCTGCAGGACGCGCGCGACAAGGAGAAGGTCGAGTTCCTGCTCGTCAAGGACGAGCGGTACTGGCAGGACCGTGGCGATCTCACGGTGGTGGTCGGCGACCTGCCCGACGGCGACCGCATCGCAAAGCAGTTGCGGCTTCGCAAGGAGATCATCAGCGACGTCGAGATCGGCGCGCCGAAGGCCACGAAGGACGGCAAGCAGGAGATCACGCTCAAGATGCGGTTCAAGGAGAAGACGCAGGAGACTCCCGGCGCCGCGGAGGCCGTGAAATGAGCGACGACAACGCGACCGCTCCGGGCGAGATCGACGCCCTGAAGTGGTACGTGTGGGGCATGGTGATCGTGTCGGCCGTCGGAGGAGGGTTCCTCTGGTGGAACGGCAAGCGCACCGACACGATGCGCGCGCAGGTCGAGTCGGCCAGGAAGGCGCTGCCTGACATCGCCGAGGGCAAGCACGAGATCCGCGCGATGCTCGACGTCTACAAGAAGAACAAGGAAGACGAGGCCCGCGAGTCGCCGCTGACGTGGTTCCAGCTCTGCTGGAAGGCCCATGGAATCGACAACGCGCAGATCCAGCTCGATCAGTGGAAGGACCCGCCCGACGTCGGCCCCGACGGCAAGTACGTCGAGGAGAAGATCGGGATGAAGTTCTCCAGTCGCACGCCGCTCCGCCGCGACCAGATCGGCCGGCTCATCCACGAGATCGAACACCGGAGCACGCGCCTGCGCGTCCTCACGCTGCAGGTTCGCCGGTCGGGCCGCGACGACACGCTCGGCAACGACGAGTGGACCGGGCAGTGCGAGGTCGCGTACCGGTACCCGAAGGTCCCGAACGAGTAGGACTGACTCCGTCAGTCCCGCAGGGAAACCGTGGCCGCGAACGTGCGTCCGTCGCCGCGGCGGAGGGCGCAGTCGAGCGCCGCGCGTGGGTCGGGCGTCAACTTCCCCTCGAACGCCTTTTTGCCGTTCAGCTCGATCCGGACCGACTTCGTGAAGTCGAGCATCGGCGTCGCGAGGAGCACGTCGAGCTTCGCGACGTGCTCGGACGTCACGCGCACGGTTTGACCGTCGATCGTTCCGGTGACACGTGCGGCGGGGCCGAACGGATTGAAGTCGCCCGCCGGGACGTCCGCAGCGCGGAGCCAGAACGCGTCGCCGCGCGCGCCGCCGACGAAGTCGTGCGTGAACGACTTCGGGTACGGGTCGCGCACTTTCGCAGCCATGAGCGGCCAGATCTCGCCGAACCGCGGGAACACGCCCTCCATGTGCTTGCCGCCCTCGGTCGGGCGGAAGTCCACGGTGCCGCCGGCGGCTTTCAAGTCGTCGGCGGCACCCTTCGCCTGCGCGAACGGGCAGGTGGGGTCCGCGGTGCCGTGGAGGACGAACACCGGCACGGGCACGACGTTCCCCAGGAGCTTCCGCACGTGGAAGGTGACGGCGCCGACGGGCGCGACCGACGCCCAACGGTCCGGCGCATGCTGCCCGAGCCACCACGCCCAGAACCCCGTCTGCGAGATGCCCTGCACGTGGACTCGGTCCGGGTCGATCGGCCACCGGAGCGACGCATCGCGGACGGCGTCGAGCAGCACGGTCGCGACCGAGTCCAGATTCGGCTCGTCCGGCTTCCGTCGCGGTGTCGCCCACGCGTCGTAGCGCTTGTCGGCAGTCAGCTTCTCGATCGCGTTCGTGCGGACGTACACCACGTCGTTGCGCGCGCCCGACACGTCGAGCCACGTCTCCATGACGCCCTCGAAGTCCTTCGTCCCCTTGCCGGTGAAACTCCCGTGCCCCGGGTCGAGGACGAGGGGCACGAGCCCCTTGGGGCGCTCCTTCGGAACGAGCGCCGAGTACGTCCATATCTCGCCGAGCGACCGGAACTCGACGCCGTGCACGAACCCGGCTTTCCACGCGTCACCGGGAGTCGCTGCGCGGACCGTGTCTTCGACCTCCTTCGCGGAGAGCTTCGCCGCCACGGCGGCAACGCTCTTCCACGCCTTCTCGCGCCCCGCGTCGTCCGTCGCGCGGAGGTACGCGCGGAACCCGGCGACGGCCTTCTTCATCTCGTCGATGGAGACGTCGGCGCGGGCGTCCGCGAGGGGAGCGGGCGATCCGGCGAGGGCCCAGACGACTCCGAAAGAGAGCAGCAGACGGAACGCGCGCATCCGCACCTCCCGGTGAGCCGCGGTCACCCGACCGGGGCGACGAAGTAGTCCTGCAACGCCTTCACATCGAAGCCGCGGGCGCGGATTCGTTCGATGGCGTGGATCGCAGCCGCAGCGCCTGAGAGTGTGGTGATGCACGGGATGCCGTGCTGCACCGCGGCGGCGCGGATGCGGCCCTCGTCGGTGCGGGGGCCGCGGCCCGACGGCGTGTTGATGATGAGGTCGATCTTCTTGTCGGTGAGCAGGTCGAGCACGTTCGGGCGGCCGGCTTGGACCTTGTTCACGGCGTCGCAGTCCACTCCGGACTCGAGGAGTGCGTTGCGGGTTCCGTGCGTGGAGACGATGCGGTAGCCGAGGCGGACGAGCTCGCGGCCGATGTGGACCGCCGTGGGCTTGTCGGAGTCGCGCACGGAGAGGAACACCGTGCCGCCCCCGTAGGGCATCTTCACGCCGGCGGCCATGAGCGACTTCGCGAAGGCGACGCCCAGGTCCGCGTCGATCCCCATCACCTCGCCGGTGCTCTGCATCTCCGGCCCGAGGACCGTGTCCACGCCGCGGAACTTGTTGAACGGGAAGACCGGCCCCTTCACCGAGTTGTGCACCGGGACGTGCGCTGCGATGAACCCGAGCTCGTCGAGCGTGGCGCCTGCCATCACACGCGCCGCGATCTTCGCGATGGGATGTCCGATCGCTTTCGACACGTACGGCACCGTGCGTGAAGCGCGCGGGTTCACCTCGAGGACGTAGAGGACGCCCTTCTGGATCGCGTACTGCACGTTCATCAGACCGAGCACCTTCAGCGCGAGGGCGAGGTCCACCGTGGCGCGGCGGATCTCGGCCTGCATCTCCCGGGAGAGCGTGGAAGGAGGGATCGAGCACTGCGAGTCGCCGGAGTGGACGCCCGCTTCCTCGATGTGCTCCATCACCGCCGCGACGACGACGCGGTCGCCGTCGGAAACGGCGTCCACATCGACCTCGATCGCGTCCTCGAGGAACCGGTCGAGCAGCACCGGGCGGTCCTCACCGATTTCGACGCCGGACTTCACGTACTGCTCGATCGACTGGTCGTCGTAGCAGATGCGCATGCCGCGGCCGCCGAGCACGTAACTCGGACGCACGAGCACCGGGTAGCCGATGCGGCGCGTGACGTTCAGCGCGTCGTCGAGGCTCGAAGCCATGCCGTTCGGGGACTGCCTGAGACCCACCTGGTCGAGGATCTTCGCGAACTCCTCACGGTCCTCCGCGAGGTCGATGGAGTGGGGCGACGTGCCGATGATCCGCACGCCGGCGTTCTCGAGACCCTGCGCCAGCTTGAGCGGAGTCTGCCCGCCGAACTGGACGATCGTCCCCCACGGCTTCAGGCGGTCGTGGATGTTCAGGACGTCTTCGAGCGTGAGCGGCTCGAAGAAGAGCAGGTCCGACGTGTCGTAGTCCGTCGAGACCGTTTCCGGGTTCGAGTTGACCATGATGGTCTCGAACCCGGCGTCGCGCAGCGCGAACGCCGCGTGGCAGCAGCAGTAGTCGAACTCGACGCCCTGGCCGATGCGGTTCGGCCCCGAGCCGAGGATCATGATCTTCTTCTTGTCGGAGACCCGCGCCTCGCACTCGTCTTCCCACGTGGAGTAGTAGTACGGCGTGGCCGCTTCGAACTCGGCCGCGCAGGTGTCCACGAGCTTGTACGTGGGGAGCACTCCGCGGCGGATGCGCTCCGCGCGGACGTCCATGGGGTCCTCGCGGAAGAGGTAGGCGAACTGCGCGTCTGCGAACCCCTCGCGCTTCGCGCGACGCAGGAGCGGCGTCGGGACGTCTGCGATGCCCGAGTACGCGCGGAGCTCGTCCTCGGTCTCGACGAGTTGCTCGAGCTGCACGAGGAACCAGGGGTCGATCGACGTGTGCCGCTGGATCTCGTCGCGCGACATGCCGCACTTCATCGCGTAGCGAATCCAACGGATGCGCTCGGAGTTCGGACGCGCCAGCTTGCCGATCAACTCGTCGCGGGGGATCGTGCCGCCGCGGGCGAGGAGGTCCTTCTTGTCGAGTCCGAGCCCCTGGCGGCCCTCTTCCGTGGAGCGGAGGGCCTTCTGCAGCGCCTCCTTGAACGTGCGGCCGATCGCCATCGCTTCGCCGACCGACTTCATCTGCGAGCCGAGGGTCGAGTCGGCGTCGGGGAACTTCTCGAACGCGAAGCGTGGGATCTTCACCACCACGTAGTCGATCGACGGCTCGAAGCACGCGGGCGTCTTGCGCGTGATGTCGTTGCCGATCTCGTCGAGCGTGTAGCCGACCGCGAGTTTCGCTGCGATCTTCGCGATCGGGAACCCGGTGGCCTTCGACGCGAGCGCGGAGCTGCGCGACACGCGGGGGTTCATCTCGATCACGATCATGCGGCCGGTCTTCGGGTCGGTCGCGAACTGGATGTTCGAGCCGCCGGTCTCGACGCCGATCTTCCGGATGCACGCGAACGCGGCGTCGCGCATCCGCTGGTACTCGCGGTCGGTCAGCGTTTGGATCGGTGCGACGGTGATCGAGTCGCCCGTGTGGACGCCCATCGGGTCGAAGTTCTCGATCGTGCAGACGATCACGCAGTTGTCCGCGTGGTCGCGCATCACCTCGACCTCGTACTCCTTCCAGCCGAGCACGCTCTCCTCGACGAGCGTCTCGTGGACCGGCGAGAGGTCGATCCCGAGTTGCGCGATCTCGCGGAACTCCTCACGGTTGAACGCGATGCCGCCGCCGGTGCCGCCCATCGTGAACGACGGGCGCAGGATGCAGGGCAGGCCGATGTCCTCGAGCGCGGCCATCGCTTCGTCCAGCGACCGAACGACACGGCTCTTCGGCAGGTCGAGCCCGATCTCGAGCATCGCGTCCTTGAAGAGCTGACGGTCCTCGGCGCGGCGGATGACGTCGATCTGGGCGCCGAGGAGTTGCACCCCGTACTTCTTGAGCACGCCGTGCTCGTGGAGGTCGATCGCGGCGTTGAGCCCCGTCTGGCCGCCGAGCGTGGGGAGCACCGCGTCGGGGCGCTCCTTCACGATGATCTTCTCGATCGCCTGCCAGGTGATCGGCTCGATGTACGTCCGGTCGGCGATCTCCGGGTCGGTCATGATCGTGGCCGGGTTGCTGTTCACGAGGATGACGCGGTAGCCCTCCTCGCGCAGCGCCTTGCAGGCCTGCGTGCCCGAGTAGTCGAACTCGCAGGCCTGGCCGATGATGATCGGCCCGGAGCCGATGATCAGGATCGAGTGGATGTCGTCGCGTCGGGGCACTCGGGTCGTCCTCGTGGGTGAGAAGTCCGGCGAGTCTCGGGCCGGGCGGCGGCGCCGACCGAGTCAATTGCCGGGACGTGCAGTATCGGGTGCGGGGGCGACGTTCTGCCGACGTCGGTAGACGCGACTACGGCGCGGCCGGTGGCGTCGAACCGCCGTCCCGCGGACCGCGGTCTCCGCCCGGTCCGCGCCCGCGGCGGCGGCCCCGAGAACGCTCGCCGGATCGCTCGCCCGGCGCGCGGGGTGCGCCCGGGCCGACTTCGCCGCCGGGGCCCGCGTCGCGGGGCGGGTTGTCGCCGCGGGGCCTGCCGTCGTCGCGCGAGGGCCGTGGGCCGCGCGGGCCACCCTCGGGACGTCGGCCGGGACCCTGCGGACCGGGGCCGCGGCCCTGCTGCGGAGCGCCGGGACTGCCCCGCCGCGGCGGGCCGCCCGGGCGCGGGCCGCCGGGGCCCCTGCCGCGACCGTCACCGCGGCCGTCACCGCGACCGTCTCGGCCGGGGCGCGAGTCGCCGCCGCGATTCGCGGGGCCACGGCCGTCACCGCCACGGCCCTCGCCCCCGCGCCCGCCGCCGCTACCTCGCTCGCCCGGTCGAGGGCCGTCCGGCAGCTTGGCCTCCGGGAGCGAATCGAGGAGTTGCTCGACGGTGCGCGGTGCGACGGGCGCGACTGGTTCCTTCGGCGTAGACAGGTCGTACGAGCCGTCGTCCGAATCGCCCTCGATGTCGTCGTCGTTCGCCTTGTCGCTTGCGTCGCGTCGCGGCTCGGACCGGGGCCCGTCGCCCGGCTCGATGTCGGCGCCGAAGTCGTCGTGCCTCGAAGCGCGTGCGGCCGCGCGACCTGCGACGGCCGCGTCGGTGCCGGCGGATCCTGCGTAGTCGCCGCCGACGGAGCCGGCGTTTCCGCTGCCGACCGGGGCGGATTGACCGCCGCCGGTCGGGGCGCCGAACGCGGCTGGCCTGGGGCGACTCCGCGACTTCTTGCGTCCACGGTCCTCCGACCGCCGCTGGCCCGGGTAGTACTCGACTGCCGGAGTGACGGACGGCGCGGGGGCCGCCGCAGCCGCGGCGCCTGCGTCGTCGGCGGGGACCGGCTCGGGCGGCACCTCCACGAGGATCACGGAAGCGGGCGTGGGGGGCGCGACGGCGCCATCGGCGCTTGCTGCAGTGTCGCCGCTCGCGGCCGCATCGGTTGGCACGACCACGGGGACTCGCAGCACGAGCGGAGCCTCGTCGTCGAGCGGGCCGGGCTGGGCCTCGACGACGATCTTCCGCGCGATGAGATCCCGCGGCTTCGACAGGTTCCGCACGCGCTGGCGGTAGGACCATCCGAGGAAGTCGCGGTGCAGTTCGTCCCGGGCGGCGGCGATTTCGGCGTCGGTGGCGGCGGGGTGCGGCTTCGCCGCCTCGGTGAAGAACGAGCACCGCCGTCCGATGAACAGCGGGCAGTCGAGCATGTGGACCACGCCGAGGTCGGTCCGACAGATGTCGCTCGCCTCGGGCGGGTCGGAACTGCGGTCCGCAGCCCGGTGGAGGTTGTGGAGGCAGCTCTCGGGCGGAGGGAGATCCGTGTCGGACATCGAACCTGGGAGGTTAGTGGCCGTCCGAGAATAACTGACACACTTGGTCACGCGGCCTGCGGTCGTAGAGTCGCGAACGCGCGATGCATGAGAGTGCAAGCCGCGCGCCGGCTTCGCCGCTGCTACTCCCGTTTCGCCGTGACTGGCCGGCTGCTGCGTTGGGCTCGGCGCGCAACTCGCTCCGTGGAGTCGAGCCTCCGCGTTCGGCGTTCGCCGCGCGAAGCTGGCTGCACGAAGCTGGCCGCACGAAGCGACCTTGTTCCCTGCCACGGGCAGCGCCGACACTTGCGGTGCCATGCCCCCCGAAGACCCCCCGAACGTCGGATCGCCCCCCGCCGGCCGGCTCGTGGGCGGCGACCGGAACGCGACGAAAGCGAGGGTCTACGTCGAGGAGCGCGACGGCCGCCGCGTGGCGGTGAAGACGTCGGTCGGAGCGGGGTTCGTCGCGCGCTGGCTCCTGCGGCGGGAGTCCCGGATCTTCGCGGCGCTGCCTCCGCTCGGCTGCGTGCCCAGCGTGCTCGAGACGCGCCCCGACCGCGTGGTCACCGCGTGGGTGGACGGGACCGAGCTCTTCGACCTGCGGCTCGACGGGTTCACGGAGGCTCAGGCCGCCGCGCTTGAGGCTGCGATCGCAGAGTTGCACGCAGCGGGGTTCGCGCACGGCGATCTCGGCCGCCACGACGTGATCTTCCGCCCCGACGGCGGCGTGACGTTCATCGACTTCGCCACGGCTGTGGGTCCGGCGTGCCCGCGCCTGCTCTGGCGGGTCCTCCTGCCGTTCTGGAAGCGGACCGACCGGGGCCGCGTGGCGCGCCTCGTCGAGCGCTATCGGAAGATCCACCGCGAGCGGAACGCCCGTCGCGCGGCTACTCGCGTCCGATGAGAACGAGGGCGGCGTCGTTCGTCCGCGGGTCGTCGATGATCACGCGGGTGCCCTCCGGGAGGCCCTTCGACGGCAGTCGGGAGCGCTCCAGGACGAAGTAGACGGGCCCGGTCGTCGCGCGCAGGAGCGAGAGCGCGTCGGCCGGCCGGACCGTCGCGACCACGCTGCGCTCGCAGATCCAGTTCGCGGCGAAGTCGGTTCCGCCGAGGTCGAACAGCGGGGCGTCGCCGATCCTGCCGCGGACGGTCTCGAGGAACGGACGCCGGGCGTAGAGCGCGTTGTTGAAGGGGATGTACACGCACACGATGGCCGCGAGCAACCCGGCGCACAGGACGAGCACGCCCCGCGCGACCGCCCGGAAAGCGCGCGCGCGCCAGAGCGTGACTCCCGCAACGACGAGCGCGATCCCGGCCGCGACGCCACCGGCGGCGCACCACGTAGGAAGCGCGCCGCGCGCTGCGTCCCAGCCGGTCCAGACCCTTCCGGCAAGTTCCCCGCGCCCGACGGCGGTGACGGCGCCGAGCAGCAGCAACGCCGCACCGCCGACGATCCCGACGACCGCGAGTCCGCGCAGTCCCCAGCGGACAGCCGAGGCGGTCAGTCGGCTCGCGTCGGCGGCGAGTGTCGGCGCGATGCGGCTGATCAGCAGAGCGGCGGCCGGGTACACCGGCACGAGGTAGAGGTCGCGTTTCGCGAGCGAGATCGACATCACCACGAGCGGGGCGACGACCCAAGCCATCGCGAAGCGGTCGGCTGCGCGGCGCTCCGGGGCTCGGAAGCGGGACCACGCCCACACCGCGGCCGGCAGGAGGAAGGTCCAGGGCATCAGGCCGAGCGGGAACGCCTTCGCGTAGAACCACCACGGCTCGAGCTTGTCCACCTGACCGGCGGCGTGTTCGACACCCTGACCGAACGCGAGCGCGTGGACGTAGTCCCACCCTTCGGGCGCTTGTCGCGCGGCGGCTACGGCCCAGGCGAGTCCGGGGAGGAACACGAGCGGTGCGAGCGCCCATCGCCACGTGGCGAGCGCGGACCAACGACTGCGCCAGATCCCGGTCAGCACCACGAACGCGGCGAGGCGCGCGGCGAAGAGCGCCTTGGACGCTCCTGGCGAGAGCACGCCGGGCTCCACGGCGAAGGCCAGGGCCGCGCTGCCGAGGACCCAGCGCCACCACGGCGTGCGCGACCACGAGTCGTCCCAGATGAGGGCGACGAGTGCGGCCGCACCGGGGATGGCGATCGCCGCCGGGCCCTTCACCATCACGCCGCAGCCGGTCGCGAGGAACCCGACGACCGTCCACCGCGTGCGGGCGCCGGCTGCGTCGGACGTCGTCGCACGGACGAACGCATAGGCGGCGAGGGTGGTCCAAAGCGAGAGGAAGCCGTCGAGGTTCCCGCGTGTGGCGAGGAAGTAGTACTCCTCCGACGTCAGCAGGACGAGTGCCGCCGTCCACGCGGCGAGCCGACCCCAGAAGCGATGCGCCAGGTCGAACACCAGCGCGGCGGACACCGCGCCGCCGAGGACTCCGGGCAGCATCGACGCCAGCGTCCACGAGAGGCCGAGGGCGTTTGCGGCGGCCGCGAGCCAGAAGAAGCCGGGCGGCTTGTGCGTGTACGTGGCGCCGTTCAGGCGGCAGACGAACCAGTCGCCCGTGACGGCGAACTCCCGGGCGACCGCGAGGTAGCGGTGCTCGTCGGTCTTCGAGATCTCGCGGCCCGCGACGCCGAGCGCGAGGACGGCGATCGACGCCAGGAACACGACGAGCAGCGTGCGCGCGCCCGACGACGGGGCGGCTGCGGCAGACGCTGTGGCGTCGGGCTTCAGAATGCCGGGCTCTTCCACGCCAGCACGACGAAGAACACCGTGAGCGAGACGACCATCAGCAGTTCCTCGTTCTTGCTGAAGTTCGCCCACTTCCACGAACCGCGGCGATTCGCGTAGGGCCGGATCGCAGGGAAGATCGCCGGCACGGCGTCGAAGTACTCGCGGAACGGCTGGCCGTGGACCTCTTCGAGCCGCTTCGGCTCGACCCGCTCCTTGCGGGGGAGATAGTAGAAGAAGAACACCGCGTAGCCGACGGCGAGCACGATCAGGTTCGAGTAGTAGGGCATCGGCGCCGCGATCGCGACGCCCGTCAGGATCAGGAGCCGGCCCAGATAGAGCGGGTTTCGAACGCGAGCGTACGGGCCCCCCGTGATGAGCTCCTTCGTCTTCACGAGGTACCCGGCGGCCCACACGCGGAGGCTCTCGCCGAGCGCCGTGAACGCGAGGCCGACCGCCCACTCGATCCGGCTCGGCTTGCCGAACCACGCGAGCCCCGCGGCCACCGCCCAGACGACCACGAGGCGTACGACGCCCAGCGCCCGGTTGCGACCGGAGTCCTGGTCGGGTCGGGGCGCAGGCTTCGATGCCCTGGCGGCGGCGTCTGGAGTTCCGGTCATGGGAGTCCTCTTCTCGGCTGATGTTCCGTCGTGATGGACGCACTCTGGGCCGTCCGCGCGCCCGTCCTGCGTGAAAAAGACCGTGCAGGATATGCACGATGGTTGCATCGCGTGCCCGATATCACGACGCTGTGCGAGGCGCGTCGCCCTGCGGCGACGGCCCCCTCGCGGCACCGCCGTTCCAGTCCGCCGCCGTCCCGGCTCTCGTGTTCGGCTGCAGCGGCAGCGGCAGCGTCACCGTGAACCGGGCGCCGCGGCCCGGTCCGTCGCTCGCCACCGCGATGGTTCCGCCGTGAAGCGTGACGATGCGTTCGCAGATGAAGAGCCCCAGTCCGAGGCCGCGCGTCTTGCCCGTGTGAAACGGCTCGAAGACGCGCGCCAGATCGTCCGGCGCGATCCCGCGGCCATCGTCGGTCACGACGATGCGGGCCCGCCCCGGGTCCTCGAGTTCCACGGCGATCTGCACCCGGCCGTCGGCCGAGCACGCGTCGCGGGCGTTCACCAGCAGGTTCAGCAGGAGTTGCTTGATCTTGTCCGGGTCGCAGACCGCCTCGAGCATTGCCTCACCCGACACGGAGACGTCCACCGCCGGGCCTTCGCGCGACATCGACACGAGCGCGACCACCTCCCGGACGATCGTCGGCAGGTCGGCCGGGATCATCGCGGGCGGCGAGTCGCGCGCGAGATCGCGGAGACTGCGCACGATGCCGCCGCACCGGCGCGTCTCGTCCACGATCATGTCCAGGTACTCGAGCTCATTGGCGTCGATCGCGGCGGCGCTGCCCAAGCCTGCGTTCGCATCGCGCTCGCGGCGCCTCGCCCGGTCGCGCACGGCGGTCGCACAGCCGGAGATCGTCGCGAGCGGGTTGTTCAGTTCGTGTGCGACGCTCGCCGCCATCATGCCGAGAGCCGCGAGGCGGTCGCTCCGGCGGAGCTGGTGCTCGGCCTCGCGCCGTTCGCGCCGCAGGCCCATGAACGCGAGGACCGACAGCGCGCCGCCGACGAGCACCACCGCGGCACCCAGCTTCACGATGTCCCGCGCGCCGGTCGTCGCCGGCTCCGACGTCTCGGCCGAGAGGCGGACCGTCATCTCGACCGCACCCTTGCTCAGCTTCGACACCGCCTCCGCCGCCTCGGACCACCGCTGCGACGTTCCGTCTCGCTTGGCGTCCGCGATGCGGGTGCGGAGGTCGTCGAACAGCGGTTGCTCGCCTTCCGGACCGGGCAGCGCCGCGACCCGGGCGAGGCTTCGTTCCATCCCCGCGATGTCCGCCTGCGACGACCCCGCGGCCAGTTCGTGGAGGTCCTCCTCGAGATGCTCGATCCTGCGCAGGCGCTGGAGTTGCGCGTCCATCCGCCGCACCTCGTCGGAGATCGTGTCGAGGGCCCGCCAGCCGTAGGCGACGAGCGCGACGATCCCGACCGTCGTGGCGACGGCCGCGAACGTGAACCGGGCTCGTGCCGTCAGGACCATGACGCGGCTCCTTCCGTCGAGGTCACTGCGTGCCGGCGTCCGGCGGGAGCTGCGAATCCGGCGCCATCGGCAACTGCGATTCGCCGTCGGCGGCGCGGTACTCGTTCAGCTTGTTGTACAGCGTCCGGAGCGAGATCCCGAGACGGTCCGAGGCCTCCCGCTTGCGTCCGCTGCAGGCGCGGAGGGCCTTCAGGATCATGATGCGTTCCAGGCGGGCGAGGCTGAACTCGTCTCCGGGTGGGATCGACTGCTCGCCGGCGCGCGACACCTCCGGCGGGAGGTCCCCGACCGTGATGCGGCCGCCCTCTGCGAGCAGCATCATGCGTTCCACGGCGTTCCTCAGCTCCCGCACGTTGCCCGGCCATGCGTAGGACTTCATCGCGTCCATCGCCTCGGCATCGACCATGAACGGCCCCTGGCCGACCCCGCGGATCGACGTCAGGAAGTGGCCGACGAGCAGCGGAATGTCCGTCATGCGTTCCCGAAGCGGGGGCGCTTCGATGGCGAACACCCGGAGTCGGTAGTACAGGTCCTCTCGGAACCGACCGGCACGGACTTCGTCGGCCAGGCGTCGGTTGGTGGCGGAGACCACGCGTACGTCCACGTGCTGCGTGCGGTTGCTGCCGACGCGCCGGACGTCTCCGGACTCGAGGAAGCGGAGCACCTTGGCCTGGATGCCGAGGCTCATTTCGCCCACTTCGTCGAGGAACAGGGTGCCGCCGTGGGCGGCCTCGGCGAGCCCTTCCTTGGTCTTCACGGCGCCGGTGAACGCGCCCTTCTCGTGGCCGAAGAGCTCGCTCTCGAGGAGTGACTCCTGGAGGGCGCCGCAGTTCACGACCACGAACGGTCCGCTCTGCCGGCGGCTCCCCGAATGGATCGCGCGGGCGATCAGTTCCTTGCCCGTGCCGCTCTCGCCTTCGATCACCACGCTGGTGTCGGCGGGGGCGACCTTCCGGATGATCGCCCGGAGCCGGTCCATCGGTGCCGCATCGCCGACGAGCTTGGTGTCGTTCCCGGAGAGAAGTCGCTCGAACGCATGTGCCCGGCGCACGAGCGCGGTCCGCTCGCGGGCCTTGTCCACCTGAACCTCGAGTTCGTCCAAGTGGAACGGTTTCGTGAGGTAGTGGAACGCGCCGGCGCGCATGGCCTCGACGGCCGACTCGACGCTCCCCTGGCCCGTGATCATCAGGACCTCGGGAGCGGGGTCGAATCGACGAATCTCGCGGAGGGCCGCGAGCCCGTCCATGCCGGGCATCTTGATGTCGAGCAGGACCACGTCGAACGCGGCGTCGCCGAGCTTCTGCAGCCCCTCCTCGGCGGAGCCCGCTGCTTCCACCACCATGCCGCGGGCCGAGAGTTCCTTCTGGAGGAACCTCCTCAGCCCGGCTTCGTCGTCGATCACGAGCAGGCGTGTGCCGGCCATCAGGTGTCTCCCGGTCCCTGCGGCGGAACTTCGCCGCGGGACACTGGGAGTCTACGACCGCAACGATCGTGCCGGGAGACTGGGGACGCTCCGGCCGGTTCCGAGGGTCAGCCGCCGCCCGCGGGGAAGTCGAGGTCGATTCGCGTGCCCGCGGCAGACGACTCGACATCGATCCGGCCGCCGTAGCGCTCCGCGACCTGCCGGACCACGTACAGCCCCAGCCCGTGACCGCCGCCGCCGTGGCCGTTCTCGTCGCCGTCGCCGTGGTCCGTCACGAACGGCTCGAACAGGCGGGACCTCACCGACTCCGGGATGCCCGGTCCGGCGTCGCGCACCGAGAAACGGACGCGGCCCTCCGCGCCGTCCACAGCCGTCAGCGAGACGCGCCCGGCCCCCCGGGAGGCGGCGCGGACGGCGTTCAGGACCAGGTTGACGACTGCCTGCTCGAGGAGTTGGCGGTCGGCCCGGATCTGGCGCGTGGTCGCCGCCGTCGAAAGCAGCACCACGCCCTCGGACCTCGCCACCGGCTGGACCAGCCGTTGCACCGCATCGACGACTTCGGCCGCGGAGACGTAACGCACGCGGTGTTCGCGGCGGCGGACGAACGACAGGAACGCATCCACCGTGTCGTGCATGCGGCCGGCGTGGACGAGAACTCCGTCGAGTCCCTCGCGGAGCGCCGACGGGTGCGCACGCATCAATGCGAGTTCCGCCGTCCCGAGGACGCCCGTGAGCTGGTTCACGAGATCGTGCGCCAGACCCGAGGTCATGAGGCCGACCTGCGCCACGCGCTCGAGATGCAGCACCTGCTCGGTGAGCCGTGCCCGTTCCGCTTCGAGTTCACGCACACGATCCCGAAGCGTGTCTGCGTCGTGCTCGGCGAACGGCAGTATGGGGTGACCTGTCGGATGACGTACAGCACTCGCGTCTCTCATGCGGCACACCGCCGGAAAACGTATCCGGCGCCTCTGCGGGGGACCCAGGTTGGGGGCGAGTTCCGACGACGCTGCGGGGGCGTACACAGCGCACGCCGCGGACGAACCGAGTCAGCAACGACGAACAGGTGCCGAGCGAACCGCTCGGTCAGAGCCCGGTCACGGCCGCGAGCGTGGCGGCGGCGTTCAACCGGCCCCGCGACGGCCCCGCGCCGGCGACGGGCGCGGCGGTCTCCACCACACGGCGGCGGACGTCGAGGCTCGGCAGGACGGGCGCCACGCCGCGCACGATCGCAGCCGTCCCCGCGACGAACGGAGCGGCGAACGACGTTCCCTGCCAGCGGCCGTACTCGTTCGAGCTGGGCCCGCCGAGGGCACCCTCGATGCCGACACCCGGCGCGTAGACGTGGACCATGGGCCCGCTGTTCGTGAACGACGCGAGGGTGTCTGTTTCGTCCACGGCGCCGACGTTGATCACTCGCTGGACGAGCTGGGGGTCGTTCTGCCACGTCGGCCCGGTCCCCGAGTTGTTCCCCGCCGCGGAGACCACCACGATGCCGGCGTCGAGGGCGGCTTGGACTGCGTCTCGGACCATGGGAGTGGCGGTCGGGATCACCAGACTCATGTTGATGACCTTCGCGCCCTGCTGGATCGCGAAGTCGATCGCTTCGGCGACGGCGAGCGGCGTGCCCCAACCTTCGTCGTCGAGCACGCGGATCGGCAGGATGGTCGCGTCGGGAGCGGCGGCGAGGATGAGACTCGCGGTGAACGTGCCGTGCCCGCGGATCGAGTCGGTGACGCCGTCGCCGTCGTCGTCGATGCCGTTGCCGAGATCCTGCGGGTCGTCGTCGTGCGACAACGCGTCGAAGCGCACCGGGTGGAGGCGCCCGCCCAGGAACTCGTGGCGCAGGTCGAACGCGCCGTCGATCACCGCGACGAGAACGCCGCCGCCGCGGCTGAACCTCTGGGCCGCCGCGATGCCGATCTGGGCCATGGCCGGCTGCTGGTAGATCACCCGCGGCTCGAGGTCGCCGTCGAGGACCGGGATCTGCGAGGGCGCGCCCTTCGTGCGGCGCGGGCGGTTCATCAGCGCGTCGGACACGCCGCGGTCACCGCGAACGCGGCGCTCCGCACGGCACGCCGCGCGCGAGTCATCCTCGGCGGCGAAGCGGTAGACGAGCGCCCTGCCGCGCTTCCCGTTGCGTCCGCGGATGCTCCGGATCTCGGTCGGCTCGGATGTGCCCATCTCGGCTGCGCATGATGCTTTCGCGGCCGCCAGATCGCTCTCGTCGTTGACGTAGACCACCACTTCGCGCTTCGCGCGGCGGATGTCGGCGGCGCCGCCTCGGCCGGCCTCCGTCGTGCCGTCGTCGTCGTCGGCCCGCACTGCGCCTGACGGCACCAGCAGACCGGCCGCCAGCACGACGAGCGCGAAGCGACCGACTTGGCTGATCACGTGGTTGGAACGCATGAAACCCTCCCCAGGGAACGAGCGTTGGACGAAGCTGGAACAGCGATTGTTGCGGGCGTGCTCAATGTCGCGCAAGGCGCGCGGCGTGTGGTCCCGGCGGCACCGCCTGGGTGGCCGTAGAGAAAGAACGCGGCCCAGTGGTACGGATGCGGGAACCGCCGACGGACCTCGGCCCTCGCCTCGCGCAGCGCCGTCTCGGCGCCGACGCGAGCGGCGAGTTGCAGATGGAACGTCTCCATGAACAGCGCGGCCGATGCGTCGGACACGCGCCACTGACTCGCCAGCACGCGCGGTGCGCCGGCGACCAGGAACCCGCGCAGCAGGCCGAGCGGGTCGCCGGCCGCAGCGACGCCCGCGACGCCGCTCTCGCACGCGGAGAGCACGACGATCTCTGCGCGCACGTCCGTCTCGTAGACGCCGTGCAGATCGAGCCAGCCGTCGGCGAGGTTCACGCACGAGAGCGACGGCTCGTCGGGACGGAACATCCCGTGCGTGGCGATGTGCAGCACGCGGCTCGTGCGGGCGGCCTCGCGGAACCGCGCGATCGTCGCCTGTTCGCGAACGAAGACCTGGGCCGTCGGGCCGTGTGCGTTCGCCACGACCCACGCTTCGCGCTCGATGAGGGGTGCGGCGTCGTCGGGAACCGCGAGCACGGTTGTCGGGCCCTCCCTGACGGACCGCCGGCTCACGTCGCGGGCAGCGCAGTGCAGGTAGACCGCGGCGCTCGGGGCGTACGCGACGTCCACGGTCTCGGAGAGCCAGCCGGCGCCGTCCGGGAACGCGTGGAACGGCACTCCGTTCAGTGCGGGAGACGGCACAACGACCAAGCGGCGCGTGGTGATGAGCTCCCGTACCGGGCCGAGCAGCGCCGCGGCCAGCTCCGACAGGTTGGAGCGCGTCGCGCGGAGCGACAGCTCGCTCGATGCGAGCGCTGCCGCCACGTCGAACTTCGCGAGGTGGAAGCGGAACCGCTGCGCGCGGGATTGGATCGTCGGCGCGTCGACGCCGAGGCGGCAGTGCGCGAAGGACGTGCGGCTGACGACGAACGCGTGCAGGCCGTCGGGGAGTTCCGTGAACTCGATGAGCGTGGTGTCGCCGTCGAGGCGGGACTGCAACCGGCCGAGCGTGAGCGGCACGGTGGCGGACGCCGTCGCGTCGGGGGATTCGTCGGCTGCCGCCGCGTCGCGACGGCGCCCCTCGGCGAGTTCCGTCTCGAGCGATGCGGTCTCGCGCCGCACCGTCGCCAGACGCTCGACTGTGAGTTCGTCGAGACCCGAGGCGTGCCGGCGGAGGCGTGAGTAGCTCGCGTGCAGCGCGTCCTCGAGACGCCGCGTGCGGACCACGGAGAGCGCGGCGGCCGGCTGCCCGCTCGACGCGCGTCGCTCGAGCAGATCGGTGAGCGCCCGCGCCTTCGCACGTTCGCACGCCTCGAAGGCGATCGCGGGCCGGCCGGCGCGGAGCAGCGCGTCAACGGTCTCGGCGAAGAGCGCGGAGCGCGAGGAGAGGAACGCGATCATGCAGTCGTCGGCGGGCACCGAGCCGCGGTGGCGATCGAGCGCGTCCATTGCGTGGGCCAGATCCGCCGCACCGCCCGCTGTGTCGCCGCTCGCGAGCAGCGCGAGTCCCCGGTGCCGCAGAATCTCGACCTCGAGCCACGGGCCGGCCAAGCCGCCCAGGCGATCGGTTGCGCCGTCGAGCCGCGCGAGTGCGTCGAGCGGCCGGCCCGCGGCCCGGTCGAGTCGTGCGAGAACGATGTCCGCCGAGACGGCCCGCGCCACGCGGCCCGCCCGCGCAAATCCGTCGTGGGCCGACGTGGCAAGGACGCGAGCCGTCAGCAGCTCACCGCGGGACTCCGCGCCGGCGGCTGCGAGAAGGTCGCACTCGGCAACCCACACGCCCGACCCCTCGGCCGTGAAGACCGCGCGCGCTTCGTCGAGTACTTCGTCGGGCGTTCCGCCCTCGACGATGGTGGCGAGTGCCTGCAGTACCAGGCTCTGCGCGCGCTCCTTCACCATCGACACGCGCCCAAATCGCTCCGCGGCGATCTCCGCCTGGCGCCGCGCATCGCGCGGCATCCCCATCTGCAGATGCACCTCGGCGCGTTCGAGAGCGACCTGCGCGAGTTGCCGCTCGTCACCCAGCTCCGTCGAGATCGCCTCCGCCCGCTCGTAGAGAGTGAGTGCTTCGGCGTACCGACCGCGAACGAAAGCGAAGTACGCCCGGTTGTGGTCCACCTGCGCGACGGTCGGACGTAGGCCGTCCTTCTCGAACGCGGCGCGCGCGCGCTCGAACAGCCGACTCGCCGCGCCATAGCGCTGGAGCGCCTCGAGGCAGTTCGCGCTGTTGCAGTCAACGATCGCTCGCAACCGCCGGTACTTGTCGGGGGCGAGGCAGTTCCGGGCGCGCGTGTAGTGGCGCAGCGCCTCGCGATAGTGGTCCTGGCGGTAGCGCTGGTCGCCGAGCGCGATTTCGATCTCCGCGATGCCGATCGCGTCGGCGAGCTGCTCGCGAATCCGGAGCGCGCGCGACGCGGCGGCGAGGGCCTCGGCGTGGCGGCCGAGCAGCGACAGCGGGTGGATGCGCTTGACTTCGACGGCGGCGAGGTCGCCGGCGTCGGCGGTGACGTCGAGCAGGCGCAGGGCGCGGTCGTAGTGGGCGACGGCGAGGCGTGGCCGACCCAGGCTGACGAGCGCGCCGCCCGCCACCCGGAGTGCCCGGGCGACCGTCTGCGGCGTGGCGTTGCCGTGAGCTGCCGCGGCGCGTGCGAACGCAAAGGCCCGGCGGGGGTCGCGGCGCACCTGGTTCACCGCTGCCTTGATGATGAGCTCCGCCATCGCGTCGGACTGCTCGGATCGCGAGAGCTCCGCCCGGAGGAGTGCCACCGCTGCGCGGGTGTCCGGCTCGGCGAAGGCCGCGTCGAGCGGCGTCGGCGCCGGCTCAGCCGCGGTCACGGGCGTGCGTGGGGTGGTCCCAATGTTCACGACGCGCACCTTGTCTCGCGACGCGACGGCGGGACCCAGCAGACGAAAGAACCGTCGGCGCAGTCGATCCGGAGGCCGCCCTCGTCGGCCGGCGCCGCGAGCCGGAACTCGCCGAACTCGTCCGTGACCGTCTCCGAGCGGACGACGCCGGTGCCGTCGAGCCACGCGACGCCCGTGTCCGCGCACGGTGCCTCGACGCCCGCGACGAGCTGTCCCCAGACGAACCGAGCCGCGCGCTCCGCACCGGCGTCGGGGGCCAAGATC
This sequence comes from Planctomycetota bacterium, assembly GCA_021414065.1. Lineage (GTDB taxonomy): Bacteria > Planctomycetota > JAJSAM01 > JAJSAM01 > JAJVHW01 > JAIOPE01. The sequence continues at coordinate 28,531 of JAIOPE010000067.1, forward strand.
TCGAGCTGGTGCGGGCCGTGGCGGAACACGAGTTGCCGCGGCGAGAGCATCGCCGAACGCATCCCGAGTCCGGCCGCGGCGCGGTCGGTGTCGAGCAGCAGTTCGGCGCGCGACGGAGCGGTCACGAGTTCTCCTCGGCGCGCCACACCTCGACGTGACGCGGCTTCCCGCGGCCGACGACGCTCACGCCGATCGACCGAGCGCGACGCCCGCGCCCGATCTCGAGCGAGAATTCGCCGAACCGGTCCGTCCGCACCGCGCCGGCGGGGCGACGGTCGAGGAACAGCGTCACTTCGACGCCGGGGCACGGTTCGTCGCCGGGCGCGAGCACCTGGCCGGACAGGTCGGAACCGAGCAGGAGGTCGAGTTGCAGATCGTCGGTGGAGCAGCGCATCAGCCCGTCGCAAGCCATGCCGCGCACGCCCGCGGCCGCATCGAACGCCGGCAGAGCGCGGAGCCAAGTGAAGTCCATCGCCGGCTCGTCGTCAGCGGGCGCGTTCGCGGGTGCGCTGGCGGCTTGCGTCAATCCGTTCGCGAAGGCGTGATCCACCGCGCGCACAGCTTCCGGGGACGGCGCGGACGAGCGTGCGGCGACCAGGATCTCGCGGATGCGGCGCAGTTCGATCAACTCTGCGGTGCACGGCTCGCACGCGGCGGCGTGCCCCGTGGGACGCGGCTCCTCCGGGCACCAGAGTGCGACACGCAGGCGCTCGACCGCGTCGGGGCACGCTGCCTGCGATGCAGCGTCGGCGGCACCGCCGACCGCGGTGTGCGCGGCGGCTTCGCGAGCGTCGGCGTTTACGTCCTTGCGTTCCGGCATGCGGGGTGACCTCGTCTTCCGGGTGCAGTAATGCGCCGAGACCGGGGTTTGATGCGCGCAACTTTTCCGAATTCGCTCAAGTCGTGCTCCCAGAGTTCCGATGAACGGGGGGTTATCCACAGATGTGGATAACTTGGGAGCGGCGGTACCGATCACGCCCCGGCGGGCGGAACCAGGCTCAGAAACCGCGACGCTCGAGTTCAGCGCGCAGCCGCTCGATCGCCCGCAGCCGCATCGGGCCAACACTCCCGACTGCGAGTCCGAGGCGTCCTGCGATTTCCGCGTACGACAGCGGCACGTCGCAGAGGAAAAGATCGTGAACGAGATCACGGTCTCTTTCGGGGAGCGCAGCTAGCGCCTCGTCGAGAAGACGTTGCTGCTCCGCCATCTCCTGGAGACGTTCAGGCAGCGACGCGTTGCCGTCTTCCATGGCCTGGAGCGTGTCGTTGTCGCGCACGGGCAGGCGCCGACGGCGGATGAGATTGCGCGTCTCCCACGCGGCGATCGCGGCGAGCCAGCGAACGAACACGTCGTCTGCCTCGCCGCTCGGGGGCGCGGCGCGCGTCACGGCCGTCAGCCAAGTGGCCTGGTAGACGTCGTCGCAGTCTTCGGGCTGGAGCCCGAAGCGGCGCGGCACTGCGTAGACGAGGCGCCCGAACTTCTTGTGCAAGGCGTCCCAGTCGGGTCGCTCCGTCGGAGGCGGAGAGTCCGTGTCGGGCGGTGCAGCTCGGTCTTGGGCGAACATGCCGGCACATGAAGGAACGCGCGTGGCCGGGGGATTGTTCCGGTCACCGGCCGGATGCCCGCCGAGGAACAACCAGCGTCGGCCACGGCGCATCAGCGAGGATCGTGCGCATGGTCGCTCGAACGCAGAGTCTCCGACAAGGGTTGTTCGTGATTTCCCTTCTGATCGTGACGGTGGCGGGCGTGGCGGGATGCGCCACGCACCGACCGGTCGCGCCGTCGCGTCGCCCCGCAGCGTCGGCTTCGAAGGTCCCGGTGCGGCGTGCCGCCGGGCGTCTGCTCGTCGCCGGCGCGTCGCTCCCCGTAGGCGTGGCGATCACCGGGCCGAACGACGCGGGGGGCTTCGACGGCGCCCTGGAGCGCTGCGCGTTCACGCCCGGCCGCGTGCTGCCCGCGGCGCCGGCGCTCGGCTGCGACATCCCGCAGCGGTACGGCGTGCGATCCACGGACGGCCTCGCGGCCGACGTCGCCGCCCGCGTCGCAGGCTCGGGCTACGACCAGGCGTCGCTTGCGGCGCGCATCGACCAGGTCATCCTCCACTACGACGCCGCCGGCACGTCGCGTCGGTGCTTCGAAGTGCTGCACGACGAACGGGGGCTCTCGAGTCACTTCCTGCTCGACGTGGACGGGCGCCTCTACCAGACGCTCGACCTCGCGCACCGCGCGCGTCACGCCACCATCGCCAACGACCGCTCCATCGGGATCGAGATCGCGCACGTCGGCGCGTATCCGGACGAATCGTCGTTCGAGCCGATGTACGCCGCGGGCCCGCACGGTCTGGAACTGCGGCCCGCCGCGCGACTGCTCCCGCCGCCCGGTGCTCCGTTCGCTCTCGGGCGACCCGGCTGGTTCCGCGGCGACATCAACGGCCGCGCACTCGTCCAGCCGGATTACACGGAGGCGCAGTACCGCACGCTCGAAGCGCTGCTCCCGGAACTCTGCCGCGTGTTCCCGCGGATCGCCGCGCGCATCCCCCGCGACGCGTCGGGCGCGGTGCGCGACGACGCTCTCGAATCGTCCGAGCTGACCGCGTTCCGCGGCGTCCTCGGGCACTTCCACGTGCAGCGCGACAAGACCGACCCGGGGCCCGCATTCGACTGGGAGAGGATCTCCCGGGCGCTCAGCGCCCCCGTCGCGCGTCCCTGACGTCTGCGTCGGCTACGTCTGCGTCGGCTACGCCGGCGCGCGGAGTTGGACGAGCCGCAGCACGTCCGACTCGTCGGGGAACTGCCCCGACTTCAACTTCGAGTAGACGCGTTCGCCGTCCACGTCCACCTCGAAGCAGCCCCCTTTCGAGGGGACCATCTCGAGCGACGCGATCTTGCGCTTGAGCGTGGAGAGAAGGAGGTCCGCCAGGCTCACGGCCTGGGGTTCGTAGTTTCAAACGGCGCAGTATTCGATGCGGAGTTTCATCCCCGGAGCGTAGCGCCCCCGCGATCCACGAGGCGGCGATTCGGAGCGGCAGGCCGCCCGCCGTGGAAACCCCCGACCGCCGCGGCGTACGCGGTAGCTTGCGCGACATGGCGACGCCCGAGACCCGACCCGACCTGATCGTGTGCGGATCCCGGGTCCAGGGCGTGGACGGATGCGACGCGGTCGCGATCACGGGCGATCGCATCACGGCGGTCGGCGGGCGCGCGGGCATGCTCGCCCTGCGGGGGCCCGAGACGCTCGTGCTCGACCGACCCCGCGCTCTCGTCTGCGCCGGGTTCCACGACGCGCACGCCCACCTCCTGCCGCTCGCCGAAGCGCGCATGGAGATCGACCTCCACGGTCTCGACCTCGGTCGAATCAGGGATGCCGTCGCGGCGGCGGCGGCGAAGGCCCATCCGTCGCGCTGGATCGTGGGCCGCGGGTTCGACCCCGAGCTTTTCCGCGCGTCGGGAACGACGGCGCGTGCACTGCTCGATCCCGTGGCCGCAAAGCACCCGGTGCTGCTGCGTTCGCACGACTATCACGCCGTGGCGATGAACTCGGCCGGACTCCTCGCGACGGGCTTCCTCCCGCCGATGCCGGGATCCGTCGGCGTCATCGACACCGACAGCGCGGGCGAGCCGACCGGCATCCTCAGGGAACTCGCCGCGATGGCGGCTTCCGCCCAGTGCAACGACCGCACGCCCGAGGAGGCGTCGCGCGCGGCGATCGAGGCGAGTTTCGAACTCGCCCGCGCCGGCATCACCGCCCTGCACGACATGAGCGGCTCGCGACCCCACGAGTTGCTGCGCACGCTCGATGAGATGGGTTGCCTCCCGCTCGACGTGTTCGCGACCCTTTCGCCCCAGGACACCGCGGATCCGGCGGCCGTCGCCGACGCGACCCGGCCGGGCCGTCGCTTCCGCGTGGTCGGGATGAAGACGTTCCTCGACGGCGCGCTCGGGTCGCGCACGGCGCATCTGCTCGAACCGTACGAAGACGACGCCTGCCACCGCGGGGTCGAGGTCGTCTCGAAGGCGCAGGCGATCGAGGCGGTCACCGCAGCGGCCGCCGCGGGGGTGCCGTCGTATCTCCACGCCATCGGCGACGCCGCCGTGCGGACCGCGCTCGACGTGCTCGCGGCCACACGCGACCCGCAGGGCCGGCGTCTCCGCCACCGGATCGAGCACGCGCAGATGATCCACGACGCCGACCTCCCGCGGTTCGCGGCGTCGGGGATCGTCGCGTCGCTCCAGCCGGTACACATGGCTCTCGACGCGCCGCTCGTCCACCGACACTGGGGAAGCAGGTCGCGCGAGGCCTTCCCGGTGCGGCGACTCCTCGACAGCGGGGCGCGCGTCGCGTTCGGGTCCGACACGCCGATCGAGACGTTCGACGTCGCGCAGGGCCTCGCCTGCGCCGTGCTCCGCACCGGCCGCGACGGCACGGTCCTTCACGCAGAGGAGGCCGTGACCGTGACCGAGGCGATCGACGCGTACACGAGCGGCGCCGCCTGGGCGGCGGGCGTCGAGCGCGACTGCGGCACGATCCGCACCGGTGCGCTCGCGAGTCTGACCCTGCTCTCGGAGGACGTCGTCCGGCACCCGGCGGCGCTCGCCGACGTGCGTTGCGCCGCGACGATCGTCCGCGGCGAAGTGCTGCACGAGATCCCCGCGTGAGCGAGGTGCTTCCGCCGCATCGGTCGCATCCGCGCACGCTCGGCGCGCAACGGTACGTCTACGCCGTGCTCTCGCGGCGGGCGGGCGGGATCTCGATCGGCGTGAACCTCTCGCCGCACAAGGCCTGCAACTTCGACTGCACGTACTGCCAGGTGGACCGGCGGACTTCCGGGAGCGAGAAGACCGTGGACCTCGCGGTGCTGGGCGACGAGGTGCGCGCGACGTTCGAGGCCGCGTCCTCGGGCGCGCTCGCCGCCGAGCCGCGGTTCCAGTCCGCCCCGGTCGAGTTGCGGCGCATCGTGGACGTGGCGTTCTCGGGCGACGGCGAACCGACGAACGAGACGTGGTTCGCCGAAGCCGCGCGGATGGTCCACGCGGAGCGCGCGGCGGCGGGGCTCGCGGTCCCGATCCGCGTGATCACGAACGCGACCGTGCTGCACCTGCCGCGCGTGGCGGAGACGCTGCGAGCTCTCGATGCGCCGGGCCCGGGCGGCGCCGGTCTGGATGTCTGGGCGAAGCTCGACGCCGGCACCGACGAGTACTACCGCCTCGTGGACCGCACGCGCGTGCCGTTCGACCGCGTCGTCGGGAACCTGCTGCTGTGCGCTCGCGAGCGGACGATCACCGTGCAGTCGCTCTTCGCGAGGCACCACGGCGAGCCGCCGGCGTCGGCGGAGATCGACGCGTGGGCCGCTCGGCTCCGCGGGATCGCGGACGGCGGCGGACGCGTCGGCTGGGTGCAGGTGCACACCGTCTCGCGCCCGCCGGCGGAGTCGTTCGTGCAACCGCTGACGATGGCCGAGTTGGAACGCATCGCAGTCGCCGCGCGCGACGCGATCCCGTCGGCGTCCGTCGTCGCGTACCGCGGCGCCGCGTGAACCGCCGATGAATCAACCCGTCGCGAAGCCCCCTCACGAGCACGCCCGCGGCGCCGGGTTCGGCAGCAAGGCCGCCATGGTGTCGGGCGCGACGATGATCTCCCGCATCCTCGCGCTCGTCCGTGAGCAGCTCTACGCCGCACTGTTTTCGGCGTCGATGGTCTCCGACGCCTACCAGGTCGCGTTCCGCATCCCCAACCTGCTCCGCGATCTCTTCGCCGAGGGCGCGCTCTCCGCCGCGTTCGTGCCGACGTTCACCGACCGGCTGAAGAACGAGAGCCGCGAGGCCGCGTTTCGGCTCGCCAACGTCGTGATCGGTGCCGTGCTGCTCGTCGTCGGACTGCTCACGATCGTGGGAATCGCGATCGCGCCGGGAATCGTCCACCTCCTCGCGGACGACTTCGCGAAGACGCCCGGGAAGTTCGAGCTCACGGTCGAGCTGACGCGCGTGATGTTCCCGTTCCTGCCGTTCGTCTCGCTCGCGGCGGTGGCGATGGGACAGCTCAACGCGCAGGAGCGATTCGGCCTCCCGGCGCTCGCATCCGCCACGTTCAACGTCGTCGCGATCGCAGCGGGCGTCGGCCTTCACTTCGCGAAACTGGACCCGCGCGACGCGGTGCTCGGATGGTCCGTGGCGACGGTACTCGGCGGGCTGGTGCAACTCCTCGTCCAGGTTCCCGCGCTGCGGAAGACGGGCTTCCGATTCCGCCCGCGCATCGACCTTCGCGACCCGGGGCTGCGGCGCATCGCCATGCTGATGGCGCCCGCGACCGTCGGTCTCGCCGCGACGCAACTCAACATCTTCGTGAACACGTCGTTCGCGGCCGGCGTGCCCGGCGCGGTCTCGTGGCTGAACTACGCGTTTCGCCTGATGCAGCTTCCGATCGGCGTGTTCGGCGTCGCGGTGGCGACGATCGCAGCAACGCGGCTCGCCCACGCCGCGGCCGCGAAGGACACGGCCGGGATGAGTGCGACGCTGAGCCACGGGCTGCGTCTCGTGGCGTTCCTCACCGTGCCCTGCACGATCGCGTTCATCTTCCTCGCCGAGCCGATCGCACGCCTGCTCTTCGAGCACGGCAGGTTCCGCCCGAGCGACACCGTTGCGACGGCCGCGGCACTGGTCCCGTACGCGACGGGCCTCTACTGCTACTCGGCCGTGAAGGTGGCCGCGCCGGCGTTCTACGCACTCGGCCGCACGCGCGTTCCGCTCGTCGCCTCGCTTTCGGCGGTCGCGGCGAACGTGGCGCTCAACTTCGCTCTCTTCCCGATCTACGGGTATCCCGGCCTTGCACTGGGGACGGCTCTGGCCGCCACGGTCAACTTCGCCATCCTCGTGATCGCGTTCCACCGGACGGCCGCGCGCCTCGACGCCCGGCCGCTCGCGAGTCATCTGACCCGCGTACTCGTGGCGTCGTGTGTCTGCGGGGGCGCTGCGCTGGCGGCGGACCGGGGAGTCGAGTCGCTGCTCGGCATCGAACGGCTGATCCCGCGCCTCGTCGCGGTGGCGGCCGCGATCCTCACGGGCGTCGTCACCTACGGCCTCGCGTGCCGCCTCCTGCGGATCGCGGAACTCGACGAGTTCAACGCGATGGTCCGCCGTCGCGTGCGGAGGTAGTCTCTTCCCATGACCCGACGACCCGACCTGTTCGAAGAGGCGGCCGAACTCCGCGCCCGCGGCGCCGCCGCCGCGATGGCGACGGTGATCGGCGTACGCGGCTCGGCCCCGGCGCGCGACGCCATGCGCATGCTCGTCCTCGCCGACGGAACGACGCGGGGCACGGTCGGCGGGGGCGCGCTCGAGGACGACATCCGCCGTCTCGGGCTGGAGGTCATCGGCGACGACGCGAGCCGGCGCGCGACGCTCGAGATCTCGACCGAGGCGGCCGACGACTCCGAGATGGTCTGCGGCGGTGCCGTGGAGGTGTTCGTGGAGCCCATCACCGTGCCGACGTGCTTCATCTTCGGTTCCGGGCACCTGGCGACGGCCGTGGCGCCCGTCGCTGCGGTCGCCGGTTTCCGCGTGGTCGTGGCCGACGACCGACCGTCCCACGCCACGGCCGCGCGGTTTCCGGATGCTGCCGAGGTCCTCGCGAAGCCGTTCCCCGAAGTGTTCGCGGCGCTGGCGCCGAGGCTCGGACCCGGGTCGTTCTGCGTGGTCGTCACCCGCAGTCACCGGCTCGACGAGGACTGCGTCGAGGCCTGCCTGCGGGCGTCGCCGCGCTGGGTCGGGATGATCGGGAGCTCGAACAAGGTGCAGCGGTGCCGCGACGCGCTGACGGCGCGGGGGCTCCCCGCGGCGCGCGTTGCGAGCCTGCGGGCGCCCGTGGGCCTCGATCTCGGCGCGGAGACCCACGGGGAGATCGCCGTGGCGATCGTCGCGGAGATGGTCGCCGTCCGCCGCCGGTCGCCGCTCGCGACGGCCGTCAAGACAGCGGGGATCCACACGGAGCCGGGCGTGGCGGCCACCGGGAAGAAGAAGTCTGCGGCACACGCACCGGGGAAGGTGCGGTAGACTCACGCCTGCCTGCCCAACCCAGCCGGAGGCTCGCGACGAACCCCGGCACCGAGCGAGACGTTCCCCAGGAGATGCTCTGTACCGTTCGCGACTCGTGCCTACCTCGTCGGGAACGCCGCTACGAGGGCCGGGTCACGTGCTCCTCGGTCCGGCCCGGCCGCTCTGCGCTGCGGATGCGAGTCGTCAGACGCACCGACCGTCAATCCTCCCCGCCCAGCCCCCGCCCTCACGGGTCGAAGGGGGAAATGACTGGCCCCGCTTTCGGGGCGGTCCATAGCATCGCCAGTTCGTCCGGGCGCCCCCCTGCCCCGGCTCGTAAGGAGACTAGAAGCTCATGGGTTCCCTCCACCGTCTCGTGCCGTTCATGTTCGTCCTCGCCGGCGCCCTCGCCGCTCCGGCGTTCGCGGGCGACATCGTCATCAACCAGCAGGGCAAGGCCCTCGGCAACCCGAAGGCCGGCAACCCGCCCTCGGCCGAGGACTTCAACGGGAGCCAATGGGAGATCTCGGACTGGACGCTCGACGGCGTCACGTACCGCATCCCCGACGTGCCGCAGCCGCAGACGCTCGGTGCGGCGAGCGTGAAAGCCGTCTACTTCGACCCGCAGTCGATTCCGGCCGACCTGTCGAAGGGCAAGCTGCTCGCCGAGCCGGGTAACGGTGCGGGCGCCCGCGAGAGCCTCGCTCGCGTCCAGAAGGACGCCGAGGCGATGCCGTGGGCCAAGGCCGAGGCGGCCTACCGCGCGGCGGTCACCTTCCTCGACGACGGCAATCCGGGCGAGGCGGCGAATGCTCTCGGCGCGTTCAAGTCGTCGTTCCCGAAGTCGAAGTGGATCAGCACCGCGACCGAGATGCGCGCCCGCGCGCTCCTCGCGCTCGGCAAGATCGAAGACGCCAAGGGCGAGTTCAGCTCGCTGAAGAAGATGGCCGGCGTGCCGGAAGACGTCGTCATCGAGGGCGACTACTGGCTCATCTGGATCGACGAGCAGGTGGCGTCGAACAAGGGCGACCCGGGCGTGCTGACCGCGGTCAGCAAGGCCTACGACGATCTCATCACGCGCCTCCAGGGCAAGTCGCAGTTCGAGTCGCTCATGCGTCGGTGCCAGGTCGGCCGCGCGTCGTGCATGATCCTCACCGGCAAGCCCGACGCCGCCCGCGACACGCTCGAGAAGCTGTCGAAGGAGACGAAGGACGAGCGCACGCTCGCCGGGATCTACAACAAGCTCGGCACGGCCACGTGGCGGGCTGCGCCGACCGACAAGGCTGCGATGCGGGCCGCGCTGTACCACTACCTGCGCGTCGTCACGCTGTACGGCGAAGCCGCGGGCGCCGAGGACGACTGCGCCGAGGCCATGTTCCACGCCGGCGAGCTCTTCCGCGAGCTGAAGGACCAGGGCGCCGACTGGCCGTCCCGGGCCCGCCGCGAGTGGTCCGAGGTCGTGAGCACGTACCCCGGCACCGTCTGGGCGCAGAAGTCGAAGGAAGCGCTCGCCGGCCGGTAGCGAGGCGCCGGATTCGCAGGTATCCGCCGCCCGCGCGGCGATCCCGTCAACGCTGGGGGGCCGGGGAGTCGATGATTCAGGAACCGGGCGGTTGCCCGGTCCCTTCCCATGCCCTACCGGCTCTCGATCCACGACGGTCCCTACGACCGCACCCTCGCCGTCAACGATCCTCTCCTCACGGTGGGGTCGTCCGCGGCGTGCGGGCTTCGGATCGAGGGGGAGGGCGTCGCCAAGCGCCACGCCCTGCTGCGGCAGTACGGCAAGTGCGTGGTCGTCGAGGACCTCGGCGCGCGCGACGGTGTGATCGTCCGCGGCGGCCTCGTCCGCCGGGCGATCCTGCACGCGGGCGATGACTTCCGGCTCGGCTCCGCACGTCTGAAGGTGCTCGACGTGACAGCGGCGCCCTCGGCGCGGCAGCCAACCGCGCCCCGCCGTTCGTCGGCCGCGCGGGAGGAGTCGAAGCAGCGTCGCGCGTCGCGCGCGGGGGATCGTCCCGGGACCGCCACGCCGTTCGCGGTGTCGGCGGTGCTGCACGCCGCTCTGCTCGCGTCGCTCTGGGGATGGGTGGTGTTCCACGGAGCGGCGCCGGCGGTCGAGGCGCACATCGAAGTCTCGTCGGTCGAGGCGCCGGTGGTGATCCCGGACGCCGCCGAGAAGGCGCCGATCGTCGACCCGCTCGACGTGGTTCCGCGCGACCGCGACGCCGTGGACCTGCTTCCGCCCGACGTCGAACTGCCCGAGCGTCCGCTCATCGACGACGACCCGCGGTTCCGTCCGCCGCCGCGCATCGAGCCCACGCCCGCGGCGGATCGACAGCCGGACGCGCCTCCGGCGCCCGCCTCGGTCATCGGAGTCGGCGGCGGCGATCCGGTTCCGGAGGTCGCCGGCAGGAGCTTCGGCAAGGGCGAGTCGGCCGCTGCGAACCGCACGGCCGCGGGCCTGCTCACGTCCGACGCCGGCGCCGGAACGGCCCTGCGTGCGGCGCGGGGCGGTGCGTCGAAAGCGAGCGTGTGGGTCGCGCGCGGCGACTACGACCAGGCAGAGAAGGTGCTCACCGAACTCGAGATCACGCACACGCTCGTGGCGAAGGGCGGTCTCGAAACGCACGAGATCCCGAAGACGCTGCGGGTGCTCGTCTTCAACTGCACCGGCACGCCGCTCACGCCCGAGGCCCAGTCGCGCATCGCGTGGTGGGTCTACGAGGGCGGGTGGCTCGTCACCACCGACTGGGGCGTCGAGAAGCTCCTCGAGAAGGGCTTGCCGGGCACGCTCGTGCCCCTGCGCGACGGCGAACGCCCGGTGCTGACGAAGGACGAGACGGTTGGCGTCCGCTCGACGTCGGACCGCGGGCTCGGTGCGGGCACTCCGCAGGACGGGGTCTCCCGCTGGTGGCTCGAGGACTCGAGTGTGCCGTTCACGGTGACGCCCGGGATCGGCGCCGAGGTGCTCGTCCGCTCCGACGATCTCGACCGTCGCCACGGGCACGACGCGTCGGGTGTGGCCGTGACGTTCCCGTACGGCAAGGGGCGCGTGCTGCACCTGCTCGGCCACGTGTACCAGCAGGAAGGCAACGTGCGCGGGGCGCTGATCGTTCATCGCCTGGTGGTCAACTTCCTCGCCGCAGCCCTTCGCTGAGCCGAGGCGCTACCATCCTGACCGTGAACCTCGCGTCCACCTGGATACCGGCGGCCACCGCCGTGGTCGTGCTCGCCGTCGTCGCGCGCGCGGCGAAGGCCGTCTCGTGGAGCGGCGCGGTCGCGGGCGTGGCCATCGGGGCCGGCGTTGCGGCGGGTTTCGGGGTGCCGGGGCTCATCGTGCTCGGCGCGTTCTTCGTCGTCGGGACGCTCGCCACGCGCGTCGCTTGGGCGACGAAGTCCGCCCGGGGCACAGCCGAGCGGGGCGGAGGGGCTCGCGGCGCGCGGCGAGTGATCGGGAAGGGCGGCGTGGCGGC